>DATLBJ010000178.1:0-6911 GCA_035526975.1 Ramlibacter sp.
GCCGCGTTCCTCACGCACGCAGCGCTCGAATCCGGCGACAACCAGGCCCAGGCGGGGCAGGACGCGGTGCAACTCATGACCGTGCATTCGGCCAAGGGCCTGGAGTTCGATTGCGTTTTCATCACGGGGCTGGAAGAGGGCTTGTTCCCGAGCGAGCGTTCGATGTCCGACATCGACGGCCTCGAAGAAGAGCGCCGCCTGATGTACGTCGCGATCACGCGCGCGCGCAAGCGCTTGTATCTGTCCCATTCGCAAACGCGCCTGTTGCATGGCCAGACGCGCTACAACGTGCGCAGCCGCTTCTTCGACGAGCTGCCGGAAGAAGCGCTGAAGTGGCTCACGCCGAAGGAGCAGCGCTTTTCCGGTTCGATGTTCGGCTATGGCGCGGGCTACCCGACCACGCGTTCACCCGCATGGAGCAACAACGAACGCTTTGCCAGCCCGCCCGTTCCCGAGCAGAAGGCACCGCCCTCGCATGGCATCAAGGCCGGCAAGAAAGTGTTCCACACCAAGTTCGGCGAAGGCACCGTGAAGGCGATCGAAGGGCAGGGCGACGATGCCCGCGCGCAGGTGGATTTTCCCCGACACGGTATCAAGTGGCTCGCCCTTGCAGTGGCAAAGCTCACGCCCGTCGACTGAAACTGCATCCATTTCGCCGTTTCGAGCGTTTGTAGGGTTGACGGCCTGCCCGCGGCCGCGTTACCACTGCACACCTGACCAGGAGAAATCCATGAAACGCATCGTGATCTTCGCCGCGCTCGCCGGTGTCCTCTGCTTCGCGCAGGCCAAGGACAGCATGGACGGCCCCACGGTGAGCGAACGCCTCGACACCGCGCACAAGGCGATCCACGCCAAGGACTGGAAGAAGGCCATGACGGAGCTGCAAGCGGCCGTGCGTGACGAACCGCGCAATCCCGACGTGCACAACCTGATCGGTTACACGTACCGCATGCAGGCCAACCCGGATATGTCGAAGTCGTTCGACCACTACAACACGGCGCTCAAGTTCAACCCGAACCACAAGGGCACGCTGGAGTACATGGGCGAGGCCTACCTGATGGAAAAGAAGCCCGACGAAGCCGAGAAGATGCTCACGCGCCTGGAAACCGCGTGCGGCAACAAGAACTGCGCCGAGTACCAGGAGCTGTTCAAGGCGATCGCGGACTACAAGACCAGCAAGTGACGCCGTGCGTCATCCCGGCGCAGGCCGGGGGTCGCGTTCGTACACTGCGTCTTCATGGCGAGTAACGCTAACTTGCAGGACCTGCTGGTCCGCACCGCGGCCGGCGACCACGCGGCGTTCGCGCTCGTCTACGAGCGAACGCACGCCCACCTGTTCGGCGTCGCCATGCGCATGCTGGGGCGCGAACACGCCGCGGAAGACGTGCTGCAGGAAGCGTTCGTCAGCATCTGGAAGAACGCCGCTTCATATCGCATGCGCATCGAAGGCCAGGAGGTCCAGCCGATGACGTGGCTGATCGCCATCGTTCGCAACAAGTCGCTCGACACCTTGCGCGCGCGCACGCGCCGCGGCGAGAGCGAGCTGCCCGATGAAGATGATGGCGATGAAGGCACGCGCAGTCCGTCCGCGCTCGACCTGTTCGACGACGCCGCGCGCGCATTGCGCATCGAAGGTTGCATCCAGGGCCTGGAAGGCACGCATCGCCAGAGCCTCGCGCTCGCGTACTACCAGGGCTTGTCGCACAGCGAAGTGGCCGAGCACATGAGCGCGCCGCTCGGCTCGGTCAAGGCGTGGATCCGCCGCGGCCTTCAGCGGCTGAAGTCGTGCCTGGAAGCGCAAGGAATGGCGGCATGAGATACGCGGACCCGCGGCTGGTCGACGAGCTTGCCGCGGCCTACGTGCTGGGCACGCTCGCGGGTCGTGCGCGTCACCGGTTCGAGCGCCTGCGCGATGCGCGCGCCGACATCGCGCTCGCGGTGCGGCAATGGGAGGCGCGGCTGGGCCGGCTCTCGGACGCCGTCGCGCCGGTGGCTGCGCCGCGCCGCGTGTGGCGAGCGATCGACGAACGCACACGCCCCGCAACTTCGGCGCAAAGCGGCGGATGGTGGCGTGCGACGTGGGGCGTCTCCGGAGTTCTCTCGGGCGTAGCCCTGGTGTTGTGGGCATTGCTGATTTCGCCGACCGTGTTCATGAGCGTCGACCAGGTCGCGCTGCGCGCCGGCGGCAAATTGCCCCAGAGTTATGTCGGCCTGCTCACCGACGACGCGGGCAACGGCAAGCTGCTGGTGAGTTCGCTGCGCAATGGCCGCACGATGACCGTCAAGGCCATCGGCCCGATCGATCCGCCGCCCGCGGGCCAGCACCTGGTGATCTGGGCGCTGCCGGCCGAAGGCGCGCCGTTCGTGCTGGGTACCGCGCCGCTCAAGGGATCGTCGACATCCGAGTTGCCCGACACGTCGGAGCGCCTTCTCGCGAAGGTCGCGAAACTCGCGGTGAGTGTGGAGAGCAACCCGTCGCCGGCGTCGCCCGGGCGCGTCATCCTTCGCGGCAACTGCGCGAAGCTCTGGTAGCTACCGGCAACCTTCGCCGCAGTTTCCCAATTCGATTTGCAGCGTGACGTGGCGAATGCCGAAGCGTTCGCCGATCTCATGGCGCGTGCGCTCGATGAACTCGTCGCCCGGATGCCCGCCCGGGCACACGAGGTGCGCCGTCAACGCATTGCCGGTGGTGCTCATCGCCCAGATGTGAAGGTCATGCACTTCAGACACACCCGGCAGTGCTTCGAGGTAGCGGCGCACTTCGGTGCTGTCGATGTCCTGCGGCACGCCTTGCAGTGCCAGCTTGGCCGAATCGCGCAGCAGGCCTGTGGACCCCCACACGATCACGAGGCTGACCCCGAGCGTGATTGCCGGGTCCAGCCACAGCCAGCCCGTGAAAAGGATCAGCGCACCGGCGACGGCGACCGCAACGGACACTGCGGCGTCCGCCAGCATGTGCAGGTACGCGCCCTTGACGTTGAGGTCGTGCTCATGACCTTGGTGCAGCAGCCACGCGGTCAAGCCGTTCACGACGACGCCGGCGAGCGCGACACCGATGACGACGCCGCCTTCGATTGCTTGCGGATTCTGGAACCGCTGGACCGCCTCCCACACGATCCCGCCGGTCACCAGTACAAGGAGGAGCGCATTCGCAAGTGCTGCGAGGATGGAGCTCGCACCGAGCCCGTATGTGAAGCGCTTCGTCGGACCGCGCTGCGACAGGCGCGCGGCCGCCCACGCGAGCACCAGCCCGAGCACGTCGCCGAGGTTGTGCGTGGCGTCGGCCAGCAGCGCAAGCGAGTGCGACCACAGGCCGAACCCCCATTCGAGCACGACGAACGCAAGATTCAGCGCAATGCCGATGGCCAGCGCTTTCCCGGGATTCGGCGGCAACGCGTGCGCGTGCGCATGCCCATGACCGGAGTGATCATGGCCGTGATGGTCGTGATGCGCGTGCGCGTGCGAGTGGCTCAATTCACTTCATCTGGTTGGCCGGGTGCATGGTGGAGGGCTGTTCGTCCATGTAGCCCATGCCGTTCTTGATGCCCTTGCGTCCTTCGATTTCCCACGCCGTGCGCTGGTCGACCAGCTTGGCGAGGTACTCGAGTTCCTCGTCGGTGTGGTTGATGGCGTTGGCCGCGGTGAGGAAGTGCCCGTTCTTCGGCTGCACCTCGCCCCAGAACGACTGGTGGTACGAAGAGCGCGACACCGCGCGGTCCGGGCCCGAGCCCATGTCCACGGTGCCGTAACAGTTGCAGAAGTAGCTGCGGAAATCCTGCTGCTCGAACACCTCTGTGTAGATGCCCGTGCCGCGGATGCCGGCCGTGAGCGTGGGTGTGACGATCTGCCGGTTGGAGCCCTTCCCGAACACCGCCGCCACGCCGCCGGTCAGGACGCGAAGCACGCTCACTGCGAAAAGCGAAGGCCCGCGTTCGACCGTGAAGCGCGAGTTCTGCCGCACCTGGAACGACGAATTGCCGATGACGAACACCAGGTTCGAGTTGGGCCCGGTCTGCAGGCTGTCGCCGGTCTGGATGCTGCGGTCGCGCGTGAGCGGCTCGCCGTTGACCATCGCATCCCCCGTGTAGTCCACGATGTTCGAGCGTTGCTGCGCGTTCGCCGCGCCGAAACCGCCCATGGCGACCCATGCGGAGGCGGCCTGGATGAAGCTGCGGCGCTGCCACCAGAGGACTTCTTTTTCGGTGCGGCCTTGCAGGATGTGTCGGGTCATGGTGTCTCTCCGGGGGGATCCTCGTCCTCGAGGAAGCTATCACGAAAGGTGAAATAGATCGAGATGTAGAACGCGATCGTTGCGATCGTGCTGGTGGCGCCGAACACCACGCCGGACAGCCACGGCGACACCGCGGCGGCGAGCGCGCTGGCGATGACGATCGCGATGACGATCCCCATCCACGCCAGTGCATAGACCAGGAATGCGCGCGCATTGCGCACGCACGCCACGAAGCTGAAGAACAGGCTCTTGACCGGCGGCACGCCATGCCAGTGCACCAGTGCCGGGGCGTGCCAGAAGGCCAGCGACACCGGTACATAGAAGACAGCCGAGAGGATCACGTTGATCCCGAATTCGTCGGTCTGGAAAATCTCCGCCGGCGTCTTGCCGTCGACCGGCACCGGTACCAGCAGCGCCACGAGCGATGCGATCGCATAAACCGCCACTGCATAGATCGCACCGAGCACCAGCATGGCCGCGATTCGATCGCGGCTTGCGCGAAAGGCGGTGAACAGCACCGTGGGCAGCGGAAATTCGCTCGTTTCCGCCACGCGCGTCGCTGCCATCAGGCCCAGGGTCGCGATCGGCACGAATGCGGACACGAGGAAGGGCCCCGCCAGCGGCACGATCAGCACCGTGATGGCGAAGGTGGCGTACATGAAGACCAGCGCCGCCAGCGCGAGCGGTTGCTTGAGGAAAGTGCGCAGTCCGAGCTTGACCCATGTGATGCCTGTTGCCGCGGGAACGATGTTGAGTTTCATCGGCAGATACGCTGGGGAAGTCGGGTTGGATGCACGCGCCTTGCAACGCGCGTGACAAATTTAACGAACGCGGCCGCGCAGTACGCGCTCGAAATGCGTCGGGTCGTGCGGCTTGAGCATCGTCGCCTCCCTGGGCAGATGGTAGTCCCATAGCCGTGAAATCCAGAAACGCAGCGCGCCGGCCCGCAGCATCGCGGGCAACAGGCGTCGCTCGGCGATCGCAAGGGGCCGGACGCGCGCATAGGCGTCCACGAATGCGCGCGCGCGGCCCTCGTCAGGCGCGCCGGATTCGACATCGATGCACCAGTCGTTCAGGCAAACGGCGATGTCGAACAGCCACGCATCCACGCCGGCGAAATAGAAATCGAAGAAGCCGGTGAGGCGGCCCTCCTCGAACATCACGTTGTCGCGGAACAGGTCGGCATGGATGGGCCCACGCGGCAGCGCGGCGTAGAGCGAGCTCCCAGCGACGTGGTTCTGGAACGCCAATTCGCTGCGCAGGAGCGCAGCCTGGTCGGGGTCCACATAGGGCAACACCACGGGCACCGTCTCGTTCCACCACGCGAGGCCGCGCAGGTTCGGCTGCGTCATCGAGAAGTCGCGGCCCGCCAGATGCATGCGCGCGAGCATTTCGCCAACCATCGCGCAGAAGCCGGCATCAGGCGCGAGCTCACTGTGCCCGCGAAGTTTCTCCACGACAGCTGCCGGCTTGCCTTGCACCGTGAACAGGAGTTCGCCTTCGGGATGCGCGGCCGACGCCGTGCCGGGCTGCGTCGCGGGCTCGGGCACCGGGATGCCTTTGCGCGCGAGATGCTTCATCAGGTAAAGGTAGAACGGCAGCTGTTTGTGCGTGAGCCGCTCGAACAGCGTCAGCACGAATTCGTGCTTCACGCCGTCCTTGTCCGCAGTGAGGAAGTAATTGGTGTTTTCGATGCCGCCCTGGATGCCGCGCAACTCCGCGAGCTCACCGAGCTCGAGCCGGCGCAGCAGTTCGCCGGCGTCCGATTCCGGAACTTCGGTGAAGACGGCCATCAGAAGCTGAAGACGTTCCAGACGCGCTCGCCGCCCGTCGTGTTGCCCTTGCGGCTGTCGTACACCTGCGGGCGTGCCGGCGTGGAAGGCACGATCTCGTACGCGGGCATGCCGTCCTTCGGTTGCACCGTGACGTTTTCGGTCTGGCCCGCGTAGCGCGTCTCGTCGATCTTCACGGCGTTGTCCTCGACGTGGATGCGCTCGATCTTCTGGTTCTTCCTGGGGTCGGCGGCTTGCGAATCCTGCGGCTGCGGTACCTGGGCAAAAGCGGCAGCAGAGGCGGCGAGGCAGGCGGCGAAGGCAGTGCGCTGGAGCATCCGGTCATTGTAGGTGCTGCACAATTGCCGCATGACCGAATCCGTGATGCCCGAAACCGGCGAACCCAAGGTGGTCCTGCTGGTGGACGGCTCGAGCTACCTCTATCGCGCGTACCACGCGATGCCCGATTTGCGCGCCGTGCCCGGCGACCCGGACAGCCCCGCCACCGGCGCCATCCGCGGCATGATCAACATGCTGCAGAAGCTGCGCAAGGACGTGCGCGCGGACTACGTGGCTTGCATCTTCGACGCGCCCGGCAAGACTTTCCGCGACGACATCTTTCCCGAGTACAAGGCCACGCGCAACCCGATGCCGGACGACCTGCGCAAGCAGATCGAGCCGATCCACGAAGTGGTGCAGCTGCTCGGGTGGAAAGTGCTGAACGTGCCGGGTGTCGAAGCCGACGACGTGATCGGCACGCTGGCGTGCATGGCGACCGAGCGCGGCTTCAACACGATCATCTCGTCGGGCGACAAGGACCTGTCGCAGCTGGTGAACGAACACGTCACCGTGATCGACACGATGAACGACCGCAAGCGCGACGTCGCGGGTGTCACGAGCGAATTCGG
>DATLBJ010000179.1:0-9002 GCA_035526975.1 Ramlibacter sp.
CAGGGCCAGCGCCGGAACAACCGCGGCGGCGGTGGCGGCGGTGGTGGTGGCGGTGGCGGAAACAGCGGTGGCGGTGGCGGTGGCGGCAACGGCGGCCAGCCGGACCCGATGCGCACCTCGCTCGGTTACATCGGCGCCGACAGCTTCATGCGCCAGCGCCAGGGTGGTCAGGGCGGGCCCGGGCCGGGGGGCGGTAACCGCGGAGGGCGCGGTGGCAAGCGCGGCGGGGGTGGCGGCGGCGGCGGCGGCGGCGGTCGTGGGCGGTAGAGCCCGGGGTTAGATGCGCCAGCGCGCAGCTGTCATGCCCGCGGGCTAAAATTGCGGGCTTTGCCGAACTTTCGCCTTGCGGGGCGAACCAACTCCCAGCTCAGGAAACAACAAATGGCTCTCGAACGCACCCTTTCCATCATCAAGCCCGACGCCGTCGCCAAGAACGTCATCGGCCAGATCTATGCGCGCTTCGAAGCCGCGGGCCTCAAAGTCATTGCCGCGAAGATGGCCCACCTGTCGCGCCGTGAAGCGGAGCAGTTCTACGCCGTGCACAAGGAGCGTCCGTTCTTCAAGGACCTCGTGGAATTCATGATCTCCGGCCCGGTGATGATCCAGGTGCTCGAAGGCGAAGGAGCCATCCTGAAGAACCGCGACTTGATGGGCGCGACCGACCCGAAGAAGGCTGCGGCCGGAACGATCCGCGCGGACTTCGCCGCAAGCATCGACGCGAACGCGGTTCACGGCTCCGACGCCGCCGAGACGGCCGCGGTGGAAGTCTCCTTCTTCTTCCCCGGCATGAACGTGTTTTCGCGCTAAGCGAACCATGAGATGACGGCCTGTGCTGAGCCAAGTCGAAGGGCGAACCTGCTCGACTTCGACCTCGAAGGTCTGGCCGCGTTTGTCGAAAGCCTGGGCGAGAAGCGTTTCCGCGCCAAGCAGCTGTATCGCTGGATCCACCAGCGCGGCGCGAAGGACTTCGGCGAGATGACCGATCTTGCGAAGTCGCTTCGCGGCAAGCTCGCCACCTCCGCGCGCATCGAAGGCCTGGCGGTCATCTCGCAGCAGGAATCCTCGGACGGCACGATCAAGTGGCTGTTCGACGTGGGCGGCGGCGATGCCGTCGAAGCCGTCTACATCCCCGAAGACGATCGCGCGACGCTCTGTGTGTCGTCGCAGGCGGGCTGCGCCGTGGGCTGCCGGTTCTGCTCCACGGGCCACCAGGGTTTTTCGCGCAACCTCACCACCGGCGAGATCGTCGCGCAGCTCTGGTTTGCCGAGCACTTCCTTCGTGAGCGGTTCAATCGCGACGAACGCGTCATCTCCAACGTCGTGATGATGGGCATGGGCGAGCCCCTCCAGAATTACTCGGCGTTGGTGCCGGCGCTGCGCACGATGCTCGACGACCATGCGTACGGGCTCTCGCGCCGCCGCGTCACGGTGTCCACCTCCGGCGTCGTGCCGTTGATGGACCGCCTCGCGGCGGACTGCCCGGTGGCGCTCGCCGTGTCGCTGCACGCGCCGAACGATCCCCTGCGCGACAACCTCGTGCCGCTCAATCGCAAGTATCCGATCGACGAGCTGATCGAGTCCTGCAAGCGTTACGTCGAAGCGGCGCCGCGCGACTTCATCACGTTCGAGTACTGCATGCTCGATGGCGTGAACGACCAGCCCGAGCACGCGCGTGAGCTCGTCGCATTGGTGCGGCGCTGGGACATCAACTGCAAGTTGAACCTGATCCCGTTCAATCCGTTCCCCGAATCGGGGCTGACGTGTTCTCCCCACAACCGGGTGTTTGCCTTCGCGAAAATCCTCGGTGATGCTGGTATCGTCACCACTGTGCGCAAGACAAGAGGGGACGACATCGCCGCGGCGTGCGGACAGCTCGCCGGCGATGTGCAGGATCGCACCCGCGTGGGCGAACGCATTGCCCGCCAGCGCACCGTGATGCTGAAACCGGTGCCGGCCGATGCGGCCGCGAAGGAGACATGACCATGACGAGGACCGCGCGGGCAGTCGCGGCCGTGCAGCTGCTTGCAGCGTGCGCCGGCATCGGTGCGGTATTCGCACTGGCCGGCTGCGCATCGCAGACGGCTGCATCGCCGGAAATCGTGACGCAGTCCGACGAAACCGAGGCGCGCAAGCGCGCGCGCATCCGCCTGGAGCTGGCGATCGGCTACTTCGAGCAGGGCAAGACCGACATCGCTCTGGACGAGCTGAAGCAAAGCATCTCGATCGACCCGTCGTTCGCCGAGGCCTACAACCTGCGCGGCCTGATCTTCATGCGCATGAACGACAACCGCGCTGCCGAGGACAGTTTCCGCCGCGCTGCGTCCGTCAACCCCCGCGACGCCGACACGCAGCACAACCTCGGCTGGCTGCTTTGCCAGCAAGGCCGCTACGACGAATCGCAGCGCGCTTTCCAGGTGGCGCTGGCGAACCCGCTGTATGCGGGCCGCGCAAAGACGTTGATGGCCGAAGGCGTGTGCTACACCCGCGCGGGCAAGTACGAGGAAGCCGAGCGCAGCCTGGCGCGCGCGTACGAGCTCGACCCCGGCAATCCCGTCACGAGCTACAACTTCGCGAACCTCCTGTACCGCCGCGGCGAGAACACGCGCGCGCAATTCGTCATCCGGCAGTTGAACAACAGCGAGCTCGCGAATGCCGAGTCGCTCTGGCTCGGCATCAAGGTGGAGCGCCGCCTGAACGACGGGATGGCGATGCGCCAGCTCGGGGAACAGCTGCGCAAGCGCTTCGCCACCTCGCGCGAAGCCAAATCGTTCGAACGGGGAGCCTACGATGAGTGAAGTCGCGGAGGCGCCGTTGCAGGAAGAGGTCGTTTCCGCCGGTGCGCTGCTGCGCCGGGCACGCGAAGCCACGGGGCTTCACGTCGCAGCCGTCGCTGTGTCGCTGAAGGTGCCGGTGCGCAAGCTCGAAGCCCTCGAGGACGACCGCTTCGACGACCTCGGGGATCCCGTTTTCATCCGGGCGCTCGCCTCCAGTGTGTGCCGCACGCTCAAGGTCGACCCGCGCCCGGTCCTCGATCGCCTCCCGCAAGCCGGGGCCCCGCGGCTGGTCCGCGACGCCGACGGCTTGAATGCGCCTTTCCGTGCCCCCGGAGACGGCGCGCCGCCCACATGGCTCGATCGCCTGCGCCAGCCGGTGCCCGCCGCCGTCATCGCGCTGCTGCTCGGCGCGGTGATCATTTATTTCCTGCCGGCAACGCATCACGATGAAAAGCTCGTGTCCGCCCCGGTGCCTGCGGCCGTGCCGGCCCCGCCGCCCGCCGTCGAGAACAACGCTGCGTCCGTCGCTCCTGTCGCGCTGGCCGCGAGTGCGCCTGTCGCGGAGACCACCGCACCTGCCGCCGTCCCGAACGATGCCCCGCCTCCTGCCGCGGCCGCGGCCGCCCCGGCGACGGGCATCGTCGTCATCCACACCAAAGGCGAGTCCTGGGCCGAGGTCGTCGATGCCAAGGGCGTCGTCGCGTTGCGCAAGCTGATGGCCGCGGGCGAATCCGTCGGTGCAAGCGGCGCATTGCCGCTGACGGTGACGATCGGCAAGGTCGACCAGACCGAGGTGGAAGTGCGCGGGAAGAAGTTCGACATGCGCTCCTTCTCGAAGGACAACGTCGCGCGATTCGAAGTGAAGTAGACCCCAACACCATGCAACCCTGCCTGCCCATCGAGGCGGCCTTCCCGCTCTCCCGAAAGACCCGCCAGGCCCGCGCCGTGTGGGGCTCGCGCGTGGTCACGATCGGCGGCGACGCGCCGGTGCGCGTGCAGTCGATGACCAACACCGACACGGTCGACGCAATCGGCACCGCCATCCAGGTCAAAGAGCTCGCGATCGCCGGCTCGGAGCTCGTGCGCATCACGGTGAACACGCCCGAGGCCGCCGCGCAAGTGCCGTACATCCGCGAGCAGCTCGATCGCATGGGCATCGACGTGCCGCTGATCGGCGACTTCCACTACAACGGCCATCGCCTCCTGACCGACTATCCCGATTGCGCGAAGGCGCTGTCGAAGTACCGCATCAACCCCGGCAACGTCGGCAAGGGCGACAAGCGCGACAAGCAGTTCGGGCAGATGATCGAAGCTGCGATGAAGTACGGCAAGTGCGTGCGCATCGGCGTGAACTGGGGCAGCCTCGACCAGGAGCTGCTCGCAGCGCTGATGGACGAGAACGCGAAGCGCGCCGACCCGTGGGACGCGAAACCGGTGATGTACGAGGCGCTCGTCACGTCGGCGATCGAATCGGCCAAGCGCGCCGAAGCGATGGGCATGGACGGCAACCAGATCATCCTGTCGTGCAAGGTGAGCGGCGTGCAGGACCTGGTCTCCGTCTACCGCGAATTGAACAAGCGCTGCGATTACGCCTTGCACCTGGGCCTGACCGAAGCAGGCATGGGCACGAAGGGCACCGTGGCATCGAGCGTGGCGCTCGGCATCCTGCTGCAGGAAGGCATCGGCGACACGATCCGCGTTTCACTCACGCCGCAACCGGGCGAGGCGCGCACGCAAGAGGTGGTGATTGCGTCGGAGATCCTGCAGTCGCTGGGGCTGCGTGCTTTCGTGCCGAGCGTCACTGCATGCCCGGGCTGCGGCCGCACGACCAGCACCACGTTCCAGGAACTGGCCAAGCAGATCGACGACCACCTGCGCTCGAACATGCCCGCATGGCGCGCGAAGTACCCCGGAGTGGAGAAGATGAAGGTCGCGGTGATGGGCTGCATCGTCAACGGCCCCGGCGAGAGCAAGCACGCCGACATCGGAATCAGCCTGCCGGGCACCGGCGAAGCGCCGGCCGCGCCTGTCTTCATCGATGGACAGAAAGCCATGACCTTGCGCGGCGAGAACATCGCGCGCGAATTCCACGCGATCGTCGAGAACTACATCGAAAAGCGGTTCGGCGCGAAGCAGCCCGAACACGCCTGAAGAAGAACATGGCCGACAAGCTCAGTGCCGTCAAGGGCATGAACGACATCCTGCCCGTGGGCGTGCCGCGCAAGGAAGTCCTGCCTCGCAACACCACTTGGGTCTGGTTCGACGACGTCGTGCGCCGCGTGATGCAGCGCTATGGCTACCAATACATCGTCACGCCGGTGGTCGAGCCGACACAACTGTTCGTGCGCGGCCTCGGCGAGGTCACGGACATCGTGGAGAAGGAGATGTATTCCTTCACCGATTCGATGAACGGCGACAAGCTCACGCTTCGCCCCGAAGCCACGGCGGGCATCGTGCGCGCGATCGTCGAGCACAACGCGCTGTACAACGGGCCGCTGCGGATCTGGACCACCGGCCCGATGTTCCGCCACGAGCGCCCGCAGAAGGGCCGCTACCGGCAGTTCCACCAGCTCGATGTGGAAGCGCTGGGTTTCCCCGGGCCCGATGTCGATGTCGAACTGATCCTGATGGGGCGCGCGATGTGGCGCGAACTCGGCCTCGTTCCGGGGGAACACTACCGGCTCGAGATCAACACGCTCGGCGAACCCGCAGAGCGCCGCGCGCATCGCGAAGCGCTCGTTGCACACTTCGAGAAGCACGGAGACAAGCTCGATGGGGATGCAAGGAATCGCCTGCACACGAACCCGCTGCGCATTCTCGACACGAAGAATCCCGCGATGCAGGAGCTGGTCGAGGCCGCACCCAAGCTGATCGACTTCCTTGGCGCCGAATCGCGCGCGCATTTCGACGCCGTGTGCAAGATGCTCGAAGCGGCCGGCCAGGCGTATCGCATCAACCCGCGCCTCGTTCGCGGCATGGACTACTACAACCGCACCGTTTTCGAGTGGGTCACGGACCATCTCGGCTCGCAGGGCACGATCTGCGGCGGCGGCCGCTACGACGGCCTGATCGAGCAGATGGGCGGAAAGCCGGCTCCCGCAATCGGCTTCGGCCTGGGCACCGAGCGGCTGCTGCTCCTTCTCGAAGAGCTCGGGCTGCACGGACCGTCGCAAGCCGCCGACGCGTATTGCGTGGTCGCGTCGGAGTCGGCGATGACCGATGCGATGGCGCTGGCCGAAACGCTTCGCGCACAAGGCGTCAATGTGCTCCTGCACAGCGGCGGGGGCTCGATGAAGAGCCAGCTGAAGAAGGCCGACACCAGTGGCGCGCGCTTTGCACTGATCCTCGGCGACGATGAACTGGCCCAGCGCGCCGTCACGGTCAAGCCGCTGCGGGACGGCGGCGGCGCGCAGGCGCAGCGACCGCTGGCGTCCGCCCTGGACTGGGCCAAAGAGCTCAAGTCGTAACTACATACAATCGCAGGCTGCGCCGCTTTCCGCGCGCGCCACAACAAGCACACACGCATGGCGAACAACTTCGACCTCGAGGAACAGGAGCAGCTTGCCGAGCTCAAGCACTTCTGGGACCAATGGGGCAACCTGATCTCGTGGGCCCTGATCGTCGTCTTCGGCGCGATCGCGGCCTGGAACGGCTGGAACTACTGGCAGCGCACGCAGTCGGCGCAGGCGTCGGCCCTGTTCGACGAAGTCGACCGCGCCGCGGCCGCCAATGAGACGTCGCGCGTGGAGCGCGCATTCGCCGACATCAAGGAGCGCTTCCCGCGCACTGCGTTCGCGCACCAGGCGGGCCTGCTCACGGCGCGCATCATGCAGGACAAGGGCAATGTCGAAGGCGCGAAGGGCGCGCTGGCATGGGTCGCTGAACACGCGTCGGACGAGGGCTACCAGGCCGTCGCGCGCTTGCGCCTCGCGTCGATCCTGATGCAGGCCAAGGCTTATGACGACGCGCTGAAGCAGCTTTCGTCGAATTTCCCGCCGGAGTTCGAGTCGCTGGCCGCCGACGAACGCGGCGATGTCTACAGCCTGCAGAACAAGAAGGCCGAAGCGAAGGCCGAGTACCTCAAGGCCTACAAGGCGATGGACGAGCGCAGCGAAATGCGGCGCATGATCGAGATCAAGCTCACCGCCCTCGGCGTGGACACGCGTGAACTCGCGCCCGCCGCGCCTGCCACCGCCGCATCCGGAGTCGCCAAGTCATGATCCGTCCGCTTTGTATCGCCGCGTGCGCCGTTGCGCTCGCAGGTTGCGCCAGCTACAGCCTGCCCACCTGGTTGGGCGGCGTCGAAAAACCGAAGCCGGCCGCACTCGTCGACAACCCGGCCACGCTCGGCGTGAAGCAGGCCTGGACCGCGAAGATCGGTGCCGTCGATTACCCGCTGAACGTGCAAGTGCAGGGCACCACGATCACGCTCGCAAGCAGCGACGGCCAGATCGTTTCGCTCGATGCCACCAGCGGCCGCGAACTTTCGCGCATTGGCGCAGGGGGCGCCCTCGCCGCGGGCGTGGGCAGCGACGGCAAGACGACCGCCGTCGTCACGCGCGACAACGACCTCGTCACTTTCGAGGGCGGCAAGGAAATCTGGCGCCAGAAGCTCGGCATCGGCGTGTACACCGCGCCGTTCGTGGCGGGCGCCCGTGTGTTCGTGCTGCTGGCGGATCGCTCCGTCTCGGCATACGACGGCAAGACCGGCCGCCGCCTGTGGACGCAGTCGCGCGCCGCGCAGCAGCAGCCCCTTGTGCTCAAGCATGCGGGCGCGATGCTGGCGGTCGGCGACACGCTCGTCGTCGGTCAACAAGGGCGCCTTGCGGGGCTCAATCCGCTTACGGGCGCGCCGCGATGGGAAGCCCCGGTTGCGACGCCCCGCGGCATCAATGACGTCGAGCGCGTGGTCGACCTCGTCGGCCGCGTGAGCCGGGTGGCGGAAAACGTCTGCGTGCGCGCCTTCCAGGCGGCCGTGGGGTGCGTGGATACGACCCGGGGCAACGTGATCTGGTCGAAGCCCGCGAACGGCACCGAAGGGGTCGACGGCGACAGCAGCTACGTGTTCGGCACCGAGGCGAACGGCACCGTCAATGCGTACAAGCGGACCGACGGCGACCGCCTGTGGACGACGGACATGCTCGCGCATCGCGGCCTGACCGCGCCGCTCGTGCTCGGACGCGCCGTGGTGATCGGCGACAGCCTCGGCTACGTGCACCTGCTCAATCGCGACGACGGCAAATTGCTCAATCGCGTTGCCACCGACAACTCCGCCATCGCGGCCGCGCCTGTCGTCGTCGGCACGACGCTCGTCGTCGTGACGAAGAGCGGCGGCGTGTTCGCGTTCGCTCCCCAGTAAGGACTTTGGAAGCCCGCCATGAAGCCGGTCATGGCCCTGGTGGGCCGCCCCAACGTCGGCAAGTCGACACTCTTCAACCGCCTCACGAAGTCGCGTGACGCGATCGTCGCGGACTATGCGGGCCTGACGCGCGACCGGCACTACGGCAACGCGAAGCAGGGCCGCTACGAATTCATCGTGATCGACACCGGCGGCTTCGAGCCGACGGCGGAGACCGGCATCTATTCCGAAATGGCGAAGCAGACGCGGCAGGCCGTCGCGGAAGCGGACGTGGTCGTGTTCGTCGTCGATGCGCGCGAAGGCATCTCGGCGCAGGACCACGACATCGCGAACTACCTGCGCAAGCTCGGGAAGCCGACGGTGCTCACGGCGAACAAGGCCGAAGGCATGACCGAAGGCATGCAGCTGTCGGAGTTCTACGAACTGGGCCTCGGCGAAGTGCACGGGGTGTCCGCCGCCCACGGGCAAGGCATCCGCGACCTGATCGACGTGGCGTTCGAGCCGCTGAACATTCCCGAGGACGAAGAGGAAGAGGCGCATGACACCGGCGTCATCAAGCTCGCCGTCGCGGGCCGCCCCAACGTCGGCAAGTCGACATTGATCAACACGTGGCTCGGCGAAGAGCGCCTTGTCGCATTCGACTTGCCCGGCACGACGCGCGATGCGATCTCGGTGCCGTTCGAGCGCGGTGGCCAGAAGTTCGAGCTGATCGATACGGCCGGCCTGCGCCGCAAGGGCAAGGTGTTGGAGGCGATCGAGAAGTTTTCGGTGGTCAAGACATTGCAGGCGATCGAAGGCGCGAACGTCGTGCTGCTGCTGCTCGACGCGACGCAAGGCGTGACGGACCAGGACGCGCACATTGCCGGCTA
>DATLBJ010000180.1:0-3307 GCA_035526975.1 Ramlibacter sp.
TTCTGGGATGCGAACGAGACCTGGCTCGTGCTCGGCATCGGCGTTCTGCTGATCGCCTTTCCCGTCGCACACGGCATCGTTCTCTCGGCCCTGTACCTGCCCGTGGCCGTGATGTTGATCGGCATCATCCTGCGCGGGGTCTCGTTCGACTTCCGCGTGAAGGCGAACGTTGCGTACAAGGGGCTGTGGAACCGCCTCTTCTCGCTCGGCTCGCTTCTTGCCGCCACGTCGCAAGGCTGGATGCTCGGCAACTATCTCGTCGCGTTCGACCGCGGGCCGTGGTCCCTTTTGTTCTCTCTGGGCATTGCCGCAACTCTGCCGACGGCCTATGCAGTGCTTGGCGCAGGGTGGCTGATCATGAAGACGGAAGGCGGGCTGCAGAAGCGCGCCGTTGCGTGGGCGGGCAAGGCGCTGTGGCCGATGGGTGCCGCGCTCGCCGGGATCTCGCTGGCGACGCCGATGGTGAGCCACACCGTCTTCGAACGCTGGTTCGCGATGCCGCAGTTCATCGCGCTGCTCCCGATCCCCGTTGCGTGCGCGCTGGGGTTCTTCGCGGCGTTGCACGTCGTGTCGAAGCCGCGATTGGTGGACGCGGGCTATGGCTGGATCGTCTTCGCCGGCACGGTGCTCATCTTCGTGCTCTCGTTCCTCGGGCTCGCGTACAGCCTCTACCCGTACATCGTGCTCGATCGGCTGACCATCTGGGACGCGGCGGCCGATACGAAATCACTGACGTTCATCTTCGTGGGCGTCGCGATCACGTTGCCCGCGATCATCATCTACACGGTGTTCATGTACCGCGTGTTCTGGGGCAAGGCCGTCGAGTTGAAGTACTAGGCGGTTTCGGCCTCTGTCGTGAGGCCGAGGCGCTCGCGCGCAGCCTGGTACTCACGCTTCAGCCGCGCGACGTAGTTAGCGGTGCTCGCCACTTCCGTCACGGCGCCGATGCCCTGGCCGCAGCCCCAGATTTCCTTCCACGCCTTGGGCTTGCTGCCCTCGCCGCCGGAGAACGACATCTTGCTCGGGT
Organism: Ramlibacter sp.; assembly: GCA_035526975.1. Classification (GTDB taxonomy): domain Bacteria; phylum Pseudomonadota; class Gammaproteobacteria; order Burkholderiales; family Burkholderiaceae_C; genus Ramlibacter. The sequence goes on from DATLBJ010000180.1 coordinate 1,028, forward strand.
CGCTCTCGGGCAGGTTGTCGGGATCGAGCCCGGCATTGCGCACGGAAGGCTTCAGGTAGTTGCCGTGCACGCCGGTGAACAGGCTCGAATACACGATATCGTCCGAATTCGAATCGACGATGCATTGCTTGTAGGCATCGCTAGCGCGCGCTTCCGTCGTCGCGATGAAGGCGGAGCCGATATACGCGAAGTCGGCGCCCATCGCTTGCGCAGCCAGCACCGCGCCCCCTGTCGAGATGGAACCGGACAGCGCGACGGGACCGTCGAACCACTGGCGGATTTCCTGCACGAGCGCAAAGGGGCTCTTGATGCCCGCATGCCCGCCGGCACCTGCGGCAACCGCGACCAGGCCGTCCGCGCCCTTCTCGATCGCCTTGTGCGCGAAGGCGTTGTTGATGATGTCGTGCAGCACGATGCCACCGTACGAGTGAATCGCGTCGTTGACATCGGTGCGCGCGCCCAGTGACGTGATGATCACCGGCACCTTCCACTTCACGACCATCTCCATGTCGTGCTCTAGCCGGTCATTGCTCTTGTGCACGATCTGGTTGATGGCGAACGGCGCCGCGGGCGAATCCGGGTTCGCCTTGTTGTACGCCGCGAGCGTCTCGGTGATCTCGTGCAGCCACTCCTCGAGTTGCGACGCAGGCCGCGCGTTGAGCGCCGGCATCGAGCCGACGATGCCCGCCTTGCACTGCTCGATCACGAGCCGGGGGTTGCTGACGATGAACAGCGGCGAGCCGATGACGGGCAGTTGCAGGTTGCGCAGGACAGCAGGAATTTTGGACATGGTGGTCAAGTGAACATCGTTTTCAGAAGGCGTCCACGGGCAGCGCGGTGACGCTTTCCGAACCGTCGACGATCGCATCGCGCTGCGCTGTCACGCGCGTCAGGATGTGGTCGGCGTAGAAACGCGCGGTGGTGATCTTCGCTTCCATGAAGGCCTTGTCCTGACCCTCGGCCGCCAGGTCTTCGGCGGCCAGCATCGACCGTGCAAGCTGCCATCCGGCGACGAGGTTCCCCGCCAGCAGCAGGTAGGGCACGGAGCCCGCGAAAGCCGCATTTGGCGACGACTTGGCATTGGCAACGATGAAGTCCACCACGTCGGTGAAAGCCTTGCGCGCTGCAGTCAGGCGCTTGAGCACCGCCTTCGCGGCCGGTGACGAGCGCTTGGCCAGTTCGCCTTCGGTCTTCTCGATCTGCGCGGCGATGGCGCGGGCGCCGGTTCCCCCGTCGCGCGCTGTCTTGCGTCCGACAAGGTCGTTGGCCTGGATCGCCGTCGTGCCTTCGTAGATCGGCAGGATGCGTGAATCGCGGTAGTGCTGCGCCGCGCCGGTCTCCTCGATGAAACCCATGCCGCCGTGCACCTGCACGCCGAGCGACGTGGCCTCGAGGCTCATCTCGGTGCTGTAGCCCTTCACCAGCGGCACCAGGAATTCGTAGAACGCCTGGTTCTGCTGGCGCACTTCCTTGTCGGGATGATGATGCGCGGCGTCGTACGCCGAAGCGGCGACGGATGCCATCGCGCGGCAGCCTTCGACCAGCGAGCGCATCGTCATCAGCATGCGGCGCACGTCCGGGTGATGGACGATGGGCGCCGACTTGTTCATCGAGCCGTCGACGGGCCGCGACTGCACGCGGTCTTTCGCGAATGCCGCGGCCTGCTGGTATGCGCGCTCCGCGATCGCGATGCCTTGCACGCCGACGGCGTAACGCGCCGCGTTCATCATGATGAACATGTACTCGAGCCCGCGGTTCTCTTCGCCCACGAGGTAGCCGATCGCCCCGCCATGGTCACCGTACTGCAGCACCGCGGTCGGCGAGGCCTTGATGCCCAACTTGTGTTCGATCGATACGCAGTGCACGTCGTTGCGCGCGCCCAGCGAGCCATCCTTGTTCACCATGAACTTCGGCACGACGAACAGGCTGATGCCCTTCACCCCCTCCGGTGCGCCGCTCACGCGCGCCAGCACGAGATGCACGAGGTTGCGCGCCATGTCGTGGTCGCCGTAGGTGATGAAGATCTTCGTGCCGAAGACCTTGTACGTTCCATCCGGCTGCGGTTCGGCCCGCGTGCGAACGAGTGCAAGGTCGGAGCCCGCTTGCGGCTCCGTGAGGTTCATGGTGCCGGTCCATTCGCCGGTGATCATCTTCTCGAGGTAAGTCGCCTTGAGCTCGTCCGAGCCGGCGGTGATCAGCGCCTCGATCGCGCCGTCCGTGAGCAGCGGGCACAGCGCGAAGCTGAGGTTCGCCGAGTTGAGCATCTCGCCGCACATCGCG
>DATLBJ010000181.1:0-10414 GCA_035526975.1 Ramlibacter sp.
GCGAACCCAGGCGGCGCAGGACTGATGTCAGCCGTCAAGCCCGGCAGGCGGTTTGTCCACCTGTCCGGGCTTTCTTCTTTCCGGTTTCGCGGAGAATAGCGGTTTGCCCTCCCCGCGAGGGCTTTCCTAACTAAATACAAGCATCGCAGTGACCCAAGCCACCCTCAAACCCAACGACACCCGCACGCTCGACACGCTCACCGGCGGCGCCTTTTCGGCGCCCACTTCGGGTGAACGCGCCGCCCGTGTCCGCGAATGGCTGGCGGCCAATCCCAGCGTGGAGCAGATGCAGGAGGTGTTCCGTGAATTGAGCGGGCGCGACAAGGGCGCGGCAAAGCTGCTGCGGGAGAAGCTCGACGAGATCAAACGCAGCCGCGGGCAGGAAGCGATCGCGGCCGAATGGGCGGAAAAGGGCGAGGCACTCCTGGCCCTGGGCAAATTGAACATCGCCGATGCGATGGCGTGGCAGCGCGACGCCGCCAAGGCGGGCGCGCCGCTCAGCCGCGAACCGCTTGCCGGCCTGAAGGCCCAGGTGGCGGACCGCATCCGCGGCATCGAGGACCTGCAGCATCGCGTGCAGGTGCAGCGCGAAGCCGCCGTGCTGCTGGCGCAGCGTATCGAAGTCCTGTCGACCAAGTCGTGGCGCGACGCCGTGGCGGCTTCAGCGCAGCTTGCCAGCGACATCCCGGACTGGCAGTCGCAGGCGCAGGGGTTGCAGGGCGATGCGAATTGGGCCAGCGTCGACGCGCGTTTCCCGCCGCTGCTCGAATCGTCGAAGCAGCAGCTGCAAGTGGTGTGGGATGCGTTCCAGAGTGCACTGAATCACGCTCGAACGGCCTCTGAAGACCCCGCCGCGCCGCTGCCGCCCGTGCCGGTGTGGGCCGACGAATTGCGCGCGGCCCGCGGCGTCCCCGTCGAAGCCCCGCCCTCGAAGCCGAAACCAAAGGTCGATCCCGAGGTGCGCGAGCGCGCGACGGCTGCGGTGCGCGAAGTGCTCACCAAGCTCGAGGCCGAGATCGCGCAAGGCCATGGCAAGGCCAGCGCGGGCGCGGCGAACGCGCTGCGCAACGCGTTGAAGGAACACGGCAAGCTCATCGACGACAAGCTCGAGAGCCAGGCGCACGCGGCGCTTGCTGCGGCCGGTGAACTCGAAGGGTGGCAACGCTGGCGCGCCGATCAATTGCGCCAGGAACTCGTCTCGAAGGCCGAAGAGCTGTTCGAGCGCCCGGCGCCGGTCGAAGGGCAGGAGCCCGCGCCGCCCAAGCCGCGCTTGGGCGGACGAAAGATGCAGGAACAGCTGCGTGCCTTGCGCGAGCAATGGAAGCAGGTGGACCAGGGCGGCGCGCCGAACCACGCGCTGTGGAAGCGTTTCGACGAAGCATGCAACCACGCCTACAAGGTGGTCGAAGAGTGGCTCGACAAGGTCAAGGCCGAAGCAGCCGAGCACAAGGCGCAGCGCGTCGCATTGCTTGACGAATTGAAGGCATGGGCCCAGGCGAACCAGACGGCGCTCGACGACGACTGGAAAGGATTCGCACGCATCCTGCAGCAGTTCGATTCGCGCTGGCGCGATGCCGGCCATCTGTCCGAGAAGACATTCGCGGAGATGCAGTCGAAGTGGAAAGAGACGATGCAGGCTGCGCGTGCACCGCTGGAGGCACTGCAAAGGCAAAGCGTCGACCGGCGCAACGCGATGATCGAAGAGGCAAAGGTCCTCGGCGCCGCGCCGCAGCTTCGCATCGATGGCGTGCGCTCATTGCAGCAACGCTGGCAAGCCGAAGCGCAAGCAGTGCCGCTCGACCGCCGGCAGGAACAGAAATTGTGGGATGCGTTCCGCAAGCCGATCGACGATGCCTTCCAGCGCAAGTCGGAGGAGCGCGACCGCGCGACTGCGGCGTTGAGCGAGCGCGACCGTGTCGTCCTCGACGCCTCCAAGGCCCTCGAAGCGGCGAACGCGAGCGGCGATGCGCAAAAGATCAAGGCGGCGATGGGCGCACTCGAAGCCGCATTGAAGGGGCAGGCAGAAGCGCGCGCCGATGTCGCGGCGGCGGCAGGCGCGGCAGCGGCCGCTCCTGCGGCCCCAAGCGAAACAGCGGGCGAACCGGCAGGTGAAGCCACCGGCGAGCAAGCGGCGGAACCCGCGGCCGAAGCGCCGAAGCCCACACCCAAACCCAAGCCGCTGGTCGCGATGCGCGGCGACGACCGGCCTGGCATGAGGAAGACGGAGCCCGCTCCGGCAGGACGTGGCGGCAAGTTCGGCGATCGCGGAGCGCGCCCCGGACGTCCCGGAGAGCGCAGCCCGCGTTTTGGCGACGACCGGGGACCGCGCCGCGACGATCGCGAAGATCGCGGCCCGCGCCTTGGCGACGCGGCGTTCCGCGCGCAACGCGAAGCACTCGAGCACGCGCAGTCCGCGCTGAAGAAGCTGGCCGCGCAGGCGCACGGCGAAGCGCTCACGCAGTTGATGACCGCGTGGGAGCAACGCTCGGCCGACCAGTTGCCAGGCCAGCAGGAGCTGGGCAAGTCAGTCGCGCCGGGCGCGCGCGCATCGTGGGTGAAGGCGCTTTCGAATCCGCCGTCCGGCGATGCGAGCGAAGCGCTGCTGCGTCTGGAGATCGCCGCGGAAACGCCGACGCCCGCGGATCACCTGTCCGCGCGCCGCATGATGCAGCTCCAGTTGCTCACGCGCCGCAACGATCCTTCGCCCGCGCAGACGTGGCCGGACGACACGGCGAAGGTGCTTGCGAGCGCCTACGACGCCGCGAATGCGCGCCGCCTGCAGAACGCGCTCAAGGTCTTGATGCGTTAGGGCCGAGGAAGAATCCGTCGAAGAGCACTGCCAGCGCGGCGTGCCCTTCGCGGAATCGTCCGGGTGCGACGAAGTACGCTTCGCTCGCCACCGCGAAAAACTCATCGATCGACTGTGCGCCGTAGGAGTCGAGCCATGGCTCTTCCCCGCCGAAGCGCTCGGCGACGATCACTTTCTCGCGAAACGCTTCGTACTCGCGTTGCATGACTTCGAGCCACGACTTCCGCGCGGCGAGCGAAGGCAGGGGAGGGCACCCATCGGGCTTGCCGTCGCGCATGTCGATCTTGTGGGTGAACTCGTGGATGACGACGTTGTAGCCCTCGTGCGCGCGTTCCCCCGCGCTCGACACGTCGCTCCAGCTGAGCATCACCGGCCCGCGGTCCATGGCCTCGCCGGAAATCACTTCTTCCCAGTCGTGCACGACACCCGTGTCGTCCACCGACGTGCGCCTGGCGACGACTTCGTCGCCGTGCACGACGATGCCGACGAAATCGTCGTACCACGACAAGCCCAGGTGCAAAACCGGCAGCACCGCCTGCGCCGCGATGGCGACGGCGACGCCGTCGGTGATCACGAACCCGCTCGCGCCCGTGAATTCCTTCTTTGCGAGGAACTGGCCCGCAAGTTCGCGCAGCCGCTGGACCTCTGCCGCGTCGCGATGCGCGAGGAAGGGGAATTGCGCGAGCACCTCATGCCACAGCGCGTCGGGAATCTCGCGCGCTGCGGGGCGCTTGCGCAGCCAGCCGAACATCAGGCGAGGGGAATGCGTTGCGCGCCGGAAGCCGACACGCGCAACACTTCACGGCGTGGCGGAGAAGCTTCGAGATCCCAGTCCGTCAGCACCATGCGCGTACGGCCCCCGCCAAGATCGTGCTCGCGTGGTTTGTGCGTGTGCCCGTGGATCATGGTGGGCGCATCGGCGGCATCCAGCCACTGCGCGGCGAGCGCATCGTCGACCTCGCCGTAGTCGATGCCGGCGCCCGCGCGCTTGTTCTCTTCGCTTTGCGTGCGGGTGGCGCGGCCGATCGCGATGCGTTCCGCCAGCGGCTTCCCCAGGAACTCGCGCTGCCACTGCGCGTTGCGAACCATCTCGCGGAACTGCATGTACTTCGTATCGGAGACGCACAACGCGTCCCCGTGCGTCAGCAGCCAGCGCTGCCCGGCGAGCGTGAACACAGTCGGGTCGTCGAGCAACGTCGCGCCGCAAGAGCGAAGCAGCCCGTCGCCGACAAGGAAGTCGCGATTGCCGTGCATCAGGAACAAGGGCATGCGGCGCGCGGTTGCCTGGAGCACCGCTGCGCAATCCGCCGCGAACCCGGGCTCATCGAGCACGTCATCGCCGATCCACACTTCGAACAGGTCGCCGAGGATGAAGAGCGCATCGGCGCGGCACGAGGCCATGTAGCCGCGCCACGCTTCGAACGTTCGCGGCTCCGTTGCCTGCAGGTGAAGGTCGGAGATGAATTCGACGGTGCGCCACGAAGGCGGGGCTTGCAGCTCCGCGAAGCGTGGCAGCGCGTGCTCGGGCACAGCGAATCAGCCGACGACGACGGCCTTCTCGATCACGACGTCTTCATTCGGCACGTCGTCGTGGAAGCCCTTGCGGCCGGTCTTCACACCCTTCATGCGGTCGACCACGTCCTGGCCGCTCACGACCTTGCCGAACACCGCATAGCCCCAGCCTTGCGCGGTGGGCGCCGTGTGATTGAGGAAGTCGTTGTCCGCGACGTTGATGAAAAACTGCGCGGAGGCGGAGTGCGGATCCGACGTGCGCGCCATCGCCACCGTGTAGTTGTTGTTCTTCAAGCCGTTGTTGGCTTCGTTCTGGACCGGCGCGTTCGCCTTTTTCTGCGTCATGCCCGGTTCGAAGCCGCCGCCCTGGATCATGAAACCGGGAATGATGCGGTGGAAGATGGTGCGGTCGTAGTGGCCTGCCTTGACGTAGTCGAGGAAGTTCTTCGTCGACAGCGGCGCCTTGTCGGCGTCGAGCTCGAGCGTGACGACGCCGTAGTTGGCGATGTGCAGTTCGACTTTGGGGTTGGGCATGGGACCTCCTTATTGGACGAGGGTCGCCGACTGGATGATCACCGGCGTTTGCGGCACGTCGGTGGGGAAGGGGCCGCCCGGGCCGGTCTTCATGGCCTTGATCTTGTTGACGGTCTCCATCCCGCTCACGACCTTGCCGAACGCGACGTAGCCGGGCTTGCCGGGCACGGGGTCGAGCGAGGCGTTGTCGGCGACGTTGATGAAGAATTGCGCAGTGGCGGAATTCGGGTCACCCGTGCGCGCCATCGCGATCGTGCCGACCGTGTTCTTCGGCCCGCCCTTTTCGAGGATCGTCGCGCCTTCGTGCGCGACCGGCGGGCGCGTGGGCTTCTGGTTGAATGCCTCGGTGAAGCCGCCGCCCTGGATCATGAAGTGACCGATGACGCGGTGAAAAATCGTGCCGTCGTAGAACTTCGCCTTCACGTACGTGAGGAAGTTTTCCACCGTCTTGGGCGCCTTGTCGGGATAGACCTCGACGACGAACTCGCCGACGTTGGTCGTGAACTTCACGCGCGGGTGGTCGGCGGCGACAGCAGTGGCGCTTGCGAACGCGAGGCCCGCGGACAGGATGAAAGCCGCGGCACGGCGGGTGAGCTTCATGGGGACTCCTTTTTTCGTGGATGTGGGACTAGCGCGACTTCGCCTGAGTCGACGAAAGCAGCTGGCGCACGAGCGACAGCTTCGCCGGCGCGGTGGGATTCGCGGGATCGATCTGCTGCGCCTTCGCATACGACTGGCTCGCGAGCTTCGCATACACGTCGCCGAGGTTCTCGTGCGCGATCGCATAACCGGGGTTTGCGCGCACGGCGCCTTCGAGCGCTTCGCGCGCCTTGTCGTACTCGTTGCCCTGCGCGTACAGCACGGCCAGGTTGTTGTAGGGCTCGGGCAGCTCCGGATACTCCTGCGTGAGCTGTGTGTAGGTGTCGATGGCCTGCTTGCGCTTGCCTGTCTCGGCCTCGATCACGCCCTTGAGGAAACGCATCTGCGGATCGCGCGGCTTGGCGGCAAGGTATTGTTCGGCACGAGCCATGGCCACGTCGAATTGCCTGGCTTGCACGAGGCGGTTCACGTCGGTGTAGTCATCCGCAAATGCGCATGGCGGCATCGCGAAAAGCGCCGTGAGCGAACACACAGCAGCGATGCGTGCGAGGTGCTTGGGATTGGCCATATACTGCGCTCGATTGTAGCCGCCGCCCCCTCGCGTCCGGCTCCGCCAAAGCCCCCATGACCCTGCGCATCTACAACACGCTCACGCGTGCACTGGAAGACTTTTCACCGATCGAGCCGGGCCATGTGCGGATGTACGTGTGCGGTGTCACTGTCTACGACCGGCCGCACATCGGCAACGTGCGATCCGCTGTTGCGTTCGACGTGGCGCGGCGCTGGCTGGAAGCGAGCGGCTTGCGCGTCACGTTCGTGCGCAACATCACGGACATCGACGACAAGATGATCCGCCGCGCCGTCGAGAACGGCGAAACCGTGCGTTCGCTGGCCGGGCGCATGACGGCCTTGATGTACGCGGACTACGATGCGATGGGCATCCTGCGGCCGACCCACGATCCGCGCGCCACCGACTTCATCGCGGAGATGGTCGAGATCGTGCAATTGCTCGAGCGCAACAAGCTCGCGTACCGCGCCGACAGCGGCGACGTGAATTTCGCGGTGCGTTCGCTGGCGGGTTACGGCAAGCTCTCCGGAAAGTCGCTGGACGAGCTGCGAGCGGGTGAACGCGTGGCCGTCGTCGAAGGCAAGCAGGACCCGCTCGACTTCGTCCTCTGGAAGAGTGCCAAGCCCACCGAGCCGCAAGACGCGAAGTGGGAGAGCCCTTTTGGCCTGGGCCGCCCCGGTTGGCACATCGAGTGCTCCGCAATGGCGCGCACGATCCTCGGCCAGCCGATCGATATCCACGGCGGCGGCACCGACCTCATCTTTCCCCATCACGAAAACGAAATCGCGCAAAGCGAAGGCGCGTTCGGCACGAAGCTGGCGAACTGCTGGATGCACAACGGCTTCCTCAACATCGACGGCGAGAAGATGTCGAAGTCGCTCGGCAATTTCTTTTCGCTGCCCGAGGTGCTGCGGCTCTTCAACGCGGAGACGGTGCGCTTCTTCATGGTCCGCGGCCATTACCGCAGCGAACTGGGGTGGAGCGACAAACACCTCGAGGACGCGCGCGCAAGTCTGCGCCGGCTTTATACGGCGCTCGACCTGGTCCAGCCGCGCGACAGCGCGATCGATTGGACCGAACCGTACGCGGCGCGTTTCAAGGCGGCGATGGACAACGACTTCGCCACGCCCGAGGCCGTGGCTGTGCTCTTCGACCTCGCTGCTGAAGTGAATCGCACGAAGTCGGCGGAACTCGCCGGGGTGCTCAAGGCGCTCGGCGGCACCCTGGGCATCCTGCAAGGCGATCCGAAGGACTTCCTGCGCGCGGGAACGAAGCTCGACGAAGCCACGATCCAGCGCCTGATCGACGAACGCGCGGCCGCGAAGTCCGCCAGGAATTTCACGGACGCCGATCGCATCCGCAACGACCTGCTCGCGCAAGGCATTGTCCTGAAGGATTCGCCCGGCGGCACCACGTGGGAGGCTGCATCTTGAGCGCTGCCCCGGAAATCACGTTCACCCGCCCCGGTTACTGGGACGAGGCGTGCCGCTACCTTGCGAAGAAGGATCGGGTGATGAAGCGCCTGATCCCGCAGTTCGGCGAAGCGTGCCTGCAATCGCGCGGCGATGCGTTCACCACGCTCGCGCGCAGCATCGTGGGCCAGCAGATTTCGGTGAAGGCGGCGCAAACCGTGTGGGACCGCTTCGCGAAGCTGCCGCGCAAGATGGCGGCGGGGAACGTATTGAAGTTGAAGGTCGACGACATGCAGCTGGCGGGGCTGTCGGCACGAAAGATCGAATACCTCGTCGACCTCGCGCTGCATTTCGATTCCGGCGCGATCCAGGTCGCTTCGTGGCAGGACATGCCCGACGAGGAAATCATCGCGGAGCTCGTGGGCATTCGCGGCATCGGCCGGTGGACGGCGGAGATGTTCCTGATCTTTCACCTGATGCGCCCGAACGTGCTGCCGCTGGACGACATCGGCCTGATCAACGGAATCAGCAAGAACTACTTCTCGGGCGACCCCGTCAGCCGCAGCGACGCGCGCGAAGTGGCCGCAGCGTGGGACCCGTATTGCAGTGTCGCGACTTGGTATATTTGGCGCTCGTTGGACCCCCTGCCGGTGGAATACTAAAAAGCGTCCGGCCTGAGCTTGCCGAACGGATGAGAGGAGCCGACCTTGGCCAAGAGGACATTCCTGGATTTCGAGCAGCCCATCGCGGAACTCGAATCCAAGATCGAGGAGCTGCGCTACGTCCAGACGGAGTCCGCCGTCGACATCTCCGAGGAGATCGAGCAGCTCTCGAAGAAGAGCCAGCAGCTCACGAAGGACATCTACAGCGACTTGACGCCGTGGCAGATCACGAAGATCGCGCGGCACCCGGAAAGGCCGTACACGCTCGATTACGTGAACGAGATCTTCACCGACTTCATCGAGCTGCACGGCGACCGCCATTTCTCCGACGACCTGTCGATCATCGGCGGGCTCGCGCGCTTCAACGGCAGCCCGTGCATGGTGATCGGCCACCAGAAGGGCCGCGACACGAAGGAGCGCGGGCTGCGCAACTTCGGCATGAGCCGCCCCGAGGGCTATCGCAAGGCCTTGCGCCTGATGAAGACCGCGGAGAAATTCAAGCTGCCCGTGTTCACGTTCGTCGATACCCCGGGTGCGTATCCGGGCATCGATGCCGAAGAGCGCGGCCAGTCGGAAGCGATCGGGCGCAACATCTTCGAGATGGCGCAGCTCGAGGTGCCGATCGTCACGACGATCATCGGCGAGGGCGGCTCAGGCGGCGCGCTCGCAATCTCCGTGGCCGACCAGGTGCTGATGCTGCAGTACTCGATCTATTCGGTGATCAGCCCCGAAGGCTGTGCATCGATCCTGTGGAAGACGGCAGACAAGGCGCAGGAGGCCGCCGATGCCATGGGCATCACGGCGCATCGCCTGAAGGCGCTCAGCCTCGTGGACAAGATCGTGAACGAGCCGGTGGGCGGCGCCCATCGCGACCACAAGCAGATGGCCGCGTTCCTCAAGCGCGCATTGAACGATGCGCTGCGGCAACTGGCAGACCTGAAGACGCGCGAACTGCTGGAGCGGCGCTACGAGCGCCTGCAAAGCTACGGCAAGTTCAACGACACGAAATCCGACGCGCGCTGATCACTCGTCGAACTTGTAGACCAGCTCGGTCTCCACCGTCAGCACTTCATCGACCGGCTGGAACTTCCAGCCTTGCACTGCTTCGACCGTGGGCTTGTTGAGCGCGCGGTTGCTGCTGGAGACCACCTTCACTTCACCGACGGAGCCGTCGTAGTTGATGTCGAAGTGGATCTTCACGGTGCCCTTCGGCTGCTCGCGCAGCAGCGCGGGCGACAGGCGAGGTTCGTCGGTCTTGATCGCGATGATTTCACGGCGCACCGGCGGCGGTGCCGCCGCAGGCTGGCGGGAAATCGAAGCGACTGCCGGTTCGGGCGCAGGCGCCGGAGCAGGAGCGGCCTCGACGGGCGCGGTGCGCTGCGGTTGCGCCGCTGCTTGCTGCACCGGCGGTGACGCGGGACGTTTCGGCTCCGCCACCGGCGCAGCCGCTGTCGCGGGTGCGGGAGCGGCTGCCTTGCGTGGCGCCGAGGCGTTCTGCAGGATGAACCGATAGGGGCTCGCCGCGGCTCGGCGCGCGGCCTCGCTCGGGGCGTTGTCGTTGTTTGCGGCCGGTGCCTGGGCGTGGGCCGAGTGGGCGGCCGCCAAGAGCAGTGCTCCCGCGAAAATCCCGACGAAGCGCGCCTTGTGGGTGCCCCCGTCCTTGCCGAGTGTCTGCATGCGGTTACCTTTTGTGACTCGATTTTATAGCTCAGCTCCCAGTGCGCCACTGAGGGACAACGCGGATTCGTGTAACACGCGACACCCCTGCGGATAATGGCTTGATGCCGATCACGCCCGAAGCCGCGCTGGCCGACTTCGCGCCGCGCTTGCCGCTTGCAGTGGCGTACAGCGGCGGCGCGGACTCGACTGCCTTGCTGTTCGCATGTGCAAGGCGTTGGCCGGGGCAGGTGGTTGCGATCCACATCAATCACGGCCTGCAAGCGGCTGCGCCGCGGTTCGAGGCCCATTGCGAGTCAGCGTGCAAGGCCCTTGGAGTGGCGTTGCACACGGAGCGGATCGACGCGCGCCACGAGAGCGGCGAGAGCCCCGAAGACGCCGCGCGCCGTGCACGCTATGACGCGCTGCATCGCGTCGCGTTGCGACACAAGATCGCGACCGTCGCTCTCGCCCATCACGCCGACGACCAGGTCGAAACGATGCTGCTGGCGCTCTCGCGCGGTGCCGGCATCGCGGGGCTCGCGGGCATGCGCGGGCAATGGGACAAGGACGGCATCGATTACCGCCGGCCGTTTATCGCAGTGGGTGCAACCGAAATCCGCGAGTGGTTGAAGGCACGGCACATCGTCTGGATCGAAGA
>DATLBJ010000182.1:0-13340 GCA_035526975.1 Ramlibacter sp.
GACAAGCTGGTCGGTGCCTGCCTGTACGGCGACACGGTCGACGGCAGCTGGTACTTCAAGCTGCTGCGCGAAGGGCGCACGCTGTCCGACATCCGCGGCAAGCTGATGTTCGGCGAATCGAACATCGGCGACGCCGGCCACCAGGGCCAGAGCAAGGCCGCCGCGATGTCCGACACCGACGAGGTGTGCGGCTGCAATGGCGTGACGAAGGGTTCGATCTGCAAGGCGATCAAGGACAAGGGCCTGTTCACGCTGGACGAAGTGCGCAAGCAAACCAAGGCCAGCGCGTCGTGCGGTTCCTGCACGGGGCTGGTCGAACAGATCCTGATGTTCACCGCGGGCGGCGACTACTCCGCGGCCCCGAAGAAAAAAGCGCTGTGCGCCTGCACCGACCACAGCCACCAGGAAGTGCGCGACGCGATCCGCGCGAACAAGCTCGTCACCATCGCCGGCACGATGGCGTTCATGGAATGGCGCACGCCCAACGGCTGTGCAACGTGCCGCCCGGCCATCAACTACTACCTGGTCTCCACATGGCCGAAGGAGGCGAAAGACGACCCGCAATCGCGCTACATCAACGAACGCAGCCACGCCAACATCCAGAAGGACGGCACGTACTCCGTCATCCCGCGCATGTGGGGAGGCGAGACCACCGCCGATGAATTGCGCCGCATCGCGGACGTGGTCGACAAGTACAAGATTCCGACCGTCAAGGTCACGGGCGGCCAGCGCATCGACCTGCTCGGCGTGAAGAAGGAAGACCTGCAGAACGTCTGGCGCGACATCGGCATGCCTTCGGGGCACGCGTATGCGAAAGCGCTGCGCACGGTGAAGACCTGCGTGGGTTCCGAATGGTGCCGCTTCGGCACGCAGGACTCCACCCGGATGGGCAAGGACCTCGAACGCGCCTTGTGGCGCATGTACGCACCGCACAAGGTCAAGCTCGCCGTCTCCGGCTGCCCGCGCAACTGCGCCGAATCCGGCATCAAGGACGTCGGGGTGATCGGCGTCGATTCCGGCTGGGAAATCTACGTCGGCGGCAATGGCGGCATCAAGACGGAGGTCGCGCAGTTCCTGGTCAAGCTGAAGACATCGGAAGAAGTGCTCGAGTATTCCGGCGCCTTCCTGCAGCTGTATCGCGAGGAAGGCTGGTACCTCGAGCGCACGGTGCATTACATCCATCGCGTCGGCCTCGACTCCATCAAGAAGAAGATCCTCGAGCACCACGACAACCGCAAGGCGCTGTGGGAGCGCTTGCGGTTCGCGCTGGACGGCGAGCCCGATCCGTGGTTCGAGCACGAGAAGGCCGCAGTCGACAAGCGCCAGTTCATCCCGATCGTCCCGGTGGAGGCGATGGCATGAAGATGAACGAGTGGACCGTCATTTGCCGAATCGACGAAATCCCGCTGCTGGGCGCGCGCCGCGTCGCGCGGTCACGCGGTGGCGATGTCGCCGTATTCCGCAACGACGCGGACCAGGTGTTCGCGCTGCTCGACAAGTGCCCGCACAAGGGCGGCCCGCTGTCGCAGGGCATCGTGTTCGGCACCAGCGTCGCTTGTCCGCTGCACAACTGGACGATCGGCCTCGACGACGGCTGCGCGAAAGCGCCGGACCAGGGGTGCGCGACGAAGTTCTCCTGCCGCGTCGAGCGCGGCGAAGTCTTTCTCGACCCGGTGGAGCTGGCCACGCTCGCAATCGATTGAGCATATAGCTGCAAGTCATCAGTGCTCTGGGAGAATGGCCGGCACCCATGGGCATCAGCCAGTACATCAAGGAAATCGGCCGCGGCAAGGACGGCGCGCGGGCACTGTCACGCGAACAAGCCATGGATTTGTTCGGGCAGGTGCTCGATGGCGCGGTGACCGACCTCGAAATCGGCGCGTTCTGCATCGCCATGCGCGTGAAAGGCGAAACGCCCGAGGAGATGGCGGGTTTCCTCGATGCCATGTACACGCGCATGCATCGCGTGCCCGAAAGCCCCGTACCGATCGCCGTCCTGCCGAGCTACAACGGCGCGCGCAAGCTGCCCCTGCTGACGCCCTTGCTGGCCACCTTGCTCGCGCGCCAGGGCCTGCCGGTGCTGATTCACGGCACGCCGACTGAAAATTCCCGCGTGTTCGTCTCCGACGTGCTCGGTGCCCTGGGCCTGCAGCCGATGCGCGAAGTGCACAGCATCGCCCCGCATGAGGTCGGTTTTCTCCCCACTGAAGTGCTGTGCCCGGCGCTCAAGCGCCTGCTCGACGTGCGGCGCGCCATCGGCCTGCGCAACTCCTCGCACAGCCTGGTGAAGCTGATGAACCCTTGCGCGGGCGATGCGGTCGTCGTCGGCAGCTACACGCACCCGGAATACGCCGTCTCGATGGCCGACGTCTACACCTTGATGGGATCGACAGCGATGCTCCTGCGTGGAACCGAAGGCGAGCCCGTCGCCGACCCGCGCCGTGTGCGCGAGATGGTCGGCTTCGTGCGGGGCCGGCGCATCGAGCTCGAACCTGGGCAGAAAGGCACGGTCACCGAGTTGCCCGAGTTGCCCACCGGCACGGCGCCGGAGGCGACCGCCGCTTATATCCGCGAGGTTCTGTCGGGCATGCAGCCGGTTCCGGCGCCGATTGCGTTGCAGGTGGAACATATCGTGCGTCTTGCAAGGACAAGGGCGAACCAGGAGACCGCGCAGTGAGCAGCAACGATTTCAGGACAGGCAAGGTCACGCTGGTCGGCGCGGGGCCGGGCGATCCGGAATTGCTCACGCTCAAGGCAGTGAAGGCAATCCGGGCCGCGACGGTGCTCCTCGTGGACGATCTCGTCAGCCCCGAAGTCGTCGCATTCGCTTCAAGCAACGCGCGCATCGTTCACGTCGGCAAGCGCGGCGGCTGCAAGAGCACGCCGCAGGCTTTCATCGAGCGCTTGATGGTGCTCGCGGCGCGCGAAGGCGAGAACGTGGTGCGCCTGAAGGGCGGCGACCCGTTCATCTTCGGGCGCGGCGGCGAGGAGGTCGAACACCTGCGCGAGGCCGGTGTCGACGTCGAGGTGGTCAACGGGATCACATCGGGCCTGGCCGCGGTCACGTCGCTCGGCGTGCCGCTCACGCATCGCGAGCACGCGCACGGCGTCGTGTTCGTCACGGGGCACGCGCACCCGGGATCGCACGGCGCGGACTGGCGCGCGCTCGCCAATGCGGCGCGCGAAGCCAGACTCACGCTCGTCATCTACATGGGCGTCAGCGGGGCGGCGCGCATCCAGCAGGAGCTGCTGACGGGCCTGCGCCCGGCGACGCCGGTCGCCATCGTGCACAAGGCCACCATGCAGGACCAGCGCGAAGCCATCACCACGCTCGGCGAACTGCAGGCGACGATCGAACGCGAGGGCCTGGCGAGCCCCTCGGTCATTGTGGTGGGAGACGTGATCCAGGGCGTTGCCGCCATGGCCGGCGCGCCCGCGATTCGCGCGGCAGCCGGTTAGTAGCAGACCCGAGTGCGCCCGGCCGCCGCTCGGCCATCATGGGCGCATGCACACCAACTTCAGCGAACACACGACGGCGGGCGTACGCCGCAACAAGGTCGTGACCGCGGCGGAAGCGGTCCGCCTGGTCCACGACGGCGACACCATCGCGACCGGTGGCTTCGTCGGCATCGGGTTCGCCGAGGAGATCGCCGTGGCGCTGGAGCAGCGCTTCATCGCGACGCAGGCTGAAACCGGCGCAGGGTCTCCCCGCAACCTCACGCTCGTGTACGCGGCGGGCCAGGGTGACGGCAAGACGCGCGGGCTCAACCACCTCGGCCTGCCGGGGATGATCAAGCGCGTGGTCGGCGGGCACTGGGGCCTGGTGCCGGCGCTGCAGAAGCTCGCGGTGGCCAACGAGATCGAGGCGTACAACCTGCCGCAAGGCGTGATCGCGCACCTGTTTCGCGACATCGCCGCGGGCAAGCCCGGCACGCTGACGCGCGTGGGCCTCGACACGTTCGTCGACCCCAAGCACGGCGGCGGCAAGATCAATGCGCGCACCACCCAGGACATCGTGCGCACGATGGAGATCGACGGCGAGCAGTACCTCTTCTACAAGGCCTTCCCGATCTCGGTGGGCATCATCCGCGCGACGACGGCTGACCCCGACGGCAACCTCACGATGGAGCGCGAGGCGCTCACGCTCGAAGCGCTTGCGATCGCGATGGCGGCGCGCAACAGCGGCGGCATCGTCATCGCGCAGGTCGAGCGCATCGCCGATCGCGGCACGCTCAATCCGCGGCAAGTGAAAGTGCCGGGCGTGCTCGTCGATGCGGTCGTGGTCGCGACGGATCCATCGCATCACATGCAGACCTTCGTCGAGCAGTACAACCCTGCCTACTCCGGCGAAGTGCGCGTGCCGATGGATTCGCTCGCGCCCATGCCGATGAGCGAGCGAAAGGTGATCGCGCGGCGCGCGGCGCTCGAACTTCACGTGAACAGCGTCGTCAACCTCGGCATCGGGATGCCGGAAGGTGTCGCATCAGTGTCCGCGGAAGAACGCGTGATCGATCTCGTCACTCTCACCGCCGAGCCCGGCGTGATCGGCGGCATCCCCGCGAGCGGCCTGTCGTTCGGCGCGGCGGTGAATGCGCAGGCCATCATCGACCAGCCGAGCCAGTTCGATTTCTACGACGGCGGAGGGCTCGATCTGGCGGTGCTGGGTCTCGCGCAGGCCGACGCGGAAGGCAACCTCAACGTCAGCAAGTTCGGCAAGCGGCTTGCGGGCGCGGGGGGCTTCATCAACATCAGCCAGAACGCGAAGACGGTCTGCTTCGTCGGGACGTTCACTTGCGGCGACCTGGAAACGCGCGTCGAGGGCGGAAAGTTGCACATCGACAGCGAAGGCACTTCGCTCAAGTTCGTCAGGCAGGTCGAGCACCGCACCTTCAGCGGCGCCGAAGCGCTGCGGCGCGGCCAGCGCGTGCTGTACGTCACGGAGCGGTGCGTGTTCCGGCTTGCAGGCCAGGGGGGCCTGGAACTGATCGAGATCGCACCCGGCGTGGATCTCGAGCGCGACATCCTCGCGCGCATGGAGTTCCGCCCCGCGATCAGCCCGCAGCTCAAGCAGATGGACCCCGCGATCTTCCATGCCGCTTCGCTGGGCCTGCGCGACCGGCTCCTCGCCAAGCCGCTGGCTGAACGCCTGCACTTCGACCGCGAACAGCGAATGCTCTTCATCGACTTCGAAGGGCACGCCGTCGACTCGCAACACGACATCGACGCCATCGAATCCGCGGTCGTCGCACTGCTCGGCCCCGTCGTGAAGTCGCCAGAGGACAAGGTTGCGGTGGTCGTCAACTACGACGCGTTCACCATCGTGCCGACGCTGGTCGACGCCTATTCGGCGATGGTGGATCGGGTGACGGGCCGCTACTACAGCGCCGTCACGCGCTACGGCACCGTCGGCTTCCTCAAGGCGAAGCTCGAGAGCTGACGCGGGTGATCGCGGCGAGGAGGTCTTCGAGCTTGACGGGTTTGACGAGATGCTCGTCGAAGCCGGCCTGCAAGGCCCTTTCGCGATCGCTGTCGCTGCCATAGCCCGTCAGCGCGATGAGGTGCAGTGAACTCCACGGCGCTTCGGCCCGCAGCCGGCGCGCGAGTTCGTAGCCGTCGACATCGGGCAAGCCGATGTCCAGCAAGGCCACTTCCGCAGGGAAAGCACGCAGCGCGTCGACGACGTCGTGCGCGTGGTGCGCGCAATGGGCGGCATAGCCCAATGTGCGAAGCAGCTCCGCGAGCGTCTGCGCGGCATCGACGTTGTCATCGACGATCAGGATGCGCTCGACGGGCCCCGGCGCCGCCGTAACCGGCGGTTGGCTGTCGTCGGCCGCGGGTGTTTCGTCGCACGCCGGCAAGCGGACGGTGAACCGCGCGCCCTTCCCGGGCCCGTCGCTGGTGGCGACGACCTCACCCCCGTGCATCGTGACCATCGTGCGCACGATCGCAAGCCCCAGGCCGAGCCCGCCCACGTGCCGGTCGATGGCTTGCCGGCCCTGCACGAACAGGTCGAACACGTGCGGCAGCAGTTCCTTCTCGATGCCGGTGCCGGTGTCTTCGACACTCAGCACGACGTTCGAGCCTTCACGTGCGAGCGTCAATGTCACGCGGCCCTCGGCAGGCGTGAATTTCGCAGCGTTCGTGAGCAGGTTGCACAGCACCTGTGTCAGGCGGACCGGATCGCCGAGCACGAAGGCCGGTTCTCCCGCGAGAACGAGATCGAGCGGATGCTGGTGCTTGGCGAACACCTGCCGCGTGACCTCGACCGCGTTCGCGACCACTGCTTTCATGTCGACGGGTTCGCGCAGCAACTGGATCTTGCCGCGTGTGATGCGCGAGACGTCCAGCAGGTCGTCGATCAGCCGTGACAGGTGCGTGACCTGCCGGCCGATGATGCGGCGCTCCTCCGCGTGCGCGTTCGGGTCGCGGCGCGCCATGAGTTCGAGCGCGGTTGCGATCGGCGCGAGCGGATTGCGCAGCTCGTGGCCCAGCATCGCGAGGAATTCGTCCTTCGTGCGATTCGCCGATTCCGCGGCGGAATACAGCTGCGCGTTGTCCAGTGCCAGGGCGGCGCGGTGCGCGAGCTCCAGCACCAGCGTACGGTCACCCGACCCAAGGTCGCGCCCCGATTCGGCCTGGATCACCGCCATCGCGCCGATGATCCGTCCGCGCGCCACCAAGGGCACGATGCAGTACGCGCCCATCGCGAAAGCGCGTGTGAACTTGTGCAGGTCCGGGTCGTCTTCGTTTTCGGCGAAGTGGCCATGCGCCGGTTCGCGCGTGCGCACGACCGACGCCATCGAGCCCGCAGTGGTGGCCTTCGCACGCAGGCGAAGCGTCATATCGAGCGCTTCACGGGCGCGCTGCGGGTTCATGTGGTGCGCGAGGCGCCGCTGCAGCACGCCGTCGTCGTCCAGGAGGTCGATGCGGCACCAGTCGCCGATCTCGGGGACGATGGCGCGGCCGATGGTTCGCAAGGTCTCGTCGGGGTCGAGCGAGCGAGACAAGGCTTCTCCGGCCCGCACCAGGATCTCCAGGCGGCGCTGGGCGCGGGCCGCGGCATCGCGGGCGCTGCGCTCTGCCGCAAGCAGGTCCGCCCGCCCGGTGGTGTCAGTCGGAACAGGCGGGGTCGCGGGGGGGCGGGAAAAAATCACGCGTCGATTCTGTCGGAAATTCCGGCCTGAGGCTATAATCTCGGGCTTTGCTGGCCAACCCCCACCGGCCTATGAACGCAATGAGGTGGGGAACCCGGCGGATGTCCTCGATCTTCATCCGCCCCACTGGACCAAACTGATTTCATGACGACCATCCGTGTCAAGGAAAACGAGCCGTTTGACGTGGCGCTTCGCCGCTTCAAGCGCACCATCGAAAAGCTGGGGCTGCTGACCGAACTGCGCGCACGCGAGTTCTACGAAAAGCCCACCGCCGAGCGCAAGCGCAAGAAGGCGGCCGCCGTGAAGCGCCATTACAAGCGCGTTCGCAGCATGCAGCTGCCGAAAAAGCTGTACTGATCCCAGGGGCCGCAAGCCCCCGAAGCCTGCCCCGGGGACACTCGTGGCAGGTTTTTTTTATTTCCCGGGAGACGACGATGACCCTCAAGGACCGCATCACCGACGACATGAAGGCCGCCATGCGCGCCAAGGAAACGGAGCGCTTGGGCGCCATCCGCCTGCTCACTGCCGCAATCAAGCAGAAGGAAGTCGACGAACGCATCACTCTCGACGACGCCGCGGTGATCGGCATCGTCGACAAGATGCTCAAGCAGCGCAAGGATTCGATCGACGCCTTCGAGAAGGCCGGCCGCACCGACCTCGTCGACAAGGAAAAGGCCGAAGTCGCCGTGCTCACCGCCTACCTGCCGGCGCGCATGTCGGCGGATGAGGTTGCCGCCGAAGTGAAGGCCATCGTCGCCGAAGTGGGCGCCAAGGGCCCTGGCGACATGGGCAAGGTGATGCATGCCGCCAAGCAGCGCCTTGCCGGAAAGGCCGACATGGGCCAGGTCTCGGCGGCGGTGAAGGCCGCGCTTGCCGGTTAAGAGCCGGCCACCTTCATTTTCTTGATCAGGATCGAGCCGACGCTCTTGGCGCCGTAGTTGTAGACGTCGGCGCCGATCGCCTCGATCCCCGCGAACATCTGCTTGAGGTTGCCCGCAATGGTGATCTCGTGCACCGGGTACGCGATCTTGCCGTTCTCGACCCAGAAGCCGCTCGCGCCGCGCGAGTAGTCCCCGGTCACATAGTTCACGCCCTGCCCCATCAGTTCGATCACGAACAGGCCGCGGCCCAGCTTGCGCAGCATCGCGTCGAGATCGTCGTCGGGAGACGTGCGGCGCGACGTGAGCGTGAGGTTGTGCGAGCCGCCCGCATTGCCGGTCGTCTTCATCCCGAGCTTGCGGGCCGAATAGCTCGACAGGAAATACCCTTGCACCACGCCCTGGTCGACCACCTTGCGCGCCTTGGTGCGCACGCCTTCTTCATCGAACGCCGCGCTGCCCTTGCCGCGGCGCACGTGCGGGTCTTCGACGAGGTCGACATGATCCGGCAGCACCTTCTTGCCGAGCGAATCGACGAGGAAGCTGCTGCGGCGATAGAGCGACCCGCCACTGGTGCCCTGCACGTACGCGCCCACAAGGCCGGCGGCGAGCGGCGACTCGAACAACACCGGGCATTCGCGTGTGGTGATCTTGCGTGAGTGCAGGCGCGACAGCGCGCGCTCGGCGGCATAGCAGCCCACCGCCTTCGGGTCTGCGAGCTCGCGCGCATCGCGCATCGACGTGTACCAGGCATCGCGCTGCATGTCGTCGCCCTTGCCCGCGATCGGCGCGACCGAAACCGAGTGGCGGCTGCTGGAATAGCCGCCCCGAAAGCCGCGCGAGTGCGCCGAAAAGAAGTGCGACTGCTGCGCGGAAACGCCGGCGCCCTCGCTGTTGGTGATGCGCTTGTCCGTGGCGAAGGCTGCCGCCTCGCACTCGAGAGCGATGCGCGCCGCGTCTTCGCTCGTGATGTCCCACGGGTGGAACAGGTCCAGGTCGGGCTGCTCGCTTCCTTGCGCGATGTCGCCCTCATCCGGCAACCCCGCGAACGAGTCTTCTGCGGTGAAGCGCGCGATGTCGTAAGCCGCCTGCACCGTCTGCTCGATCGCAGCGCGCGTGAAATCGGATGTGCTGGCGTTGCCGCGGCGCTTGCCCACGTACACCGTGATGCCGAGCGACTTGTCGCGATTGCGCTCCACGTTTTCCAGCTCGCCCTTGCGCACCGACACCGACAGGCCGCAGCCCTCGGAGGCTTCGGCGCCCGCATCGGTCGAGCCCAGTTTTTTCGCGTGGGCCAGTGCGGCGTCCACGAGCTCCTCGAACTGCGCGCGGCTGTAGCTGAATCCGCGCTCCGGTGGGTTGGGTTGGGTCATTGCGGTGCCTATGATAAGTGCCCTCACAATCAGGGACATGTCACGCAAACCGAAGAAAGGCTACTGGGTCCGCGGCGAGTTCGTGGCCGAGGGCAGCGAACTCGATCTGCAGCTCAAGGCCGAGCTGAAAGGCGACACCAGCAGGACCGACCTCAAGCGCGAAAGCGAGGAGCTGCAAAAGCTCGGCGAACAGCTGCTCACGCTGCGCGAAGAGCTGTTCGCGCGCCTTGCGTTGCCTGAAAAGCTCGTCGAAGCCCTCGACGACTTGAAGCGCATCACCAACTTCGAAGGCCGCCGCCGCCAGTCGCAGTACGTCGGCAAGTTGATGCGCAACCTCGGCCAGGAAGAAGTCCAGTCGATCCGGGGAGCGCTCGACGAGCAGGACAAGGGCTCGGCGCGCGACGCCATGGCGCTGCACGAGGCGGAACAATGGCGCGACGACCTGATCACGAAGGACGACGCGCTCGAAACCTGGATCGCGCGGTATCCCGGTACCGACACGCAGCAGCTGCGCGCGCTGATCCGCCAGGCGCGCAAGGAGACACCGCACGACGCGGATGCAGTGTCGAAAGGCCTCGCCCCGCGCCACGGCCGCGCGTACCGCGATATCTTCCAGTTGGTCAAGACCCAGTTGCAGGAAGCCCAGGGAGATGGCGATGAGTGACTTCGACCCCGTCAAGATCGGCATCGTGTCGGTGAGCGACCGCGCTTCCAGCGGCGTGTACGAAGACAAGGGCCTGCCGGCGCTGAAGGATTGGCTGTCGCGCGCGCTGAAGAATCCCCTCACCTTCGAAGCGCGATTGATCCCCGACGAGAAGGACGTGATCAGCAAGGCGCTGGTCGAATTGGTCGACGCCGGCTGTTGCCTCGTGCTCACCACCGGCGGCACCGGCCCGGCCCCGCGCGACGTCACGCCCGAAGCGACGCTGGCCATCGCCGACAAGGAAATGCCCGGCTTCGGCGAGCAGATGCGCCAGGTGAGCCTGCGCTTCGTGCCGACGGCCATCCTCTCGCGGCAGGTGGCCGTGATCCGCGGCAAGAGCCTGGTGATCAACCTCCCGGGCCAGCCGAAATCGATCCAGGAGACGCTCGAAGGCCTGAAAGCCGACCCTTCGACAAGCCCGGGACAGCCGGGGGTCGTGGTGCCGGGCATCTTCGCGGCGGTGCCCTACTGCATCGACCTGATTGGCGGCCCCTACCTCGAAACCGATGATGGCGTTTGCAAGGCATTCCGGCCAAAATCAGCCTTACGTGCTACACCCCGTTAGCCGCATCGAGGACAAGAGGAGCCCATGGACAACATCGTCACTGAAACTCGCCAGTGGACCCGCGGCGAAATCGCGGAACTTCTCATTTCGCAGACAGCACTGACCGACCTGAATCGCGAAGCGGCGCAACAGGTGGCGCGGCTTCTCATTCCCGAGCACGTCGCGGCCGGCACGGTCCTGATCCAGGAAGGCAGCACCACGAGCACGGGGTTCATGGCGCTCGTGCTCGAGGGCGAGGCCATCGTCGCCAATTCGATCGCTGCGACGGGCGAATCGGTCGTCCTGGGCGAAATCGGGGCCGGTGCCGTGTTCGGCGAACTGGGCATCCTCGATGGCAAACCGCGCTCGGCCACCGTCACCGCGGTCACCGATATGGAAATCGCAGTGCTTGATCGCGATGCGCTGCGCCGCCTGGTCGACGAGATGCCCGGCGTGGGTTGCGCGCTGCTCTCCGCGATCATCGTGCGCGTCGGCGAACGCCTGCGTGCGACCAACACTCGCGTGCAGGAGCTGGTGGAAGCGAACAACAAGCTGCGCGAACGAGTGTCCGCGTAAGGCCGCCGGCTATTTGCCGACCAGCTGCGTCAACTTGTCCTTCTGGAAGTTCTCCTGCGTGGCCGCTTCATCGGGCACGCAATCGCCCTGACGATTTCCGACAGAGAGCTTCTCGATCGCCTGCCAGAGCAGCGCGATCTGGTGCTCCTGCCCCGCGGCGTTGTCGATGAGGCCCTTCATCGCCTGTGACAGCGGATCGTCGTTCTCCGTGATGCCGTAGGCGGAAAACCCCATCTGGTTCGCGACGGCTTCGCGCCGCTTGCTGTCTTCGGCCTGGATGATGCGCGCCGGGATGCCGACGGCCGTCGTGCCCTCGGGCACGGGCTTGATGACCACCGCGTTGCTGCCGATCCGCGCGTTGTCGCCCACCGTGAAGCCACCGAGCACCTTCGCACCGGCGCTCACGACCACGTTCTTGCCCAGGGTCGGATGCCGCTTCGCGCCCTTGTACAGCGACGTGCCGCCGAGCGTCACGCCCTGGTAGATCGTGCAGCCGTCCCCGATCTCCGCCGTCTCGCCGATGACGACGCCCATGCCGTGGTCGATGAACACCGACTTGCCGATGACCGCGCCCGGATGGATCTCGATGCCGGTCAAAAAGCGCGACACATGCGACGTGAAGCGTCCGAGCCAGCGCAGGCCATGGCCCCAGAACCAGTGGGCGAGCCGATGGAACACCAGCGCGTGCAGCCCCGGGTAACACGTGAGCACCTCCCACGTGCTGCGCGCTGCAGGATCGCGGTCGAGGATGCACTGGATGTCGGAGCGCAGGCTGTCGAACATGCAGGCAGTCTATCGTTTTGCTTTTGCAGCCGCTTGCGCCATGGCCTTGGCAACACCACGAAGGATGTGGATTTCCTCGGGGGTCGGTTGCGCGCGGTTGAAAAGCTGGTTCAGCCGCGGCATGAGTTTCTTCGGTGCAGCGGGGTCGAGAAAATCGATGTCCACGAGGGACTGTTCGAGGTGGTCGAGCATTCCCTGGACCGACATTGCATCGGCGAACGGCCCTTCGACAGGCTCAGGGCGAACGGGTGAGAACCCGCCCAGCGCAATCCGCCATTCGTACGCGATCACCTGCATCGCCGACGCGAGATTGAGCGACCCGTACTCGGGATTCGCCGGGATCGAGAGCGCAACGTGGCAGCGATAGACGTCTTCGTTCGCCAGCCCGTAACGCTCGGACCCGAATAGAAAGCCCACGTTGTGTTGCGACTGCGCAAGTTGCGGCAGGTGCTCGCGCGGCGTCGACGTGGGCGGGCCGAAATCGCGCGGCGTCATCGCGGTCGCACACAGGTAGGTGACACCGTCGAGGGCGTCCTCGAGCGTCGCGACGGTGCGCGCTTTTTGCAGCACGTCGATGGCGCCGCTTGCGCGCTCGATCGCCTCCGGCTTGGTCAGGACGTCGGCCCAGCGCGGCGCGACGAGCACGAGGTCATCGAAGCCCATCACCTTGAGCGCACGGGCCGCCGCGCCGACGTTGCCGGCGTGGCTGGTATTCATGAGGATGAAGCGGGTCGCCATCGCGTAAAATCACGCCATTCTCGCCGCCCCGCATCGCCGGGGCGTTTGCTTCCGGCTCTTCCAACAACTTATGTCGTCCCCCAACCTGCATCCGATGCTCAACACGGCCGTCAAGGCCGCCCGCGCCGCCGGCGCCATCATCAACCGCGCCGCGCTCGACGTCGAAGCCGTGCGCGTGTCGCAAAAGCAGGTGAACGACTTCGTCACCGAAGTCGACCATGCGAGCGAAGCCGTCGTCATCGAAACGCTGCTCGGCGCCTACCCCGGCCACGCCATCTGGGCCGAGGAATCGGGCAAGGAACACGGCGCGAAGGATTCCGACTTCGTCTGGATCATCGACCCGCTGGACGGCACCACCAACTTCATCCACGGCTTCCCGGTCTATTGCGTGAGCATCGCGCTGCAGGTGCGCGGCAAGATCGAGCAGGCGGTCATCTACGACCCCACCCGCAACGACCTCTTCACCGCCACCAATGGCCGCGGCGCTTACCTGAACGAGCGCCGCATCCGCGTGTCCAAGCGCTCGGAGCTGAAGCACTGCCTGGTTTCCACGGGCTTCCCCTTCCGCCCCGGCGACAACTTCAACCACTA
>DATLBJ010000183.1:0-9470 GCA_035526975.1 Ramlibacter sp.
GACAAGCTGCGCAAGTACCTGGCGGTCAAGGGTTTCGATCCGCTGATGGGCGCACGCCCGATGCAGCGCCTGATCCAGGACACCATCCGCCGCGCGCTGGCCGACGAACTGCTGTTCGGCAAGCTGACGGACGGCGGCCGCCTCACGGTGGACCTGGACGACAAGGACGAAGTGCTGCTCGATATCCAGCCGCTGCCGAAGAAGGAAGGCAAGTCCAAGCCCGAGCCCGAGGAAATCTCCAGCGGCGACGGTTCCTAGGCAACTTGTCGGTCACTCGTGAAGCCGCCTTCGGGCGGCTTTTCCTTTTTGTCGCTACAGTTGCGGCCACCGAGAACAACAGGAGACATCATGCGAGCCATCCACCTTGCCGCAATCAGCGGCGCCTTCGTTGCGGGCCTTGCCGCTTCGCCTTTGGTCCAGCACGCCATGGGCGATGCGCACGCGCAGGCCGCGCCGCTGCAGCCGATGATGATCGACCTCAACGCGCTCAAGCACGGCGACCTGCCGAAGACGGGCAATCCCGAGATGAATTCGCGCATGGTCGTCGTCACCGACAGCGGCACGATGCAGGTTCAGTCGGGCAACGTCGCGAAGCACATGCACCCGAAGACCGACGAGATCCAGTACATCGTCGAAGGCAGCGGCGCGATGTGGCTGGGCGCCGAGCGCAAGGACTTCAAGCCCGGCACTCTGATCATCATCCCGAAGGGCACCGCGCATGGCGGCACGATCGTCGCGAGCGGCCCGGTGAAGGCGCTCGCGATCAAGCTGCCGCCTCAGCCGGCGGACGACACGGTGTTCATCAAGGACTAGTTCGACGGGACACGGCCAGGCTGCGCAGCGTCGCGACCAGCCGGTGCGGCTTGAGCGGCTTCGCCAAATGCTCGTCGAAGCCCGCGGCGAGCGCTTTGCCGCGGTCTTCCGCACGTGCGAACGCGGTCAATGCGACAGCGGGTAGGCGAGCGGGTTTGCCCGGCGGGGCGGCGAGCTCGCGCACCGCGCGCATCAACTCGTAGCCGTCACGCCCCGGCAGACCGATGTCGCTCACCAGCACATCCGGCCAGGAAGCCTGCAGGGCCTCGAGCGCTGATGCGTAATCGTGTGCCGAGTGCACAATCGCGCCACGATCGCTGAGTACCAGCCTCAGCATCTCCGCAGCGCCGGCGTCGTCTTCGACCACGAGGATGTGCATCCCTTCCAGCGGGTGTCCCTGCGCATCTTCGTCATCGCCGTTCAATGCCGGCAGCGCCGAATTGCCATTCTGGAGTTCCTGTTCGAAAGCATGTCCGAATACGGGCAGCTCCACGCGCATCGTTGCGCCGTGGCCCAGCCCCTCGCTCGTGGCGGAGACGCTGCCGCCATGCAAGTCGACAAGGTGCTTGACGATCGACAGGCCCAACCCCAGCCCCCCGTGGCGCCGGTTGCCCGGCGCATCGCTCTGGGAGAAGCGGTCGAACAGCCGGGGCACAAACTCGGGTTCGATGCCCTGGCCGCGGTCCTGCACCGACAGTTCGAGCATGTCGCCGGAGCGCCGCAACCGCACGGACACCGTGGAGCCCGGCGGCGAGAACTTGATGGCGTTCGTCATCAGGTTCCAGAAGATCTGCTCGAAGCGGTTCGGGTCCATCCACGCGGCATCGTCGCCGCAGGCAACGTTCACATCGATTTCGATGTTCCGCTCGCCGATGTCCCTTTGCAGCGCGGTCAGGGCGTTGCGCACGACTTCGCCGGGATTGACGCGCTCGCGCAGCAATTGCAGCTTGCCCGAGTTGATGCGCGACACGTCGAGGATGTCGGAAATGATCCGCGCCTGCGCCTTGACGTTCCGTTCGATCGCGTCCAGCCCCTTTATCGCCTCCGGAGTAGGGTTGCGGCGCTGCAGGATCGCGACCCAGCCCACGATGGAGTTGAGCGGTGTGCGCAACTCGTGCGAGAGCACCGCGATGAAATCGTCCTTGGTCCGGCTGTGCTGCTCGGCGGCGGCGCGCGCGGCCTGCTCGCGCTCCAGTACTTCGCGGCGGCGCTGCTCCAGGTCATGACGCTCGGAAAGATCGGTCGCCGTTGCGATTCGCAAGCCGTCGTCGACCGGTTCGGACACCATCCAGTCCAGGAAAATTTCGCGGCCATCCGCGTGCCGCACCGGCACTTCGCCGCGCCACGCGGCCGGTGAGTCCACGCCGGTGTTGTGCGCCCCCGCGGCGAAGTCGCGCAACAGCCGCCCTTCGATTTCGCGCATCGATCGCCCGAGCAAGCGCTGCATCGCGGGATTCGCGTCGACGAACGCGCCTCTCGCATCCAGCAGAGCGATGCCGCTTTGCGCGTTTTCGTAGATGGCGCGGATACGCTGCTCGCTGCGCCGCTGCCGGTCTTCGGCCGTGCGGGCGCGGATCAGGGCTTGCACGGTGGCCACGAGCACGGCGGGCTCGGCTGGGTGCACCAGGTACGCGTCGGCGCCGGCGTTCAGGCCGCGGACGCGATCTTCATTTGCGACATGCGTGGCGGAAAGGTGGATCACCGGCAGGTTCCCGGTTTCGGGGGCGGCGCGGATCGTGCGGCAAACCGTGTAGCCGTCCATGTCGGGCATGTTCACATCGAGTACAACCGCCGACACACCGCGCGTCGCCCCCTCGAGCGCTTCGGTGCCATTGGCCGCTTCCATTACGCGGAAGCCCGCCGCCGTGAGCACCCGGCTCGTTGCGTAACGTGTCGCGGCGTTGTCATCTGCCACGAGCACGACGTGCTGCCCGCGCGGGATGGTCACATTGATGACGTCGGTGTCGCTCATGGCACTGGCCCGTCCGGTAGGT
This sequence comes from Ramlibacter sp., assembly GCA_035526975.1. Classification (GTDB taxonomy): domain Bacteria; phylum Pseudomonadota; class Gammaproteobacteria; order Burkholderiales; family Burkholderiaceae_C; genus Ramlibacter. The sequence goes on from DATLBJ010000183.1 coordinate 2,808, forward strand.
GCACCGGGATCGTCACGAAGAACGTGGAACCTTTTCCGACTTCGCTGTGAAAGCCGACGGTTCCGCCGAGCAGCTGCGCAAGCCGCTTGCTGAGCGACAGGCCCAACCCGGTGCCTTTGAGCCTGCGTTGCATTGCCGATTGCACCTGGCCGAAGTCCTCGAAGAGGCCGGGGTGGAATTCGGGCGCGATGCCGATACCCGTGTCCGCCACGCGGAACGTCACGCGGCCGTCGGCTTCCGCGTTGGTGCTCACGCGCACCTCGCCGCGCACGGTGAACTTCAGCGCGTTCGACACGAAGTTGCGCAGGATCTGGGACAGCTTGCGGTCGTCGGTGTAGAGGCGCGGGATTTCCTTGGGCGGCTCTTCGAACACCAGGATCAGGTCGGGATTCGTCAACACGGGCTTGAACATCCCGCGCAACGCCGAAAGCAGGTCCACCATGTCGAACCAGGCAGGCGAAATCTCCACGCGTCCCGCTTCGACTTTGGCGAGATCGAGCAGGTCATTGACCATTTCCCCGAACTCCCTCGCATTCGTTTCGATGAAGGTCACCTGCTTTTCCTGCTCGCCGGTCAGCGGCCCGTCCACCCGGTCGAGCAGCAGGCGCACGATGCTCAGGATCGAGCCGATCGGCGTGCGGAACTCGTGGCTCATGTAGGCAAGGAAGCGGCTCTTGAGCTCGTTCGCCTGCTTCAGTTGATCGGCCTGCGCATCGAGTTCGGCATAAAGGGCCAGCACGCCCCGGTTGGTTTCGTCGAGTTCATTGCGCAGCGCCGTCAACTCGCCCCGCGCCTTGACCAGTTCGACGGAGGTGGGCTCTTCCGTCATGCCTGCGCTTCACGTGTAAGGACGACCACCGTGGCGTCGTCACGGCCGCGGCAGTGGTCGCGCATCACGATTGCGGCCATGAGCACCGGGTCGCGCCCGAGCACCGCCCGCACGCGTTCCGGGGTCCAGCGCGATTCGATCCCGTCGCTGTGCACGACGATCGCGGCATGGGCGGCCCACTCGACGCGGTGCTGTTCGGGCCGACGGACCTGCAAGCCCGCGGTGCCGTTCTGCGTAATCATCGTGCGATCGGTCACGCCCGACACCACGCGGCCGATGATGTTGCCTGCGCCGCAAAAGTCGATGGTTTCGGTCGTGCTGTCGGCCCGCAATGCAGCGACCGCTGCGCCGCGGGTGGAGCGTAGCGCGCCGTGCACCACTTCAATGATTTCGCGCGGTTGCGCCACTGGCTGGCCGCGAAAAGCGTCTATGGCTTCGCGCGCAGCCTGGTTCGCGAACGCGCCATGCCCCAAACCGTCCGCGACGAACAAGGTGGCGGCGGGGCCCTCGGATGCAACCGCCCACGCGTCCCCGGACACGATTTCCCCCGGCGCACTTGTTGCGACTCCGCCGTATCGGATGCCGCGTTTGGCGCGGGGCGCAGACCCTGAAGCAACGCGCGCGACGATCACAGTCCCTTCACCCGGAACCGAATGCATGTGGAAGTCCTGCGACAAGCGCCGGACGGCGCCGAGCCCGTTGCCTGACGTGCCCCCGGTCGAGAACCCGTCGTTCATGCTCAGGCGTGTGTCGGCCATGCCGGGGCCGTCGTCGATCGCGATCACCTCCACCTGCGCGGCATCGCCGGCAATCAGCAGGCGCCCGCCGCGCGCGTGGCGCAGAAGGTTTGTACCGAGCTCGGTCACCACGATGGCCAACCGTCCGGCAGCAGTGTCGTCCATCGAACACTGCACGGCGAGACGTGCCGCATGTCTCCGCGCCTCGCCCACGCGGCTCGCGTCATCGATGGGAAACGGCGAGTGCAGTGCACCGGTGGTGAAGCTCACGGCGCCCTCATTTCCAGCGGGTGATCTGCACACGCGTGCCGCGCCCCGGCGCGGAGTCGACGGCGAATTCGTGCACGAGCCGCTTGCTGCCCGGCAAGCCCAGGCCCATGCCGGCGCCGGTTGTGTACCCGTCGGTGAGTGCGAGTTTCAGGTCGGCAATGCCCGGGCCCTCGTCTTCGAAGTGAAGCCTGAGCCCGCGCCGCGCACCGTCTTCCAGTACTTCCCACCTCATGCGCCCGCCGCCGCCGTGCACGACCGTGTTGCGCGCCAGTTCGCTGGCGGCGGTGATCATCTTCGTCTGGTCGACCAGCGAGAACTTCAGCTGCTGCGTCAGCTGCCGCACCACCTGCCGGCTGCCGACGATATGTTCTTCGTTGAGGACGGGCATGGAGCCCTGCGTTTCAGCCTGCAATTGGGGACCCCGAGCGGCCTTGCCGGAGCAGCTGCATTCCGCGCTCGACGTTGAGCGCAGTGCGCACGCCTTCGAGCGACAGGCCGAGCTCGACCAAGGTGATTGCGACGGCGGGCTGCATGCCGACGACGACGGTCGCCGCGTCGAGGATGCGCGCAATGCCCGAGATCGATGCGAGCATCCGGCCGACGAACGAATCGACGATTTCGAGTGCCGAGATGTCGATCAACACGCCTTTGGCATTGGTCGAGGAAATGCGGCTGGCGAGGTCGTCCTGGAGCGCCAGGGCGGTCTGGTCCTGCATGTCGACCTGGATGGTGACGAGCAGCACGCTGCCCATCTGCAATATGGGGATGCGGTACATCGCGGACCGATCAGGCGGCGGCCAGGTCGCGAGTGATGCGGAACCCGGTGCGTTCGAGGGCAAGCGCCAGCGCATCCGCAAGCGTCGACTTGGAGGCGATGCCGTGCAGGTCTATGCCCAGGTGCACGATGGTCTGCGCGATCTGCGGCCGGATGCCGCTGATGATGCAGTCCGCCCCCATGAGGCGGATCGCGCTCACCGTCTTGAGCAGGTGCTGCGCGACCAGCGTATCCACGGTCGGCACACCGGTGATGTCGATGATGGCCAGCTGCGAGCCCGTGTCCACAATGCGTTGGAGCAGCGCCTCCATCACGACTTGCGTGCGTGCGGAGTCGAGCGTGCCGATCATCGGCACGGCCAGCACGCCTTCCCACAGCTTGATCACGGGCGTCGACAGCTCGAGCAGTTCTTCTTGCTGCCGCTTGATGATCTCCTCGCGCGACTGCTGGTACACATTCACCGTCCACTGCGCCATCTTGTCGACGAGGGTGGAGAGCGTCCATGTCGCGGACAGCGCCTGCTGCGGATTGGCGGCGAGACGCTTCTGGATAGCCGCGAAGATCGGCCGCTTGACAGCCAGCATGAAGACGCTCGTCTCGCCGGCGGACTGGCCTTGGGCAGCGCGTGAGCGTGACAATGCGGAGAGCGAATCGCGCAGCGGCGCCCAGGCAGGCGCCTGGAACTGCTCGGGGTCGCCTCCGGATTGCAATGCCTGCTGCATCGCCGCGAGCAGTTCGCGAGCTTCACCTTCGGACACATGCCGTGCACCGGGTGCGGCACCCAGCTCGTGGAGCCACGCCTGGAGGACGGAGGATTGATCCTGTTGCAGGATCGAGAGAATGGCTTCGGTATCTTGGCTCATCGGGGCGGAAGATGGGGCGCCGTTAGACGCGGGCGCGCAATGAGCGCTAGAAGCGCCAAATTCTAGGGACGCCGATGAGCAGCTCGTGTAAGACGATGCCGACGCAATGCTCGAGCAGCACCGTCTTGCCGAGCGGTGGTAGTCGCTAAGGCTTCACGAACTTCAACACGAACTCGTCCTTTGCGTGCGACGGCTCAGCCTCGGTGCGCGGGTCCTGCGGGTTGCGCAGGAAATCCCCGCGCGCTGCGAGCCTGAACCCGGCGGCTTCGACTTCCTTGACCAGGAAAGCTTCTTCGATGCGGTGCAGCGTGCCGGATTCGCTGATGCCCGTGCCGGCGCGGCCCGAGTGATCGGCAATCACGTACATGCCGCCCGGCCTGAGGCCTTCGTAGATCGAGCGGTTCATCTTGTCGCGATCGACCTTGAGCGAACCCATGTCGTGATAGTTGAACATGAACGTCACGAGGTCCAGCTTGCCCTTGAGTTCCGGTGGCACCGGGTCGTCGAACGGCCGGCGCACGAACTTCATGCCGGCGAAGCGCGGGTTCTTCTGCCGCTCGACGAAGGGCGCGGGCGGCGGCGCTTGCGGGCCCGCAGCCGGAACGAGCGACTGGCCCGTCACCGAACCCGTAGGGCCCACTGCGCGCGCGATCAGCTCGGTGGTGTAGCCGCCCGATGCACTCACGTCCAACGCCGTCATGCCTTGGCGCACGCCGATGAACGCCAGCATTTCGGCGGGTTTGCGCCGCTCGTCGTTCTTTCGGTCGGCCGCCGTGCGGTCCGCGCTGGCGACGATGGCCGCGGCCTCATCGCGCGAGAGGGTGGGCGGCGCGCTTGCGCACGCGGCCAGGAGCACCATCACTCCTGCAATCATCAGTTTCATGCTTTGTCCTTTCCGACAATGGCTTTCCAGTGCCTGGCCTCCACCGGCGTGATCGACAGCCGGTTTCCGCGCTTGAGCACGATCATGTCCTGGAGATCTTTCCGCTCGCGCATCGCTTCCAGCGAGAGCAGCGGGATCTTCTTCGTCACCTGCACATCGACGAGCGTCCAGCGCGGCTCGTCCTTCTTCGACTTCGCGTCGTAGTACTTCGACTTCTTCTCGAACTGCGTCGGGTCGGGATAGGGCGTCGACGCAACGCGGCCGATGCCGACGATGCCCGGCTCGGGGCAGCTCGAGTGATAGAACAGCACGCCGTCGCCCACCTGCATCTGGTCGCGCATGTAGTTGCGCGCCTGGTAGTTGCGCACGCCCGTCCAGGCCACCGTCGACTTGGGCGCGGCAATTGCGTCGTCCACGGAGACCTCCGCGGGCTCGGACTTCATCAGCCAGTAGTTCATGGCCGGATTGTCGTCGCGAATGGCAACGCGGCCTTCTGCTCGATGCGCAGGCCTTCGTTCCACTTGGCCATGCGTTCGCCCCGCGCAAAGGAGCCCACCTTGAGCTGCCCGGCGTTCCATCCCGTCGCAAGGTGCACGATGGCGACGTCTTCCGTCTCGCCCGACCGCGCGGACACGATCGTGGCGAACCCGGCTTGCTTTGCTGCGTCGAGGGCTGCCTGGGTCTCCGTCACGGTGCCGGCCTGGTTGGGCTTGATCAGTGCGCAATTGCACGCGCCGACCGATGCCGCGTGGGCGATGCGGCCCGCGTTCGTGACCAGGTAGTCGTCGCCGACCACTTGCACGAACTTGCCGACGGCGCGCGTGAAAGCAATGAGCCCGGCCTCGTCGTCTTCAGCCAGCGGGTCTTCGATCGACGCGATCGGGTACTTCTCCGTCCAGCGCACGAGCTTCTCGCACAGCGCGTCGGAATCGAGGTCCTGCTGTTCGAGCGCAAGCCGGTACTTGCCGTCCTTGCCGAATTCGGAAGCGGCGATGTCGAGCGCAATCGACACATCCTCACCGGGAACCAACCCGGCACGCTCGATCGCCCGCACGAGCATGTCGAGCGCGTCTTCATTGCGCTGGAAATTCGGCCACCACCCGCCTTCGTCCGCCACGCCGGCAAGTTGCCCGCGTTGCGCCATGAGCTCGCCGGCGCTTCGGTAGACCTCCGCGGTCATTTCGAGCGCCTGCGCGAACGACTTCGCGCCGGTCGCGATCACCATGAAGTCCTGCACGTCGACGCGGCGGCCCGCGTGCGCGCCGCCGCCGAAAATCTGGATCTGCGGCACCGGCAAGGTTGCAGTTTTGCCTGCGGCGAGGTACTGCCACAGTGGTTGGCGCGCATGTGCGGCCGCGGCGTGCAAGACGGCAAGCGACGTCGCGATCACCGCGTTGCCGCCCAGGCGCGCCTTGTTCGGTGTGCCGTCCAGCGCGATGAGCATCGCGTCGATCCCGCCTTGGTCAGTGATGTCACGGCCGACCAGCGCCGGTGCAATCTCGCGAGCGATGCCGCCGATGGCCTTCTGCACATCGAGCCCCTTGAAGCGATCGCCGCCATCGCGCAATTCGACCGCCTCACGCGTCCCCATCGATGCGCCGGCCGGTGCAATGCCTGTGCCGCGCGTGCCGTCCTCGTTCTCCACTTCGACTTCCACCGTCGGCCGGCCGCGCGAATCCCAGATGCGCCGTGCGATGACCTGCTTGATCTTCATGACATCAACTTTCGGTTCTGCCGAAGCTGTTCGATCGCCGACGCACGCACGGCGTGACGCTGCGGCTCACTGAGATATTCGACCGGCGACTTCCCATCCACTCGCGCCAATGTGAGGCCCGGCAACAGCGTCGCGACGCGCGCTTCGAGCGCGTCACGCGGTTCCCACTGCACGTGGTCGAAATACGATTGCTTCAGCGCGGCGTAGCACGCCATCAACGCTTGCGCATGCTGCGGCATGTGCGCGGCCTTCAGCACGAAGTGATTGAGGCAGAACGCCACGTCGAAAGCCGGATCACCAAACCACGCGCATTCCGCATCGAGCATGACCGGCCCGTCCGGGCCGACGAGGATGTTCTTGGGGCTGACATCGCCATGGACGAGCACGCGCCGCGTCCCCGCGGTCCTTTCCACGAGCGCAAGCAGGACGTCTGCCAGATCCGGATGCACGCGCGAGCTTTCGACGAGGTAGGGTTCCAGCCGGATGGCGTAGAAGTTTGCGTCGGTCGCGAACCGCTTTGCAATGTCGTCGCGGTCCGCAGTGGCGGCGTGGATGCGCCCCAGCACGTCGCCAACACGGCGCGCCACCTCGA
>DATLBJ010000184.1:0-8376 GCA_035526975.1 Ramlibacter sp.
TGTAGACCTCCTGGCCTTCTCCCGTCATCGTCACGCCGACACCCTGGCTGGCGCCGCCCTGGAGCAGGCGTTGCAGCGATTGCGTGCCATAGGGTGTCGACGCGGGACGCGAGCGCGCCATGCGCCGGCCCTCCTGGTCGAACACGGAGGCGACCGAATCCCCGGGAACGCCTTGCCGCGCCAGCACTTTGCCGATGACATCGGTAGAAAGCACGGCCGTGAGCACATAGACCACATGCTCCCCGCGCACCACGGGGACGCGCACCGCAAACGTTTCGACATTGTCTTTGGGCGACAGCACCACCTTCGTGACCAGCGGCTTCTTCGTAGCGACCACGACCTTGAGGCTTTCCGCATCGACGGGTTGGGTGTCGAATTTGTCGAAAGGCTGGTTCGAGCGGAACAGTACGTGGCCGTCCCCATCGGCGAGCGTCACTTGCCGCCATCCGAGTTGTTCGGCGTCGCGCCGCGCAGCCAGGTGGAACGAGCGCAGGTCGGCGCGCTCGAGTTCGTCGGACGTTCCCATCTGGTCGAGCAGCGACTGGATCGAGTGCACTTCGGCATCGACTGCAGTCGCGAGGGCGCGCGACAACTCCAGCGCCGACCGCTGCGCGGCACCGCGCCTTTCCTCGAACAGGTGATCGATGCCCCACACCAGCACCAGGACCAGCGGCAGGAGGCCACTGGCCGCCAGCAACAGCAGCCTCATGCGCAGCGGCGCTGCGAGCGCGCGCGGTGGGGGACTCATCCGCGCAATATACGCGCGAGCGGTAACTCAGCGCTGGACCACGTCGATGCCCCACACGGAGGCGATCGCGGCGCCGAGCGCGGATGCAAGCGCGTCGACGTCTTGCCTCGCCTCCGGGTGGACGCCCTCGATCACGACCAGCGCCGATTGCGTAGCGTCGCGGATTGCGGACAGACCGCTTTGCCGGTGCGTCCAGCGCCGGGCATGCGCCAGCCCTTGTGCGTCGACGAAACTGACTTCGTCGGGCTCGGGATGCTCGACTTCACCGCTGAAGCTCAGGTAGCTCTCGCTGCCATTGGCCAGGCGCACCTGCAGTGGCCAGGCGACCTTGTCCGCATCGAGTGCGGCAACGGGAATCGCATAGGCCAGCGATGCCGCGTTGCACAGGTCGATCAGCGGATGGATGCGCGGCAGCTCGCCTTCCTTCTTGAAGCGCCGCAGCAGCGATTCGGATGCGCAGCGGTATTGCGTAGGCTTCAGTCCCATGCGCGAGAAAACGCGCCGCCATGCGTTGATCTCGGGCAGCTCGCTTTCGGACGCAACCTTGGCGAGCCGCTCGCGCGCGATCGCGTTGAAGCGTGCGACAGGTTCGTCGACGTTCACGCCGGTGCGGATGCCGCGGACGAACAGCGTGCTCGCGGCCAGTTCGGGGAAGCGCGAACGGATGTCGGGGTGGTGGCTGAACTCCATCAGCCCAGTATGTGGCGGGCGGTGTCCGGAGTCTTGAATGAAATTGCGGATCGAGTCCGGGGTGACAGGCTCGCGCGCCAGGCACCGGGGGTGAAGCCGAAACGCTGCGTGAACACGCGCGTCATATGGCTCTGGTCGGCGAAGCCACTCGCCGAAGCCGCATCGACCAGCGGCATTCCGGACCTGATCAAGCCGCGCGCGCGGTCGGCGCGCCGCTGCAGCAACCAGTCGTGCGGCGTCACGCCATAACGCTTGCGAAAGCGCCGCAGCAGCTGGAACTTGCCCAAACCGGCGAGCACTGCGAGTTCATCGAGGGTCGGCGCTTGCGTGAGGGCATCGGCGAGACGCTCGATGACGCACGAGAGATCGGCGTCGCTGTCGTCGTCCCTGCGCCGCAAGGTGGAGTGGCCTTGCAGCATCGAATCGCATGCCGTTGCCAGCGCTTCGTCGAAGGCCAGCGCAGGCGCGTCCATGCTCGCAAGCAAATTGGCGATGGCGCGGCGAACGGCAACATCGCGGAACGCCGCCTGCGTGAACGCCACGTCGCTTCGCTGCGCATGCTCGGCGAGGACTTCCGGTTCGATATACACGGTGAACCAGCGCCGCGCCGCCACGCCCAGCGGCTGGCCGTCATGCACGTCGCCGGGGTTCATGCAGACGATGTCGCCGGCAAACGCATCGACCGGGCCCAGCGGGCTGGCCGAGCGATGCGCGCCGCTCGCAATGAAGCCGAAGCCGTACGTCGTGTGCCAGTGCCTCGCGTAGCGGCGGCCGCTCTCGACTTCGGTCGCATACACGCCATCGTGCGGGGAAGCGATGACGCGTGTGCGGTGCATTTTCACTCCGGACGCAGCGCGATGAAATCCTTGCGGATTGCCTCGTAAGCGGCCGCGATACGCAACAGCGAAGCTTCGCTGCCTGTCTTCGCGATCAGTTGCAGGCCCATCGGCCACTTGCCGTTCTCGTGGAAGCCCGCTGGCACCGCGAGCGCGGGCATGCCGACCAAGGTCGCGTACGTCGTCACTTCCATCCAGCGGTGATACGTGTCCATGCGCCGGCCCTCGATCTCGCCCGGCCAGCGCATCGTCACGTCGAACGGCCACACCTGCGCGGTGGGCAGCACGAGCACGTCCCACTTCTCGAACAATGCCAGCATGTGCCGGTAGAAGGCGCTGCGCGTTTCCGTGGCGCGGCGGAAATCCGTGAACGTCATGCCTTGCGAGCATTCGTATTCCCATTGCGCTTCGGGCTTGATCTTGTCCTTCGCGCCCGGCAAGTGCATGAGCGAGCCGACGCGCGGCCCCGCGATGGCGCGCCGCCACGCCAGCCAGCATTCCCAGACCTTCCCCGGGTCGAAGCCCATCGGAATCTCTTCGACGACCGCGCCCGCACCGGAAAACTTCTTCAATGCGTCTTCGCACGTATCGAGCACACCGTCTTCGGTGGCGAGGTGGCCATCGAGATTCGCCAGCCAGCCAATGCGCAGGTCCTTGAGCACCGCCACGTCGACGTCACCGGCATTCCAGTTGATCGATCCTTGCAGCGACAAAGGTGCGCGCATGTCGTAGCCCGATTGCGTCAACAGCAAGCGCCCGACGTCCTCGATGCTGCGCCCCATCGGCCCTTCGGTCGACAGCATGTCGATGTTCACGTCGGGGTTGTACGGCTGCGGGATGCGCCCTTGCGTGGGACGAAAGCCGTACACATGGTTCCACCCGGCGGGGTTGCGCAGCGATCCCATGAAGTCCGACCCGTCCGCGATCGGCAGCATGCGCTGCGCCAGGCACACCGCGGCGCCGCCGCTGCTGCCGCCCGCGCTCACGTGCGTGTCCCAGGCGTTGTGCGTTGCGCCGAAGAGCGTGCTGAACGTGTGCGACCCAAGCCCGAGCTCGGGCGACGTCGTCTTGCCGATCACGATGCAACCCGCATCCTTCATGCGGGCCGTCATCAGGCTGTCGCGCACCGGCATGTGGTTGGCGAGCAGCTCGCAGCCCTTGGTCGACGGGAAGCCTACGGCGTCGGCCGCATCCTTGATGGCTACCGGGATGCCATGCAGCCATCCGCGCGATGCGCCCGACGCAAGCTCCTTGTCGTACTCGCCCGCTTGCGCGAGCAGCTTGTCGTCCGGCGCCAGGTTGACGAGGGCATTGAACGTCGGGTTGAGCTTGTGGATGCGAGCGAGGAAGGCTTGCATCACTTCGCGGCACGAAAGCTCGCGGGCGTGGATCCTGCGCGAGAGCGTGCTCGCGTCGAAGTCGGTGATTTCGCTCATGCGGACATTCTGGCACCGACAACAGATGGTTTCATTTGGGTACTGCTGAGGCACACCTGCTTTCCTAAGCTGGACCTCATCCGCAAGGAGGGCCGGTCCATGAAAAAGCTTCTGATGATCGCGATGGTGCTGACGCTGGGAATGCTGTGGGGCAAGGCGCAGGCGCAGGCCGTCTACAAGTGCAGTGCGCAGTCTTATTCCGAAAAACCGTGTTCGACACGCATCGTGCGCACGTACGACGCGCCGGTGGACACACCGAAATACAGGACATCCGAAGTCGTCGCGCACCGGTTGCCGGGCGAAACCTCCGAGGAGCTGGCGCTGCGCAAACGCCGCATCCGCTTGACCGGGAGCGACCGCGACGAGTGCGCGCGGCTGGACAAGAAGATGCCTTTCGAGCGCGAGCGGATCAAGAACAGCCCCCACCAGGAGGAGATCGACGAGGCCCAGGACTCGCTGTTCGAGGCGAAAAAACGTTTCAAGCAGTTGCACTGCTAAATCCGTAGTTATCATCGCCCCCATCCTGCCGTTGAGCAGGAAGGAGGGTTCCATGACGGACAGTTCGCGTGTCGCGCGCATCGCCGCGCTTGTCGCATTCGGGGCATTCACCCTGGTGGGCTCGCTCGCGCACGCGGCCAAGGGCTCCGAGAACGAAGGCGTCGTCATCGACACCGATGACAACCTGGTCCTCTTCGGCGGCCGCGTCGCACCGGCCAAGCCTGTCCCGGAGAACTTCGTCGGCTTCGGCGGCCGCGTCGTCATCGACCAGCCGATCGGCGGCAATGCCGTCAGCGCGGGCGGCACGGTGGACGTGCGCGCGCCGGTGGGCGGCAACGGCCGCTTTGCCGGAGGCACCGTGAACATCGATTCGGCGATCTCCGGCAATGTCTCCGCGGCCGGGGGCGACGTGCGCATCTCCAAGGGCGCCACGATCGGCAGCCGCACACGCGTGATGGCAGGCAATGCCGTGATCGATGGCACCATCAACGGCGAACTCAAAGGCAGCGCCGACTCATTCACGATCAACGGCACGGTCAACGGCGACGTGAAGGTCGCGGCCGACACCTTGAAGCTCGGCCCGGGCGCAAAGATCACGGGCAAGCTCACGTATGTCTCCGGAGGTGAAGTGCAGCGCAGTGAAGGCGCCACCGTCGGCGGCGAGATCACGCGGATGGACGAAGCGTCGGCCGCGCACGAGGCGGCGCGCGAAGAAATCGTATCCACCGCACACACGGGCCTGCGCATCTTCGGCACCATCGTCTCGTACCTGGCGCTGCTTGCGTGCGGCGCGATCTTTCTCGCTGCGGCACCGATCTTCAGCGTCGAAGCGCCCGACCGCGTGAGGAACAGTCCCGCGAAGTCGATCGGCATCGGCCTGCTCACGATCATCTGCACGCCCATCGTTGCGGTGCTGTTCATGATCACCGTGATCGGCATCCCCGTGGGCATCATGCTGTTCGCGCTCTATCCGTTCGCGCTGCTGCTTGGCTTCCTGGTCAGCGCGCTGTTCGTCGCGAGCCTCATCCCGGTAGTGCTCAAGAAACCGCCGCCGCCCACGGTCGCGAAAGCCATCGGGCACTTCGCGATCGCGCTGGCGCTCGTGATGCTGCTCGCCAAGGTCCCTTCGGTCGGCGGCGTGGTCCTGCTCGTGCTGCTGGTGGTGGGCGTCGGCGCTTTCGAGGTGGAGCTGTACCGCCGCATGCGGTCAGGCTCGCGCGCCCGCGTGGAAGTCGTCCGGCCCTAGCCCTCCCGGGAGTTCTACGGCGTGATGTCGCTGAAGCGGCACCTGCAGTTGATCGACGGCACCGCGCTGTTCGCGCTGCTCAGGCAAGCCCGCAAGCTCAGCGTGCGCGCCGCCTAGTCGCCCTTTTCCTTGCGATCGAGGTCGTCCATCATGGTGGACTGCGGGAAGAGCGTCGCGTCGCGCTTGTCCAGCTCGGGCGCAGTCGCAGCACGACGCACCACGAAATACAGCAGGACCACCACCGTGCCCGCCAGCGCGAACCACGTCACGAGACTGCGCAGGGCCGGCGCGTAGAACGAGCCCGCGAACAGCAGCGCGCCCACCCCCAACAGACCGATCCCACCGTAGAGCAGGCGTCGTTTGGGGTCGCGGCTGGGCATGCGCGATCATACGTTTGTCGATTCCGGCCCGGGTCGTTCGTCGTAAGTGCAGGGACGAACCTGTCCCGGGCCATGAAACGAGAAAGGACCGACATGCCCACGCTCGACAGCTACCTGTTCTTCGACGGCAACTGCGCCGACGCGATGCGCTTCTACGAGCGCGTCACCGGCGGCAAGATCATGATGATGATGAAGTACTCGGACTCGCCGCAGCCGGCCGACCCGCAGCACTGCCCGCCGGGATCGGAAGACCGCATCATGCATGCCTCGATGGACATCAACGGCCGGATGCTCATGGCCTCGGACACACCGCAAGGCATGTTCAAGACCATGCAAGGCTTCGCTTTGTCGCTGACCTACCCCACGCCCGAAGAAGCGAAGACCAGGTTCGACGCGCTTGCCGACGGCGGCAAGGTGGTGATGCCCTTCGCCCCCACGTTCTGGAGCAAGGGCTTCGGCATGCTGACCGACAAGTTCGGCACGCCGTGGATGGTGAGCGGCGGCCAGCCCCAATAGGTTGTCATTCCGGGGCCGCGTTGTCATTGCGGGCTTGACCCGCAATCCAGCGTCTTTACTCCGCCAGGATGACCGCTGCCACACCGCAGACGCCAACGCGCGCGCAGGCGACTCCGGATTGCCCGGTGTGCCAATCGCCAATGACGCGCAGGACCGCGAAGAAGGGCGCAAACGCGGGCTCGGACTTCTGGGGCTGCACTCGATTTCCAAGCTGCAGGGGAACGCGCATGATCTGACGAAGGAGTCAGATCATGTACGCACCTTTCAACCTCGCCCACCGCGCCGCCATCGTCACGGGCGGCAACGGCGGCATCGGCTACGGCATGGCGAGCGCGCTGCTGCAAGCCGGTGCCTCCGTCGCGATCTGGGGCAGCAATGCGGACAAGACGCAGCGCGCAAAGGCGCAGCTTGCAGCCGAATGCGGCGACGCGTCGCGCGTGCACGCGTTCGTGTGCGACGTGGGCGACGAAGCGCAAGTCGACGCGACGTTCGCGCAATCGGTCCAGGCGCTGGGCGGCACGGTGAACGCATGCTTCGCGAACGCGGGCGTGTCGAGCAAGGGCACCATGCTGCAGGACATGACTCTCGACGAGTTCCGCCGCGTGCAACGCGTGAACGTCGAAGGCGTGTTCCTCACTTTTCGCGCCGCCGCCCGGCACATGATCGACAAGGGGCAGGGCGGTTCGCTCGTTGCCACAGCCAGCACCGCCGCCGTGGAAGGCGCGGCGCGCAACAGCCACTACGGCGCGTCGAAAGGCGCTGTCACGGCGATGGTGCGCGCGCTCGCCGTGGAACTCGCGCGCCACAAGATCCGCGTCAACTCCATCCTTCCGGGGTGGATCGAGACGGACATGACCGAGCGTTCGATCGGCAATTCGAAGTTCGCGGACGCAGTGCTGCCCCGCATCCCCACACGCCGCTGGGGAAAGATCGAAGACTTCGGCGGGATCGCGGTGTACCTCGCCAGCGACGCTTCGTCGTACGCCACGGGCGAGCAGTTCCTGATCGACGGCGGCTACACGAAGTTCTAGCCGCCGACCTTCGACGGCTCCGCCGCGGGCGCATGCGCCTCGGCCAGCGCGTCGACCAGGTCCTTCACGTCGACTGGCTTCAACAAGTGCCGGTTGAAACCGGCCGCGTCCACCTTCACGCGATCGGAGTCCTGGCCCCACCCGGTCAGGGCCACGAGGAACATCCCCGCCGTGTCTGGGTTGGCACGCAGCCTGCGTGCCAGTTCGCAGCCGTCCATACCCGGCATGCCCACGTCGAGGATGCCGATGCTCGGGCGGATATCCTTCACGAGCCGCAGCGCATCGGCGGCGCTGTAGGCCACCTTTACCGGCGCACCGTACATCGAGATGAGCAGTGCGAGCGAATCGGCGGCGTCCGCGTTGTCGTCGACGATGAGCACGCTGTGGGCTTGCATGTCCAGCCGCGGGCGCACGGCCGCCGCCGCTTCCTCCGCGGCCGCTGAAGTCGGCAATCGCACGGTGAAGACAGAGCCCTTGTGCGTGCCGGCACTGCTCGCCTCCACCGTGCCGCCATGCAATTCAACAAGCTTGCGCACGAGCGTGAGGCCGATGCCCAGCCCGCCCTGGGCCGCGCGCGCCGCGTCACCCACCTGCACGAACAGCTCGAATACTTCGCCCAGCATTTCCTTGGGGATGCCGATGCCCTGGTCGCGCACGACGACCGTCACGCCTTCGCCCTCACGCATCACTTCGATTTCGATCTGTGTGCCCGCGGGTGAATAGCGCGACGCGTTGTTCATCAGGTTGGCGAACACCTGCACGAGCCGCACCTTGTCGGCCGCCACGCGGATGCTTCCTGCCGGGAACCGCAGCACCAGCTGCTGGCCCGCGGCCTCGGCAAGCGGGCGGCTTACGTCCGCGGCGTCGCGAACCACTTCGACCAGGTCCACCGGATGGATCTGCAGCGCGATCTTTCCGCGCGTGATGCGTGCCACTTCGAGCAGGTCGTCGATGAGGCGCGCCATGTGGTCCACCTGGCGGTTCATCATCTCGAA
>DATLBJ010000185.1:0-28417 GCA_035526975.1 Ramlibacter sp.
ATCCTGAGGATGTCACCCCGGGCTTGACCCGGGGTCGTCGGCGTCTCCGGTCCGGCAACCGTTGTCATCGCCATGAACTGCTTCGTCTACATCATGGCAACAGGTTGGCGCGGCACGCTCTACGTCGGCGTGACGAGCAACCTGATCCAGCGCGCGTACCAGCACAAGGAGCATGTATTCAGCGGTTTCACGTCAAAGTACGAAGTTCATCGTCTCGTGTGGTTCGAGGGCACGCCGAGCATCGAGGCTGCAATTCGCCGCGAGAAGCAGATCAAAGGATGGAGGCGGGAGTGGAAGATCGAGCTTGTGGAGACGATGAATCCCAAGTGGACGGATCTGTATGAGCAAATTTTGGGAATGAATGCCCGCGACCCCGGGTCAAGCCCGGGGTGACAAGCCCCAGGGGGTGACACCTTACAGGCCTTTCCAGCCCCCGCCGAGCGCGGTGATGAGGCCGACTGCTGCCACTTCCCGATCCGACATCGCCTGCGACACCGCGCGGCGCGCGTTCGCCGCCGTGACCTGCGCGGTGACCACCTCTGTGTAGCTCACCTGCCCTGCCTGGTAGCGATTCAGCACCTGCTGTTCCGCCAGCGTGGCGGCTTGCGCGGCTTCCTGGCGCAGCGCGAGCTGGTCTTGCAGGATGCGCGAGGCGATCAGGCGATCCTCGACGTCCTGGAACGCGGTGAGCACCGTCTGGCGATATTGCGCAGCCGCCGCGTCGACACCGGCGCGTGCGCTTGCAACCTGCGCACTCGTCAATCCACCGTTGAAAATCGTCTGCGCGACAGCGGCACCCACCGACCACGTGAGTGCCGATGCCTTGAACAGGTCGCCGATCGCCGCAGCCCCAAGGCCCGCGTTCGCAGAAAGATTCAAGCTCGGGAAATAACCCGAGCGCGCGATGCCGATCTGCTCGTTGGCGGCCGCGACGCGCCGCTCCGCGGCCGAAATGTCAGGCCGGCGCTGCAGCAGCGTCGACGGCAGGCTGACCGGCACGTCGGGCACCGTCGCGTTCCACACCGGGCGCTCGGCCAACGAGAAGTTCGCCGGCGCCTTGCCCACCAGCACGGCAATCGCGTGTTCGAGTTGCGCGCGCTGCTGCTCGAGCCCGAGCTGTTCGGCTTTGGCATTCGCAAGTTGCGTCTGCGCCTGCAGCAAGTCGGTCTTTGCGACGATGCCCGCGTTGTAGCGGTTCTGCGCGATGCGCATCGAGCGCTCATAGCCGGCGATCGTCTCGGCCTGGAGCGCGCGCGCCACGTCGAGCTGGCGGATGTTGAAGTAGTCGGTGGCGAGCTCGCCTTGCGCCGACAACTTCGCCGCCTGCAGATCCGACGCGCTCGCCTGTTCCGAGAAGCGTGCCTGTGAAACGCCTGCGCGCAGGCGGCCCCACACGTCGGGCTCCCACGAGCCGCCGATCCCCAGCGAGAAATTGTTGCGCGTGCCGCCCGTCGTCACCGTCGCGCCCGTGCTCGTCGTCGTGGTCGTTGACCGCGAGCCGCTGCGCGACGCGTTGAAGTCGAGGCCCACCGTCGGGAACAACGACGCCCGCTGTTGCGCGACGAGCGCACGCGCCTGCTCGTATCGCGCGATGGCCACCGCGACGTTCTGGTTGTTCACGTCGACCTGCGACGCAAGCGCCGTGAGGTCCGGGTCGCCGAACAGCTCCCACCACGGACCGCGCTCCAGGATGTCGGCGGGCATCGCCTTGATCCACTCGCCCTTGCCTTCCTTGAAAGCGACGGGCGTGTCGACATCGGGCTGGTGATAAATGGGCGTGAGCGAGCACGCCGACAGCAGCGCGAGCGTGGCAAGGTAAGTGGCGCGTAGCTTCATGTCGTTTGCGGGTGCCGCGCGAGTTCGCGCTCCAGCGGGCTGCGGCGCCTGAGTTTGTCGAGGAAGAGATAGACCACGGGGGTGGTGAGCAGCGTGATCGCCTGGCTTGCAAGCAAGCCGCCGATGATCGCGATGCCGAGCGGGCGCCGCAACTCCGCGCCTTCGCCGAAGCCCACCGCAAGCGGCAGCGCACCGAGCCCCGCGGCCAGCGTCGTCATCAGGATCGGCCGAAAGCGCAGCAAGCTCGCCTCACGCACGGCGGCAAGCGGCGACAACCCCCGCGAGCGTTCCGCATCCAGCGCAAAGTCGATGATCATGATCGCGTTCTTCTTGACGATGCCGATCAGCAGGAAGAGCCCGATCAACGCGATGATCGACAGGTCGAGCTTGAACAGAAGCAACGCAAGCACGGCACCGACACCCGCCGAAGGCAATGTCGACAGCACCGTCAGCGGATGGATCAGGCTTTCGTAGAGGATCCCGAGCAGGATGTAGATCACGACCAGCGCAGCGAGGATCAACAAGGGCTGCTGGTTCTGCGAGTCCTGCGCCGCGCGGGCCGTGCCCTGGAAACTCCCGCGCACGTTGATCGGCAAGCCGATTTCGGATTCGGCTTGCCGCACCGCGGCTTGCGCTTGCGAGAGGTTGTAGCCTTCCGCGAGATTGAACGACACGGTGGTGGACAGCTCCGCATCCTGGTGATTGACGGTTGCGGCGGCGGGGCGCTCGGAGATGCGCGCAAGCAGCGACAGCGGCACCATCGACGAGCCCGCGGCGCTGACGGCCTGCCCGGTCGACTGGTCGCGCAACGACGGGTTGATCACCGATGCAGCCGTCGCGGCGGCGACGTTCTTCGCCGGCACGTACACATCCTTCAGCGCTTCCGGGCTGAGCGCATAGCGCTGCGCCGCGCTCAGCACCACGTGGTATTGGTTCAGCTCGTCGTAGATCGTGCTCACCTGCCGCTGGCCGAATGCGTTGTACAGCGCGTTGTCGATGTCTCGCGCCGAGATGCCCAGGCGCGACGCGGTGTCCTTGTCGATGTCGACAAACACCTCGACGGCCGTGTCGTTCTGGTCGGTATCCACATCGGTGAGCGCGGTCTGCAGCTTCATCGCTTCCGCAAGCTTGCCGGCCCAGAGCTTCAGGTCCTTGGTGTTGTCGCTCTTCAGCGTGTACTGGTACGTGCTGTTCGACTGCCGCCCGCCCATGCGCAGGTCCTGCACCGGGTTCAGGAACAGGCTGATGCCCGTGACCTGCGCAAGCTGCGGCCGCAGGCGCGCGATGACGGCCTGCCCCGCAACGCCCTGTCGCTCGGACTGGGGCTTGAGGTTGATGAACATGAAACCGCCGCCCGGCCGCGACCCGCCCGTGAAGCCCACCACCGTGTCGACCGCCGGGTCGTTGCGGATGATGTTGACGATGGTGCGCAGCTTTTCCTGCATCGACTGGAACGAGATGCTCTGGTCCGCGCGCATGCCCCCGGAGATCTGTCCCGTGTCCTGCTGCGGGAAGAAGCCCTTCGGCGCCATCACGAGCAGGTATGCGTTGAGTCCGATCACGAGCATGAGGATCAACAGCACCAGCCAGCGTGCGGACAAGGCCCAGTCCAGGCTGTGTTCGTACCAGCGATGCACGACGTTGAACGCGCTTTCGAACCCCCGGGACAGGCGGCCCGGCTTCTTCTCGTGCGCGTTGGGGCTGAGCAGCCACGCGCACAGCATCGGCGTCGTCGTCAGCGAGATGACCAGCGAAATCATCACCGCCGCCGACAACGTGATCGCGAATTCGCGGAACAAGCGCCCGACCTGCCCGCCCATGAACAGCAGCGGGATGAACACCGCGACGAGCGACAGGCTGATCGACAGCACCGTGAAGCCCACCTCCCGCGCCCCCTGGACCGCCGCGTTGAATCGCGACATTCCCATCTCGATGTGCCGGCTGGTGTTCTCCAGCACCACGATCGCATCGTCCACGACGAAACCGGTCGCCACCGTCAGTGCCATCAGGCTCAGGTTGTTCAGCGAAAAGCCCATGAGCCACATCACCCCGAACGTCCCGAGCAGCGACACGATCGTCGCGACGGCGGGGATGAACGTCGCCCGCGCACTGCGAAGGAAGGCGCTGACCACCAGCACGACCAGCACGATCGCGATCATCAGCGTGATCTCGACCTCGCGCAACGAAGCGCGGATCGACTTCGTGCGGTCGCTCGCCACCTGCAGCTTGATGTCGTGCGGCAATTCTTCCTGGAGTTCCGGCAGCAGGTTGCGCACGCCGTCGACGGTCTTGATCGCGTTCGCGCCGGGTTGCAATGTGACCAAAATGATCACCGCAGGCTCGCCGTTGAACAAGCCGAGGGTGTTGATGTTCTCCACGCCGTCCGTCACGGTGCCGACGTCCGCCAAACGGATGGGCGCGTTGTTGCGCCACGCGACGATGAGGTTGCGGTAATCGGCCGCCATCGGCCGGCCCATGCCGACGTGGCCCGTGGCGTCGGTGTAGATCTGCAGCGCACGCCCTGCAACTTCCACGGTGCCCTTGGGCCGGTTGGCGTAGCTCGCTTGCACGGCCGCGCGCACGTCCTCCATCGACAAGCCGTACTTGTTCAGCGCGAACGGAATGACCTCCACGCGCACTGCGGGCAGCGAGCCGCCGCCGATCTCCACGTCGCCCACGCCTTCGACCTGCGAGACCTTCTGCTGCACGATGTTCGACACGGCGTCGTAGATCTGCCCGGGTGAGCGCGTCGCCGATGTGAGCGCGAGGATGATGGCGGGCGCGGCCGCAGGGTTGGCCTTGCGATACGTCGGGTTGCTGCGCAGCGTCGACGGCAGATCCGCGCGCGACGCATTGATCGCGGCCTGCACTTCGCGCGCCGCCGAATCGATCTGCCGGTTCAGGTCGAATTGCAGCGTGATGTTCGTCGAGCCGTTGCCGCTGTTCGACGTCATCTCGTTCACGCCCGCGATCACGCCGAGGCGGCGCTCCAGCGGAGTCGCCACGCTCGTCGCCATGGTTTCTGGCGCGGCACCGGGAATGCTCGCCCGCACGGAGATGACGGGATAGTCGACTTGCGGCAGCGGCGCCACCGCAAGCAGGAAGAACGCGCCGATCCCCGCGAGCGCCACGCCCACGGTGAGCAGCACCGTGGCGACGGGCCGCTCGATGAACGGGCGCGACAGGTTCATTCCGCTCCCCGCGGCTGCATGACCGGTTCCGCGTCGGGCTCGCGTTTCCTGCGCCACTTGCGCGCGAGCTGGTCGAAGCCGAGATAGATCACGGGCGTGGTGAAGAGCGTGAGCATCTGGCTCACGATCAACCCGCCGAAGATCGCAAGGCCGAGCGGCCGGCGCAACTCGGCACCCTCGCCCCAGCCGAACATCAGCGGGATCGAAGCACCCAGCGCCGCCAGCGTGGTCATCAGGATCGGCCGGAACCGAAGCATTGCCGCCTGGTGGATCGCCTCGCGCGGCGGCTTTTTCTCGGTGCGCTCGGCGTCGATGGCGAAGTCGATCATCATGATCGCGTTCTTCTTGACGATGCCGATCAGCAGGATGATGCCGATGATGCCGATCACGCCCAGGTCATGGCCCGTGATCCACAGGAAGAACAGCGCACCGACGCCCGCCGACGGCAATGTGGAGAGGATCGTGAGCGGATGGATGTAGCTCTCGTACAGCACGCCGAGCACGATGTAGACGCACACCACTGCCGCCAAAATCAACCACAGCTCGTTTGAGAGCGACGCCTCGTACGCGCCCGATGCACCGAGGAATGTCATGGACACGGCGGCGGGCATCTGGATGTCCTTGGCCGCCGCGCGAATGATCTTCACCGCGGAGCCGAGCGCTTCGCCCGGCGCGACGTCGAAGCTGACCGTGGTCGCCGGGTATTGCGACACGTGCGTGATCTGCAGCGGCGATTGCCTCTCGACGATGCGCGCGATGCCCCCGAGCGGGATCGATCCGCCGCCGGTGCCCGACGACTTCAGTTGCACCATGCCCAGCGAATCGGGCGATGCAGCGCTGTCGGGGCTCGCTTCGAGGATCACGCGGTATTGGTCGGTGTCGGTGAAGATGGTCGAGACGATGCGCTGGCCGAAGGCGCTGTAGAGCGCATCGTCGATCGTCGATGTCGAAACATTCAGGCGCGCGGCCGTGTCACGGTCGATGTCGACGTACACCGCCGCGCCGGTGGCGCCGGCGTCGGTCGACACATTGCGCAGCTTCGGCTCCTGCTTGAGACGCTCGACGAGTTTCTGCGCCCACTGGTTCACGTTGTTTGCGTTGGCGCCTTCGAGCGACAGGCGGAATTGCGTCGGGCCGCTCTCCGAATCGATCGTCAGGTCCTGCGTCGGCTGCATGAACAGCTGCGCGCCCGGAATCTGCTGCACCTTGGCGCGCAGGTCGTCCATGATCTTCTGCTGGTCGCGATGGCTCTTCTTCAGGTTGATCAGCATGCTGCCGGTGTGCAGCATCGCGTTGTTCGCGCCGTCCACGCCGACGAAGCTCGAAAGCGTCTCGACGTCGGGGTCGTCCATGATCGTGCGCGCGGCTTCCTGCTGCAGCGCGACCATCTGCGTGTACGAGATCGATTGCGGCGCCTGCACGCGCGCCTGGATCTGGCCGGTGTCCTGCGTGGGGAACAGGCCCTTCGGGATGAAAACGTAGAGCAGCACGGTGAGGACGAGCGTGCCAAGCGCGACGAGCAGCGTGAGGCGTTCGCGGTCGATCACCCAGGTGAGCCACCGGTCATAGTGCACGATCACCTGGTCGAACTTGCGCTGGATCCAGCCGCCGACGCCCTTCTCGGGCTCCTTGTGCGCCTTGATCCAGCGGCCCGACATCATCGGCACCAGCGTCAGCGACACCACTGCGGAAATGAGGATGGTGATTGCGAGCGTCACCGCAAACTCGCGGAACAGCCGCCCGACCACGTCCCCCATGAACAGGAGCGGGATCAGCACGGCGATCAACGACACCGTCAGTGAAATGATCGTGAAGCCGATTTCCGTTGCACCTTCGAGGGCCGCGTCGAGCGGCTTCTGGCCGTTCTCGATATGCCGGCTGATGTTCTCGATCATCACGATGGCGTCGTCGACGACGAAGCCCGTGGCGATCGTCAGCGACATCAGCGACAGGTTGTTCAGGCTGTAGCCGAGCAAATACATCGCGCCGCAGGTGCCGATCAACGAGATGGGCACGGCGAGGCTGGCGATGAGGGTCGCGCGCGGACTGTGCAGGAAAGCGAAGATCACCAGCACCACGAGAATGACGGCGAGGATCAGTTCGATCTGCACGTGTTCGACCGACGCGCGAATGCCGGTGGTGCGGTCGCTCAGCACGTCGACGCGGATGTTCGGCGGAAGTCCAGCGGTGAGCTCCGGCAGGCGCTTCTTGATCGCGTCGACGGTCTGGATCACGTTCGCGCCGGGCTGGCGCTGCACGTTCAGGATCACCGCCGGTTTCAACTGCCCGTCGAACACCGACCACGCGCCGAGTTTCACGTTCTCCGCGCTCTGGACGGCCTTCGCCACGTCCTTCAGGCGCACGGGTGCGTTGTTGCGATACGCGATCACCAGGTTCTGGTAATCAGCGGCGGCCATCAGCTGGTCATTCGCATTGATCGTGTACGAACGCGTTGGCCCGTCGATGCTGCCCTTGGCGGCATTGGCGTTCGCGGCCGTGATGGCGCTGCGGATGTCGGAGAGCGCAAGGTTGTAGGAAGCGAGCTGGCGCTGGTCGACCTGGATGCGCACCGCGGGGCGCTGCCCGCCGGACAACGTAACGAGGCCCACGCCGCTCACCTGGCTGATCTTCAACGCGAGGCGCGTGTTCGCGATGTTCTGCACCTCCGTGAGCGGCAGCGCTTCGGATGTGATCGCAAGCGTGAGCACCGGTGCATCGGCAGGGTTCACCTTGGCGTAGGTCGGCGGCGCGGGCAGGTCCGCGGGCAACAGAGTTGCGCCTGCGTTGATCGCGGCTTGCACTTGCTGCTCGGCGACGTCGAGCGCGAGACCCAGGCTGAATTGCAGCGTGATCATCGACACACCGGCCGCACTGGTGGAACTCATGCGCGACAGGCCCGGCATCTGGCCGAACTGCTTTTCGAGCGGCGCGGTGACCGTCTGGGCCATCACCTCCGGGCTGCCGCCGGGGTAGAGCGTCTGGACCTGGATGGTCGGGTAGTCGACCTGCGGAAGCGCGGAGAGCGGCAGGAACTTGAACCCGACCAGGCCCGCCAGCACGATGGCGACCATCAGCAGCGACGTCGCCACCGGTCGCAGGATGAAGGGACGCGACGGGCTCACTGCGTCGCCGATCCTTGCGCGCGCCGCTGCTGCATTTGCTGCCAGCGTTCCAGCGCTTGCGGGTCACCCTTGTCGATTGCGTCGAGCATCTTCTTGCGGCGCTCGAGCTGCGCGGGGTCGTCCTTCACGGAATCGAGCATGCGCCGGCGCTGTTCGGGCGTCGGGCCCGCGGAAGTGGGCGCCGCACCTGCAGCGGCGGTGTTGTTCGGCGCGCTTGCATTGCGGGCCATGCGCGGTGCGCTGGAGGGCGCCTGCGCGGGTGAGCCTTCCGGCAGCGGTGATGCCGCGTTCGATGCGCCGTGCCTGCGGCCCGCACCGCTCGCACCGCCGCGTGCGCCGCCCGCGCTGGGCTGGTCGCCGGGCAGGATCACGCGCGAGCCGTCACGCAAACGGTCCGCGCCCTCGGTGATCACGCGGTCGCCCGGCGCAATTCCCGAGACGATCTGCACCTTGTCGATGGTGGCCTGCCCCGCCTTCACCGGCTTCATCGTCACGGTGCGGTCGGCGTTGAGCGCGAACACGTAGTCGCCCGTGTTGCCGTGGCGCAGGGCCGAGACCGGGACAACGGTCGCGCCCTTGATCACCTGCACGTTGATGCGCACGTTGACGAACTGCGCCGGGAACAGCGCGAGGTTCGTGTTCTGGAAACGCGCCTTCGCCTTGACGGTGCCGGTCTGCGGGTCGATCTGGTTGTCCAGCGATGCGAATACGCCGGTATCGACCACGCTCGAGCGCGTGCGATCCAGCGCCTGCGCAGCCATGCCCGCGTTGATGTTCTGCTGCAGCGACGGCGCGGCGTCCTGGGGAATGGCGAACTGCACGTCGATGGGCGACAGCTGCGTGATGATCGCGACGCCGCTCGCGTCCGACGTGCTCGCGAAATTTCCGACATCCACGGGCCGCAGGCCGACACGCCCCGACACCGGGGCGACGATTCGCGTGTAGCTCAGGTTCAATCGCGCGGTGCCTTCGTTGGCACGATCGATGACGAGCGTCGCTTCGAGTTGCTTCACCGTCGCTTCCTGCGTGTCCACTTCCTGGCGCGCGATCGAGTCCTGCTTGAGGAGCGTGCGAAAACGCTCGAGCGTCACGCGCGCGGCTTGCAGCGTCGCCTCGTCCTTCATGCGCTGGCCCGTGGCCTGCTGCATCGCCATTTCGAACTGGCGCGGGTCGATGACAGCGAGGACATCGCCCTTCTTGACCATCTGCCCCTCGTTGTAGAGCACTTGCTGCAGCGTGCCGTTGACCTGCGCGCGTACCGTCACGGTAGCCACCGGCTTCACGGTGCCGAGGGCCTCGAGGACGATGGGCACGTCGGCCTTCTCTGCAGTTGCAACGCCCACGGTGACCGCCGGGCCCCGGCCACCGCCGCCCCCACCGCCGCCTCGCCCACCCCCGCCGCCGCCCGGTCCACCGCCGCCGGCCGAAGCCCCTGGGCCCGCGGGTTTGTCTGCGTGCGTGAGATCCCATGCGAGCCAGCCGAGGCCGGCAACGACGAGGATCGCGATGACGCCGCCGATGATCTTGGCGCGCCGGCTCACTGGCGGCAGCGCAGGCTCTTCATGGGGCAGTGCGGAGGCTTCTTGTTCTTCCATTCGTTTCCCGGTGTGCACCTGGGATGGTGCAACCGGAAATGATGCCTCAGCATAGTCATCGCACGCATGGCCGCGTAGGCCCAGTCCTGCGGCTGGGGAGGAACTTTACTGATGGTTTACGCCGTGTTTACGGCATGCTCATCAGGTGTGCGTCCGGTTCACTCGAGGGCGCTGGACAAATCGCCCATCCTGGGGCGCACGCCCGGCAATTGCTGCATGTCCCAGCGCTTCGAGATGAACTGCAGGATCGACGTGGTGTCGTACGCCGTGTGGTCGACGAAACCCTTCTTCACCCCCGGCCCGATCAGCAGCGTGGGGATGCGTGAGCCGGGGCCGAAGCGGTCGCCCCAGCCCGGGCCCGTGGGCGGCGGCACGTGGTCCCAGTAGCCGCCGTTCTCGTCGTACGTGACCACCACGAGCATGTCCTTCCACTGCGGGCTCGCGCGCAGTTTCTGCAGCACGCCGTCGATGTGGATGTCGCCCGTGACGATGTCGGTGTACGAAGGGTGCTGCGTGTCGCGGCCGGCGGGCTTGTAGAAGCTCACTGCGGGCAGCGTGCCGTTGTCGATCGCCCGGATGAAATCGTCACCGTCGAGCAGGTGCTTGGCGCGCTCGGGCGTGCCGGGCGCGAACTGCGCGTAGTAGTTGAAGGGCTGGTGGTGCGGCTGGAATGCGGGCGAATCACCGCCGCGTGTGTAGATGATGGCGCGCTTGACCGAAGGCGGCTGCTCGCCGTCCGCGAGTGCCCGGTTCCATGCCCCCGCATACCACGCCCACGAAACGCCTTTGGCCGACAGCAGGTCGCCGATGGTGGTTGCAGTCTGGGGCGGCAGCGGCAGGTGATACGTGGCGTTGCCCGCCGGGTCGGACATCTCCTTCGGGCCGTTCGGTGCGGGGGCAATGCCGCTCGGCTGGTAGGCAGGCTGCGTCGTGTTCAGCGAATACCCATCGGCGCTGACTTGCCCGCCGCCGGAGCTGAAGACGCGCACTCCGCCTTCTTTCGCCGAGCCCGATTCAGGGCGCTTTTCAAGCTTGCCGTTCGCATCGAGGCGCACGCGCATCGCTGCGGGTGCGTCGCCATGCTTCGGAGCGCAAGCGCAAATGAGGTACTGGTGATTGAGGTAAGACCCGCCGAACGCGCCCATGAAGAAGTTGTCGGCCAGCGTGTACTGCTGCGCCCACTTCCACAGCCTGAACTGGGAGCCGTCGTAGTGCCCCATCGTCCAGCCGCCCACGTTCGACATCGCGGCGAACATGTTGTTCCTGCCGCCGTTGATCTGCTCGATGTTGTGCCAGAACGCGTGGATCGGGTTCGGCACGAGCGTGTTCGGCGGCCGGCTCACCGGCGGCGCATCGATGCGGAAAGGCTTGTTCGGCATGCGCGGAAACGCCGGGTTGGGCTTTCCGTCCGAACCGAACACGATCAATTCGGGCAGCGGCTTGCCATCGTGATCGAGCTGCGTGTACTGCTCGGGCGTTGCGTTGGCCACGCCATTCGCACCCGGGAACAGCCCGTACATGTTGTCGAAGCTGTGGTTCTCGGCATAGATCACGACGAGGTGTTTCACCTTGCCCGCGCGCGCCGCGAAATCCGTGGACGCTTGTTGCGTTGCGCAGCCCGCGACGAGCAACGCCGCGACGAGAGGGATCAGTTTTTTCATTCGCTTATTGGGTGATGACGACGAGCACGCTGCAGGGTGCGTGCTCGATCAATGCGCCGGAAATCGAGCCGCGCCACCAGCGCGCGGCCCAGCTGTCCAGGTGCTTGTGCCCCACGACGACCAGGTTGGCGTCGATCTTGCGGGCGTACTTGGTGATCTCGTCGATCGCTTCGCCGACGACGACTTCGCCTTTGGCGACGGTGCCGATCTCGGTCAGCCGCCGCACGCCGTCGTCCAGCACGGCCTGGTGCTTTTTCTTTTCGCGCTCTTCAAGCTCGATGTCGTACACGCCGCCTTCGAGGCCGACGAAACTCATGGCCGACGGCATGACGGCGATGAGGTGGAGCTCCGACTGGCCCCACTGGCAGATCTCTTTCGTGTCGAGCAATGCCTTCTGCCCGGCATCGGAGCCGTCATAGGCGAGCAGGATGCGCTTGTACATGGTGGCCTCTCCGGCAACGATGGGCGAAG
Source organism: Ramlibacter sp. (assembly GCA_035526975.1). GTDB lineage: Bacteria > Pseudomonadota > Gammaproteobacteria > Burkholderiales > Burkholderiaceae_C > Ramlibacter. The sequence goes on from DATLBJ010000185.1 coordinate 11,877, forward strand.
GCTACACCCGGGAGGGGCGTTTGTCACAGCCGGGCGTATCAGCGTTTGCCCGTATCGGGCAGCGCCACCGGATGGCCGTCGATCTCTCGCACCGCGATACGCCCGCCGAACACTTCCTCCACCGCACGCTGCGTTTGCGCGGCAGAGCACGCGCCATGGTGAACGACACGGCCCGTGTTCATCACGAGGACATCGTCGGCGTGCAAAGCCATCGTGATCTCGTGCAACACCGCAATCGCGGTGCCGCCGCCGCGCACGTGCGCGCACACGATCGCGAGCCAGTCGGCCTGGTGCGGCGGATCGAGGTTGGCCAGCGGCTCGTCCATGACGAGGATCGGCGCGCTCACCGCCAGTGCACGCGCGAGCAGCACGCGCTGGCGCTCACCGCCCGAGAGTTGCCCGAGAGGACGATCGCGCCAGTCCCAGCACTGCGTCTGGCGCATCGCCGCTTCGACGCTCGCGCGGTCCTGTGCGCTCTCCGGCCCGAGCCAAGGCTGGTGCGGCAGGCGCCCGAGCATCACGACGTCGCGCGCCAGCAAATCTTCCGCGCCGCCTTCGTTCTGGCCCAGCCATGCGATCGTTTTCGCGCGCTCGCGCGGCGAGAGGTTGCGTGCGTCACGGCCGAGCAATTCGATCGTGCCAAGCGACGGCGTGAGTTGGGCCAGCGCCCGGAGCAGCGTCGTCTTGCCGGCGCCGTTCGGCCCGACGATCGAAGTCCAGCGGCCGGCGGTGATCGCGACGTCGACGCCGCGCAGCACCTCGACGCCGCCCAGGCTCGCATGCAGGTCCGATGCGCGAAATGCGGGCGTCACACCGGCCTCCGGCGCATCAGCCAGATCAGGTAACCCCCGCCAAGCACTGCCGTGAGCACGCCGACGGGAATTTCCTTCGGCGCGAGCAACCAGCGCGCGAGGACATCGGCGGCCAGCAAAAGCACTCCTCCCGAGAGTGCCGACAGCGGAGCGAGCCAGCGATGCGTGGGCTTTGCCAGCGCGCGCATCAGGTGCGGCGCGACGAGGCCGATGAATGCGATCAGCCCGACTTGCGCGACGGCGGCCGCAGTCGCGAGCGCCATCGCCGCGATGAGAACGACGCGCACTGGCGTCAGTGCGATGCCCAGGCTCGCCGCCGTGATCTCACCGAGGGCCAATGCATCGAGGGCGCGACTGAATGCAAGCGCAGCGACTATCGAAGCCGACAGCACGATGGCCAGCAGCGCGACGCTGCTCCAACCCAGGAACCCTGTGGTGCCGAGCAGGAAAGCCTGCATCGCCCGCATGATTCCGGGGTCCCAGAACATCACGAGCGCCGACAGCGCACCGAACACCATTCCGACCACCACACCGGAGAGCAGCAGCCGCAAAGTGTGCTGCACGCCTTGGGCAAGCACGAGCGTGACAAGCACTGCCGCGACGGCGCCGAGAAATCCTGCGAACGTCAAAGCCCAGTGTCCGAGCCAGTCGGGCCCTGCGATGGGCGACACGCCGATCGCGACGAGGCACAGCGCGACACCGAGCGCTGCGCCTGTCGCACTGCCCAACAGGTAAGGGTCGGCCAGCGGATTGCGAAAGAGTCCTTGGGCCACCGCACCGGCCAGCCCGAGCAGCGCACCGGCGAGCCATGCACCCATCGTGCGCGGCATGCGGATGTCCCACAGGATCGACAGTTCGGGCGGGCCCGCGCGGAAGAAGAGCGGCTCCCAGCCTTCGCTGCCGACGGCGGTGCCCACGAACATCAGCGCCGCCGAGATCGCGAGCAGCAGGACGAACAGGAACAGCGGCTGCGCGGGCTTCATTTCGAGAGGCACTGCGCGAGCACGCGCGCCGCTTCGGCCATGCGCGGGCCGGGGCGCGCCAGCACGTCGTCCTGCGCGCGATCGAGCTCGCACACGCGGCCTTCGCGGATCGCGCTGATGCCGCCCCAACCGGGGCGCGAGCGCATCTCGGCGGCGTCTCGCGCGGTGATGATGATCACCTGCGGGTCGGCGCGCACGACGAATTCCGGATTGACCTTCGGCACGCTTCCGAGCTTGGCGGGCACGATGTTCGCGCCGCCGAGGCGCTTGATCAGCTCGCCGATGTGCGACGACTCGCCGGCCGCATACGGACCCGTGTCCACTTCGAAATACACACGGACGCCTTTGCGCGATGCGGGCACGCTGCGCGCGGCACTGTCGATGCCCTCGTTCATGCGCGCCCACAAGCGGCGGGCCACTTGCGGCTCGCCGAACACTTCGGCCACCTGCGCCATCGCCGTGAAGACGTCGTCGAAGGTCTTCGGCTCGATGGCGACCACGGGAATCTTCAGCGACTCGAGGCGCGCCCTCGCACGCGACGTGTTGGACATGAGCACGAGGTCCGGCTTGAGCGCGACGATCCGCTCGATGCGCGCGTCCTCGAGACCGCCTACGTGCGGCAGTTTCGCCACCTGTTCCGGCCAATTGGAAAAGTCGTCGACGCCGACGAGCTTGTCGCAGTGGCCCAGCACGCACACCGTTTCCGTCAGCGACGGCAAGAGCGAGACGACGCGCTTGGGTGGAGGCGCGGCGTGCGCCTGCAGCACCACCCCCGCGATGACTGCGATGACCCAGCTACGCATGATCTTTCGCCCAATCCATCACGATGCGATGCAGTTGCTCGACGCCGTCCGTCAACGCCGCAGGGCCGGGCTGGAGGATGTCGGCCGACTTGATCTCGTACAGCCGTCCATCGCGCACGGCATTCACCTCGCTCCAGCCCGCACGCGCAGCGACCTTTTCCGCCCGGAATTTCTTGCCGCACCACGAGCCGATCACGATGTCGGGATTGCGGCGGATGATCTCGGCATCGTCGGCAATGATGCGATCCTTGCCGAGTGATTCACGCGCGAGTTCGGGAAAGCAATCGTCGCCGCCCGCAATGCCAAGCAGCTCCGAGACCCAGCGGATCGCGCTGATGCGCGGCTCGTCCCATTCCTCGAAGTAGACCCGCGGGCGCTTGTTCAGCGCGGCAGCTTCCCCTGCGATGACGTCAAGACGGGCGCGCATTGTCGCGAGCAGCCGAAGCCCATCGTCCGCACGCCCGACGATCGCCGCGACCTGGTACAGCATCGAGAAGATCTCGTCGACGCTGCGCTGGTTGAAGATCGTCACCTGCACGCCGCGCTTCACCAGCTCGGACGCGATGTCGGCCTGCAGATCCGAAAAGCCGAACACGCAATCCGGCTGCAGACCGAGGATCTTGTCGATCTTCGCGGAGAGGAAGGCACTGACCTTCGGTTTTTCCTCGCGCGCGCGGCGCGGGCGCACCGTGTAGCCGGAGATGCCCACGATGCGCGCCTCCTCCCCCAACAGGTACAGCCACTCCGTCGCCTCCTCGGTGAGGCAGACGATGCGCTTCGGGGCGTACGAAGTGGCGGTCATGGCGATCAGAACTTCATGCGCAACGCGGCCGTCACGGCGCGGCCCGGGTCGGGGTAGATCGCGGAAGGCTGGCCGCCCACGCACGCGAATGCCTGCGTGAAGTACTTGCGGTCGGTGAGGTTGGCCACGCCCACCGAAAGTTCCGCCTGCTTCCATTCGTAGGCATAGCGCACGTCGGTCGTCGTGTAAGCCGGCATGGAGCAGGAGTTCGCAAAGTCCGGATGCTGCGAGGATACCCACTGCACGCCGCCGCTCAAGCGGTGGTGCGCCGCGGGCGACCAGTCGGCGCGCACGGCCAAGGTGCGGCGCGGAACCAGCGGCACGTCCTTGCCCGCATGGGGGCCGGAGCGGAACTTCGCATCGCGCACTTGCGCATTCACGCGCACGGCGACGCTCGATGCGATCTGCTGCGTCGCATCGAGCTCGAGACCCTGGCGCCGTGTCGGGTCGAAATTGACGTTGGCACCGGGGCCGAAGGGGCCGGCGGCAGCGGGGTCGAAGCCGATTTCGTTCGTGAGCTGGTTTCGGAACACGCGCGCTTCCAGCTTGCCCGCCGCGTGGTTCCAGCGCGCGCCGATCTCGGCATCGCGAGAAACCTGCGGTGCGAGGATCACCCCCGGAGACGTGAAGCTGAACTCGTCGACGTTTGCGAAGCGAAAGCTGCGCCCGGTTCGCGCATAGGCCGTGACGCCGTTGCCGAGCGGCTGGCTCACGCCGAGTTCCCACGCTTGCTGCTTGTCATCGATCGCATCGACGGCGAACGTGTTCGCCTTCTTCGCGCGCTCGGTGCGCCAACCCAATCCGATGCGCGTGCCGCCGGCGAGCGTGACGTCGTCTTTCGCGTAGAACGCATTCGACCTCTGGCTCGCCGTTGCGCCGAAACCTTCGCGTGTCCAGCGCGAGTGGTCCACGCCGAACACCAGCAGGTTCTTCAGCGCACCGAAGTCATGGCTGTTCTTCGCACGCAGCGAATGGTTTCCGGCGTCGATGTCGTAATCGACGGGAAAGCCGCTGTTGGTGCTGCGCAGCTTCTTGTCGCGCGTGCCCGCGTCGACGGCGAGCTGCCATTCGTTGAAGTAGGCTTCGGCGAATGCGCTGGTGCGCGTCTGCCGCACGTTTGCGTGATCCGTGGGGGTGGTGGTCTGGCGCGGGTTCGCGTCGAACTGCGATGGCGTCAGCCCACCCGGCAGGCCCGTGTCGAGCTCGTCGTGCCCGTAACGCGCACCGATGCGCAGCCAGTCGCTGGTCCACTGCCCCGTTAGCGATTGCGCATCGCTCTGCGAGCGGAAGTTGTCGCGGTGGTTGACGGCATCGCGCTTCTGCGCGGAGGCGTCGAGCGAGAAGCCGCCTGCGCCGGCGTTCGCATTGGCGCGCAAGTCGCGCAGGCCGAACGAGCCTGCGCCCGCGTAGACGGAAGCGGCATTGGGCCGCGTCTTGCCGGCGCCGGATTTCGTCGTGATCACGATCACGCCGCCGGTTGCGCCCTCGCCGTACAGCACCGAGCCGCTGCCGCGCAGCACCTCGATGCGCTCCACGGATTCGATCGGGATGCCCGAAAGGCGCGTGCCGCCGAGGTCGGCTTCCGACACGCGGATGCCGTCGACGATGACGACCTGGTTGTTATCGGCGGTGGCGCCGAAGCCGCGCAAGTCGATGTTGTATTCGCCGCCGCCGTAGAAATCCTGCTTTCCCACGACGCCGAGGACGCGCATCAGCGCCTCATTGACGGTTGCCGCGCCGGAGCGCTCGATTTCCTCGGCGGTGATCACGCTCACGCCGAAGGGCAGCGATTGCGAGTTTTCGGGAAAACGCGTCGCGGTGACGGTGGTGGATGGGAGCGTCACGCTGGGTTGCGCGAACGCGGCGATGGGCAAAGCAACGGCGAGCAGCGCTGCGCGCGGGGCCCTCGGATGTTTCATGGGACTCTCGGCAAGTAGAGTGCCCGCGCCGGCTTCCCCGCCGGCATTGGGCGTCACGGCGATGCATGCTTGCGCATGGCAGTCGCCACCTTGTTGGCCGGTATCCGGGCTGGCGGTGTTCGTTTTCGCCGCCTTCCCGGGACGCGCTGTATCGAGCGAGAACCCAGTGGCTTGTCGAGGGCGAAACGGGATTTCGCGAACACAAGTGCGAAATCCGACCGCTTACCGTTGCGGGGGCAGCGCAGGTTGGCTTCGCGCATGTTTCGCGTCGCATCCTGCTTCCCGTTGAACTGCGGCATGCGAACCACACCGCGAGCACCAACCCCTTGATTTTAGGATGGAAACCGTTACGAGACCCGGCACATCCCTACAATCGCTGGGTATGAGTTCCGCCCAGATCGAGCAGATTGCGGAGAGGGTCGAGCGCCTGCTGGTGCGCTACGAAGAGCTGCAGCGCACCAACGCGCTGCTCGCGGAGCAGGTTGACGTGCTCACGCACGAACGCGACTCCCTCAAGTCCCGCCTGTCCGCCGCACGTTCGCGTGTCGACGCCCTGCTCGAACGCCTGCCCGAAATCAAGAGCGCCGCCTAAATGACCCAGAAGCAGGTCGAAGTCCAGATCATGGGCCAGAGCTACCTGCTCGCGTGCCCGGAGGGCGGCGAGCAGCGCCTGCTCGAAGCGGTGGAAAAAGTCGACACGGCGATGTGCAAGATCCGCGATGCGGGCAAGGTCAAGGCGCGCGATCGCATCGCGGTGCTGGCGGCGCTGAACCTCGCGTTCGACGTGGCCGACAGGTCGCCGCAGATCCAGGCCACGCAGCTCGCGCACGCGCCGGCGCCGAATGGCAATGACGCCGCCGACCCGCGCCTGGGAAACCTCATGGTGCGGCTCGATCGCGCGCTCGGCGACGACGGCCGCCTGATCTGACGCCTGACACAGTTCGGCTTCGCGCGCGGCTGTCAAGCCAAAAATAATTTCGACAATGGCCCGAAGGAATTGGGTGCGAACCGCCCCATGCGCGCGGCACGCGTCCTAGAATGAAGGCGTCTGCAGTGAGCTGTCGGGCTTTATATTTCCTTGAACCAATGCTCTTTGAGCGCGGGCTTGGAACATCGCCTGGCGAGCGTTGAACATCTCGCGTCAGATGATCCCAACGCCAGGTTGACCTCGCCCACCTGAACCCCGGTTCAGGATGCAGGTCCGGTGCCACCGCAGACACCTATTGCCGGAAGGCCGCCTGGTGCGGCCTTCTTTCTTTTGCGTGTAAGGCGGCGCAGAATCGGCGCGACTGTTCAGGCAGGAGTGCTGCCATGAGTGACAACGAGGCCCGATTCGCCGTCCTTCGCAAGTCCGCCGATGCCGAGGTGGCTGCCGCCATCGAAAGGCACGTCCGCGAAGCCGGCGACGCCGAGCTCAATCGCATCAACACGATCGATTTCGCCGCGGCGCACGGGCTCGGAGAGGGCCGCGTGCTGGACGCATTCCTGCACGCAGCGCAGATCGGCCTGTTCGACATGTCATGGAACGTGCTGTGCCCCGGCTGCGGCGGCGTGCTCGGCTCCAACGCCACGCTTCGCAACATCAACCGCAGCCAGTACGCATGCGCGATCTGCGCCGCCGGCTACGAACCGACGCTCGACGAGATGGTGGAGGTTTCGTTCACGGTGAGCCCGCGCGTGCGCCAGATCGGCGCGCATACGCCCGAGCAGCTGCCCATGTGGGATTACGTGCGCCAGATGTTCTGGAGCTCCGGCATCGAGTTCCCGAAAGGGGTCGAACACGGCGAATACATGAAGCGCTTCGTCGTCGATTGGGCCGAACTCGGCCCCGGCGAGAAAGCGACGATGTCGCTGCAGCTGCCCGAAGGTTTCGTGATCGTCTTCGAGCCCGTGACGCACTCGGCGCACTTCCTGGACGTGAAGGGCGAGCCCACGCGCGACCGCCAGGAATTCGGCCTGGTCTACAACAACGTGTTCGCCCCGACCGGGACGACCGGGATGCGGCCGGGGCCGCTTCGCCTCACTCTGGAAAACCGGACGAAGGGCCGCGTGCTGCCCGCGCTGTACCTGGCGGGCGACGACCTGCACCAGCTGCTGGGGCACCGCAAGCGGTTCGTCACGGCGCGCACGCTGCTGACCAACCAGACGTTCCGCGATCTCTTTCGCACCGACATGCTGTCGATCGACCAGCGCCTGAAGATCACGAGCCTGACCTTCGTCTTCACGGACCTGAAGGCGTCGACCGAGTTGTACGAACGTGTCGGCGACCTGACCGCGTACGACATCGTGCAGGAACACTTCGGCGTTCTCAACGAAGTCGTCGCCCGCGAATCGGGCGCGGTGGTCAAGACGATCGGCGATGCCGTGATGGCGAGCTTCCCGACACCGGATCGCGGCATGGCCGCGGTGCTGGCCATGCGCGATGCGATGAAGCGCCTGAACGAAAAGCGTCCCGCCGAAGACCTCTTGCTGAAGATCGGCATCCATGAGGGCCCTTGCCTGGCCGTGACGCTGAACGACCGGCTCGACTACTTCGGGCAGACGGTGAACATCGCCTCTCGCGTCCAGGGCCTGGCGACAACGCCTTCGATCTATGCGACCGAGCCGGTGATCCACGATGCCGCAACGGCGAGCCTGCTGGCAGCGGCCGGCGTCACGCCTGTGGCGCAGCGGCACGCACTGCGCGGCATCTCGGAGGAATTCACGATCTACGAAATCCCGTGAAGCCGCGGCGGCCTGCGACAATCGGCCGCCGTCATGCAATTCGAACCCCAACTCATCGCCGAACTCGCCCTGCTGGGTGTGTTCACCGGGTTCCTCGCCGGCCTGCTCGGGGTCGGCGGCGCGATGATCATGGTCCCGTTCGTCACCATCGTGCTCGCGCATCGCGGCTATCCGCCGGACTACCAGGTGAAGATCGCGGTGGCGACGTCGCTCGCGACGATCTGCTTCACGTCGCTGTCGTCGATGCGCGCGCACCACCGGCGTGGCGCCGTCAAGTGGCATGTCGTGGCGCTGCTTGCGCCGGGCATCATCGCCGGCTCGCTGGTCGGCGCCCAGATCGGCGCCGCATTGCCGGGCAAGTCGCTCGGCGTGCTGTTCGGCGTGTTCATCGCTTTCGCCGCAACGCAGATGGTGCTCGATCGCAAGCCGCGCGCCACGCGAACGCTGCCGGGGCCCGCGGGCATGTTCGGCGCCGGGGGCCTCATCGGGATCGTGTCGTCGATCGTCGGCGCGGGCGGCGCGTTCATTTCGGTGCCGTTCATGACGTGGTGCAACGTGAAGATCCACGACGCGGTCGGCACGTCGGCGGCGCTGGGTTTTCCCATCGCGCTGGCAGGCACGATCGGGTACGCGTGGGCGGGCCGCGACCTGCCCGCGATGCCGCCGGGATCGATCGGGTTCATCTACCTGCCGGGCCTGCTCGCGATTTCCGCCGCGAGCGTGCTCGTCGCGCCGCTGGGCGCGCGCACCGCGCACCGCATGGACATCCGGCCGCTGCGCCGGGTGTTCGCCGTGCTGCTGTACGCACTGGCCGTCTATTTCATCCTGCGCTAAGGGGACACGACACCAATGAAGATCGTCATCATCGGACAAAGCGATTTCGGCAAGGCCGCGTTCGAAGCATTCGTGGCTCGCGGCGACAAAGTCTCCGCGGTGTTTTGCTCGCTCGAAAAACCCGGCGCGCGGCCGGACTCGCTGCGCGTCGCCGCGCAAGCCGCAGGCACACCGGTGCACCAGTTCTCGAGCTTGCGTTCCGACGAAGCGCACGAGGCGATGCGCGCACTGGCGCCCGACCTGATCGTCATGGCGTATGTCGTGCAGTTCGCGCCGCAAAGCCTGCTCACCATTCCCGCCCTGGGCTCGATCCAGTACCACCCTTCGCTGCTGCCGCGCCATCGCGGGCCTTCGGCGATCGGCTGGGCCATCGCGCAAGGCGACACGCAAACCGGATTGACGATCTTCCGCCCCACCGACGGCCTGGACGAAGGCCCGGTGATCCTGCAGAAATCCTGCGACATCGGCCCGGACGAAACGCTGGGCGAGCTGTACTTCAACAAGCTGTTCCCGATGGGGGTCGCTGCGCTGCTCGAAGCAACTGATCTCGTTGCCGGCGGCCGCGCGATCGAGCACGTGCAGGACGAAACACACGCCAGCTACGAAGGCTGGATGCACGACGAGGAAGCGTTCATCCACTGGCACGACCACGTCGACGTGATCCACAACCAGGTGCGCGCATGCAACCCGTCGCCCGGCGCATGGACCTGGTTCAGCGGCACGAAGGTGCGGATCTACGACGTGCGCAAGGTCGTCGTGCGCACTTTCGGCGAGGTGCTCGGTGCGCCGGGCACGGTGGCCGCGATCACGGACGACGCGCTCGTCGTGAACACGCACGGCGGGCGCATCGAGATCCTCACCGTCCGGCCGGACGGCGCGGGGAAGATGCCGGCGCCGGAGTTCGCGCGGCAGCGGGGCGTGGCGGCGGGGCTGAAACTCGGCGTGTCGCAGTAGCCGCGGGGGCGAGCGCCTGCTCGATCAGCGCCGGCCCTTCATTCATCAGGAACTGGTGGAAGGCCTGCGCCACCGGCGGCAAGCGCTTGCCGCGCCGGTGCACGATGTACCAGTTGAGCATCAACGGCAAGCCCTTCACGTCGAGGATGGTGAGCGCACCTGCCTGCAGCTCGCGGCTGATCGTGTGCGCGGACAGGAAACTCAGCCCCATGCCGGCCATCACCGCTTGCTTGATCGTCTCCGTGCTCTTGATCTGCATCGCGATGTTCATGTTCGGCAGCCGATCGCCGAAGGCGTCTTCCATCGAGTTCCACGTGTCGGACCCGCGCTCGCGCACGATGAACGGATCGCGCAGCACACGCGACAGCGCGATGCCGCGCTCACGCGCCAGCGGATGGTCGGGCCGCGCGACGACGACATAAGGGTGCGGCGCAAACGCTTCGGCGACAGTGTCCACATCGGTCGGCGGGCGAACCATGATCGCTAGGTCGGTCACGTTCGCGGCGAGTTGTTCGAGCAGCTCCTCGCGGTTGACCACGCTGAAGTTCAGCGAGATGCCGGGATGGCGCCGCGCGAACTCCACCAGCAGGAACGGGAAGAAATAGTCGCCTGCGCTGATCACGCTGACGTTGAGCCGCCCACCCGCGACGCCCTTGAACGCCCCGAGCGCGTCCTCGGCCTCCTGCACCCGCTCGAGGATGGCGCGCGCCGAATCGAGCATCTGGCGGCCGGCTGCGGTCAGGTGCCCCTTCTTGCCGCGCTGTTCGAACCGCGGCAAGCCGGCATGGTCCTCCAGCTTCTTCACCTGCGCCGACACCGCCGGCTGAGTCAGGTGCAGCTCTTCGGCCGCCCGCGAAAAGCTCAGGTGGCGAGCCACCGATTCGAAGACCTTGAGCTGGCGTAGCGTGGCATTGCGCATCCATGAACGATAACCGATCATGCATGGATACGATCAAATACTTTCATTTGTGCTTATGGACGGCGCTGCCTACATTCGAGGCAACGAAGGAGTACCCGCCCATGACCGCCGTCCTGAAGACCGTCCAGCACGACGAAGAACTGCACCGCCAGGCCTACAACAGCGCATTCGACGAGCTCGGCCTTGCCTGGCACTGGGATCGCGCCACTTTCGCGTGGCTGCCCGAAGGCCCCGGCCGCGTGCGCACCTATGTCGAGCGCGAGCACCCGCACCTGCTGCGTGCGTACGACGCCGAGTTCCTCGTCGAGGCCGTCGAGAAAGCGAAGGAGCGTTGCCATGCAGTGATGGAAGGCCGCCGCTCGCAGCACGCTCACTGACAGCGACCTGACCCGAAGAAGCCGGCCGACGCCGGCTTTTCTTTTTGTAGCATGCTAACGATCGGGATAAACCCGAATTCATGACCGCGGTCAAGAAATGAAGCCGGGCCGCGCTTCGAAAATTGCGTTTCGAATTCAGGCGCACGCGCATGAGTCACAGTTTGTTTCTTCGCCCGCTGTCGAGCAAGCTCGTCGCGTTCATGTGCGGCGGCGGCCTCTCGCAGCCGGTCGGGACAAACCCTGAATTTCGATGTTCTTGACCGCAGTCAAGAGCAGCGCGCAGTGAATGGACGGAGCATCGCAAGCGATCCGCAATAGGATCACAGCTTCCATGAAAGCAGGAGACAAAGCATGAAATCCCGAATCAGGTTCCCACGTCTCGCGAGTGCGCTCGCCGTTGCCGCAGCATTCGTAGCGCCGCTCGCGCATGCCGCATGGGAACCCACCAAGCCTGTCGAATTCGTCGTTCCCGCGGGCACCGGCGGCGGTGCCGACCAGATGGCGCGATTGATCCAGGGCGTGGTGGTCAAGCACAACCTGATGAAGCAGCCGCTCGTCGTCGTCAACAAGTCGGGCGGCGCGGGCGCCGAAGGCTTCCTCGACGTGAAGGGCGCAAAGGGCGATCCGCACAAGATCGTGGTGACGCTGTCGAACCTGTTCACCACGCCGCTTGCAACCGGCGTGCCGTTCAACTGGCGCGACATGACGCCGGTGTCGATGATGGCACTGGACAACTTCGTGCTGTGGGTCAATGCCGAGACGCCGTACCAGAACGCGAAGCAATACGTCGACGCCGTGAAGGCGGCCGGCCCGAGCAAGATGAAGATGGGCGGCACGGGCTCGAAGCAGGAAGACCAGATCCTGACCGTCGGCATCGAGAAGAACACCGGCACGAAATTCATCTACATCCCGTTCAAGGGCGGCGGGGAAGTGGCGGTGCAGCTCGTGGGCAAGCACATCGACTCGACGGTGAACAACCCGATCGAAGCCGTCGCGCAATGGCGCGCCGGGCAGTTGCGCGCGCTGTGCGTGTTCGACGACAAGCGCATGCCCTACCCCGCGAAGATCACCGACAAGCAATCGTGGCAGGACATCCCGACGTGCAAGGAAGCCGGCGTGCCCGTGAGCTACACCATGCTGCGCGGCATCTTCATGCCGCCCGGCGTGACCGACGAGCAGAAGGCGTTCTACGTCGAGCTGCTCAAGAAGGTCCGTGCCACGCCGGAGTGGAAGGACTACATGGAAAAGGGCGCGTTCAACCAGACATCGATGGACGGCAAGGCTTACACCGAATGGCTCGGGAAGGCCGAGCAGATGCACCGCGAGTTGATGAAGGACGCCGGCTTCCTCGCCAAGTAAGGACACCATGCACAGCGAAAACGGCGAGGGCGGCGCGGCCGTCCACGGCTTGCGCACATTCTGGGTCGAGATTTTCGTCGCGCTGGTCGTCGTTGCATTGGGCCTGACGGTGCTGATCGGCAGCTGGCACCTCGGCTCCAAATGGACCAGCGACGGCCCGGGCCCAGGCTACTTCCCGTTCTACATTGGCCTGATCATGTGCATCGCCGGCGCGGGGATCATCGTGCAGACCCTGCGCAACCGCCCCGATGACATCTTCGCGGACCGGCAGCAGCTCAAGCAGGTGCTGATCGTGCTTTTGCCCGCCGCGGTCTACGTGCTGGCGGTGCAGATGATCGGCGTGTACATCGCATCGGCGCTGTACATCGCCCTGTTCATGGCGATCCTGGGCAAGTTCTCGCCCGTGAAGAGCGCGATCGCCGCGCTCGTGATCATGTCGTTGTTCTTCCTGATGTTCGAAGTGTGGTTCAAGGTGCCACTCTTCAAGGGCGAGTTCAACATGCTCCAGTTCACCGGGTATTGAAGCGAAGCGATGGAAGACCTCAGCGCACTGTTCCACGGCTTCGCGGTCGTGCTCACCCCCATGAACGTGGGGCTCATGCTGGTCGGCATCGTGCTCGGTGTATTGATCGGCGTGCTGCCGGGCCTGGGCGGCGCCAACGGCGTCGCGATCCTGCTGCCCCTGACGTTCAGCATGTCGCCCACGTCGGCGATCATCATGCTGTCGTGCATCTACTGGGGCGCCCTCTTCGGTGGCGCCATCACGTCGATCCTGTTCAACATACCGGGCGAGCCATGGTCGGTAGCCACCACCTTCGACGGCTATCCGATGGCGCAGAAGGGGCAAGCCGGTAAGGCACTCACGGCCGCGTTCACGTCTTCGTTCGTCGGCGCGTTCGTTGCGGTGGTGATGATCACGTTCCTTGCGCCGCTCGTCGCGAAGTTCGCGCTGAAGTTCGGGCCACCGGAATTCTTCGCGGTCTACCTGCTCACGTTCTGCAGTTTCGTCGGCATGGGCAAGGGGTCGCCATTCAAGATCCTCGCGTCGATGACGATCGGCTTCGCGCTTGCCGCCGTCGGCATGGACACGGTCACCGGCCAGTTGCGATTGACGTTCGGCATCCCGGACCTGATGCGCGGCTTCGATTTCCTGATCGCGGTGATCGGCCTGTTCGGCATCGGCGAGATCCTGATCTCGATGGAAGAAGGCCTCGCGTTCTCCGGCAAGGCCGCCAAGCTCAACCCAAAGGTCGTGTTCGAAACATGGAAGGAGCTGCCGCGTTACTGGGTCACTTCCCTGCGCAGCGCGCTCGTCGGCATCTGGATGGGCATCACGCCCGGTGGCGCCACGCCCGCTTCGTTCATGTCGTACGGCCTGGCCAAGAAGATGTCGCGCGACGGCGAGAAGTTCGGCACGGGCCAGATCGAAGGGGTGATCGCGCCCGAAACCGCCGCGCACGCCGCGGGTACGAGCGCACTGCTGCCGATGCTCGCGCTCGGCATTCCGGGTTCGCCGACGGCCGCCGTGCTGCTCGGCGGCTTGTTGATCTGGGGGCTGCAACCCGGGCCGCTGCTGTTCGTCGAGCAGAAGGATTTCGTCTGGGGCCTGATCGCCTCGATGTACCTGGGCAACATCGCGGGACTGCTGGTCGTGCTGACCACCGTGCCGCTGTTCGCCGCGATCCTGCGCGTGCCCTTCTCCATCATCGCGCCGGTCATCGTCGTGATCTGCGTGATCGGTGCGTACACCGTGCACAACGCGATGCTCGACGTGTGGTTCATGCTCGGCTTCGGGGTGATCGGTTACGTGTTCAAGAAGCTCGACTACCCGCTCGCGCCACTGGTGCTCGCGCTCGTCCTTGGGGACAAGGCCGAAGATTCGTTCCGCCAGGCCATGCTCGTGTCGCAAGGCGACGTGATGATCATGTGGTCCAACCCGCTGGTCGGCACGATCACGACGCTGGCCGTGCTGCTGCTGCTCTGGCCGCTGTTCTCGAAGGCCCTGGCGCGCATTCGCAAGTCGAAGACGCCGGTGGAGTTCGCGCAGGAACAACCGGTCGACTGACGACGCCATGCCCGTCATCGCCCTCACCCAGGAAATGGGATCGCTCGCGAAGGATGTCGCGGTGCGCCTGGGCGAAACGGCGGGCTTGCAGGTGATGCGGCATGAGGTTGCGGAAAACATCGCCGGCCGCATGCACCTGCCCACGAGCCTGATCCGCCGCCTGCGCGAAGGGAAAGCCGGCTTGCGCGAACGCATGGGCACCGATGCACACCGCGTTGCGATCTACACCGCGGAAGAAGTGTTCACACTGGCGCAGCGCGGTAACGCGGTGCTGCGCGGCTGGGGCGCGACGGTGCTGTTGCGCGCGGTGCCGCACATCGTCACCGTGCGCATCACGCGGCCGTTCGCGCAGCGCGTGGACTGGCTGATGGACCATTTGGGCATCACCGACCACGAAGCCGCCGAGGCCGAAGTTCGCCGCAGTGACGAAGCGCATGCGCACCGGATGCATTCGCAGTTCGGCGTGACGTGGGGCGACCCCCTGCTCTATGACATCGTGATCAACATGGAGCGCCTCTCCGTGGACAGCGCGGTGGCGCAGATCCTTGCGCTGGCTGCGCGGCCGGAGTTCCAGGAAACCCAGGATTCGCGCGAACGGCTCGAGGGACTTGCGCTGTCGGCTCGCATCCGCGCTTTGCTCAAGGCCGACGAGGCCACGAGCGACACGAACATCGGGATCGAGGCGGTGCGCGGCAAGGTGACGCTCACCGGCCTGGTGCTCGACGACGCCGAGCTGCGCGAAGTTGCGCGCGTGGTGGGCGCCGTCGCCGGCGCTGGCAATGTGGACAACAAGCTGCGCGTGATGGCCGTGTCGCGCAAGTTCACCTATTCCAAGACCTGAGACTTATATCTTTCCGCGCTGCTTGAGCCGGGAAAGCGTCTCCGCGGAAAGGTTGAGGTAGGAAGCCAATTCCTTTTTAGGGATGCGGTCGAACAGGTCGGCGTGCTTGCGCATGAAGCGCTTGAACCGGCCCGGCGCGTCCAGCAAGTGCAGCGTGATCGTGTGCGCCATGATCTCGCTCATGTGGTGCATCACCTCATATTCGAAAGTTTGCTTCACGCCCGCATGGCGGTCGATGAAAGCCACCCAGTCGCGCAGCGGCAGTTTCGCCACGCGCGCCTTCGTCACGCACACGATGCTGTACGGCGCCGGGGTGCCGAGCCGCCACGCGGCGTAGCTGGTTTCCATCTCCCCTTCGTGGGTGAAGCGCAGGATCATTTCCTTGGCTTCCTGGTTGCTCACCACGCGCTTGAGGACCCCGTCGAGAACGAAGTATTGCTCCATCTCGTGCACACCTTGTTGCAACAGGCCTTCGCCCTTCTGGCAATCGACGATGACGAGGTGCGGCTCCAGCTCGGCCATTTGGCCCACGCTCATCCCCTTGAGCACCACGTTGTGCGCAAGCTGCACGCGGATCACGTTGCGTTCGGGATGGTTTTCGATGGAAGCCACGGCCGGCAAATTCTCAAAAATTGACTGCGGTCAAGAGGGAAACGCGAGGGCGATTCCTATCATAGCCCCGACCCTCATTGCAGACCCCTTGCACAGCCCGCACACCATGACCACCGAAACGCAATCCACGGAAACCACCGACGGCTTCCACCTCGTCATCGATGCGCTCAAGCTCAATGGCATCGACACAATCTACGCGCTGCCCGGCATCCCGATCACCGACTTCCTGCGCATGTCGCAGGCCGAAGGCCTGAAGGTGATCTCGTTCCGCCATGAGCAGCATGCGGGTAACGCGGCCGCCGCGCACGGTTTCATCACCGGCACGCCCGGCGTCTGCTTCACCGTATCGGCACCGGGCTTCCTCAACGGCCTCACGGCGCTGGCGAACGCAACGACGAACTGCTTCCCGATGATCCTCGTGTCGGGCTCGAGCGAGCGCGAAATCGTCGACCTGCAGCAAGGCGATTACGAAGAGATGGACCAGCTCGCGATCGCCAAGCCGCTGTGCAAGGCCGCGTTCCGCGTGCTGCATGCGGA
>DATLBJ010000186.1:0-2544 GCA_035526975.1 Ramlibacter sp.
GTATTTCGCGGCGATCCGCCGCTGCCACGCCCACAGCAGCGGCGTGACGATCAGCTCCATGCCCAGTCCGAACAGCATGCCGCGATGGGGAATACCGGATGCCGCAAGCCCGGCCAGTCGCGCAATCCCGCCGACGAAGACGATGGCCGTGAGCAATGCGAAACGCCGCCGGTGCCGCTCGACGTCCGGCACTGTGGTCAGGAAGGCCACGCCGACACCGAACAGCAGCGCCGACAGGTAGCGAACGTGACTGTCGAGCGCGCGGCCGTCGAACGCCGCATGGTCGAGCCAGCCGAGGAACGATGCGCCGAGGACGGCGCCGGCAAGCCCGGCCGAGATCGGCACCAGGGACGCGATCGTTACCGCGATCTGCAGCAGGGTTCGTTCGGTCGTGGCCACGGCGTCAGCTACGCGGCATCAAACGCCGCGGTTTCATACGGCACATCGACCTTCCGACCCTGCAAAAGAAAACCCCGGCACGAGGCCGGGGTGGAATGTTCAGCAAGTTCCAGGTTGCGCCCCGGATTGGTATTTGTATCCGAAGATTACTCCGCCGCCTGCACCTTGGGTGCGCCGGCCGTGTTGATGTTCTTCATGTTGCCGCCGTAGCGCTCCTTGAAGGCGGTGGTGTCGATTTCCTCAAGCTCGATCTCGCGGTTCAGCACCTGCTCCTTCCACTTGAGCAGTTGCGGATGCGCTTCGTGGAACTCCGGCATCACTTCCTTGGCGAACAGCTCGAGCGATTCGCAGATGTGCTCGTGCGTGTTCTTGCCAGCCTGGTTCAGCAGCACGACCTGGTCGATGTTGGACGCCTGGAACTTGCGCAGCTTCTTGCGGATGGTGTCGGGCGAGCCGATCAGGCCGCCGCGCAAGGCGGATGCGTGCGCTTCCGGATTGGCCTTCTTCCACTTGTTGTATTCGTCCCACATGTTGACGGTGCCCGGCGGCGGACGCTGACGGCCGGACGAAGCGCCGTAATACTTCAGCGAGAACTGGAAAAACGTCTCGCCGTCGGCGCGCTCGCGCGCCTCCTCATCCGTCTTCGCGCACATGAAGAACGACACCAGCGCGATGTTCGGGTTACTCTTGTAGTCGGCGAGCTTCTTCTGCCGCTTCACGAAGGCATTGTAGTAGGCGTGCACCCAGGCGTGCGCAGCGTCGGCCGAGACGAACTGGAAGCCCAGCGCGCCCATGCCCCACTCGCCGCACTTGGCCAGCGTGTCGAGCTGGGAGCAGGCGACCCACAGCGGCGGGTGCGGCTTCTGGTACGGCTTCGGCAGCACGTTGCGCAGCGGCATGTTGAAGTACTTGCCGTGATGCTCGCTGCCGCCATCCTTGAACATCGGGATGATGGCCTGCACGGCCTCTTCGAAGATCTCGCGCTTGTTCTCCATCGCGACGCCGAACGGCTCGAGCTCGGTCTGCGAGGCGCTTTCGCCCATGCCGAATTCGCAGCGGCCGCCGGACAGCAGGTCGAGGCAAGCGACACGCTCGGCAACACGCGCCGGATGGTTGGTCGTGACCTGATAGATGCCGTGGCCGAGGCGGATATTCTTCGTGCGCTGGCTGGCAGCGGCCAGGAACGATTCCGGCGACGGCGAATGGGAGTATTCCTCGAGGAAGTGATGCTCGACTTCCCACGCATAATCGTAGCCGAGCTTGTCGGCCAGTTCGACCTGGCTCAGCGCGTTTTGATAAAGCCGGTACTCGTCGCCCTCTTTCCAGGGGCGCGGCAACTGCAGCTCATAGAAAATGCCGAACTTCATACGCGTTCTCTCCCGCTGACATATCTTGGATTGACTGCATTTTACTGTGCGAAATTCTTGCGTCCACCTGCAGCCGCGCCGCAGCACCATGCATTGCTGCCGCAAGCATCTCAAATAATGGAACGATTTCGCACAACCGCCTGTATAGATGTGCCCCCGCATCCAAGCGATTCGTGTTGCGGCGGCCGCTTGTGTGCCTTAACCAACGCACCCGTTCCGAATATTGAAACATGACTGCCTTCACGCCGCATCAGGACACCGCACTGAAAGCCGTTGCCGACTGGCTGCGCGCAAAACCCGGCGAGCGCGGCACGCCGCAGGTCTTCCGCCTGTTCGGCTTTGCTGGAACTGGCAAGACCACGCTCGCGCGTCACATCGCCGAGGCCGTCGAAGGTGAGGTGAAGTACGCAGCCTTCACCGGCAAGGCGGCGCTGGTGATGCGCAACAAGGGCTGCGACGAGGCTTCCACGATCCACTCGCTGATCTATCGCGCCCGCGAGACGCGCGACGAGCAGCCGACCTTCGAATTGTGGGACGACGCACCCGCCTCGAAGGCAAAACTGATCGTCATCGACGAGTGCTCGATGGTGGACGCCGAGCTCGGCCGCGATCTGCTGTCGTTCGGCTGCCCGTTGCTGGTGCTGGGCGATCCGGCGCAGCTGCCGCCGATCCAGGGCGGCGGCTTCTTCACCAGTGCCGAGCCGGACGCGATGCTGACCGAGGTGCACCGCCAGGCGCAGGATGACCCGATCGTGCAGTTGTCGATGGCGGTGCGCGA
>DATLBJ010000187.1:0-11145 GCA_035526975.1 Ramlibacter sp.
GCCATTCGATCCCGTTCAATGCCGAAGCCGATTCGCTGAACATGGCCGTGCTGGCGCCCGACGTCACCCCGGATGACGAAGAGTTCGACTTGTACGTAAAGGAAGTGGCGCGCGAGATGACGGTGAAGGCGGGGCAGAAATGCACCGCGATCCGCCGCGCGATCGTGCCGAAGAAATATGTCGACGAAGTGGCGAAGCGCTTGAAAGCGCGGCTTGCGAAGATCGTGGCCGGCGACCCGGCGCTCGAAGACGTCCGCATGGGCGCCCTTGCTTCGCAGGACCAGCAGCGTGACGTGGGCGAGCGCGTCGCTGCATTGCTGAAGAATGCCGATTTGGTGTTCGGCGAGCGCGACGGGTTTTCGCCGAAAGGCGAGGGCGTTGCGGAAGGCGCGTTTTTCGCGCCCACGCTGCTGCTCGCGAAGAACGCGATAGGCGACGACAGCGTGCACGACATCGAAGCCTTCGGCCCGGTCAGCACATTGATGGCGTACGACACGATCGACGAAGCGGCCGCACTCGCCGCGAAAGGCAGGGGCAGCCTTGTCGGTACGCTGGTGACGAAGGATCCCGCGACTGCCGCGCGTTTCGTGCCGATGGCGGCCGCACTGCACGGCCGCATCCTCATCCTCGACTGCGAAGCGGCGCAGGAATCGACCGGTCACGGCTCGCCGCTGCCCCAGCTCAAGCACGGCGGCCCGGGCCGCGCCGGCGGCGGCGAAGAGCTCGGCGGCATTCGCGCCGTCAAGCACTACCTGCAGCGCGCAGCGGTGCAAGGCTCGCCGACGATGCTGTCCGCCGTCACGCGCGAGCATGTCCGCGGTGCAAGGGTCACCGAAGACGGCACGCACCCGTTCCGCAAGTACTTCGAGGACCTCGCGATCGGCGACTCGCTGCTGACGCATCGCCGCACCGTGAGCGAAGCCGACATCGTCAATTTCGGCGGCATCTCGGGGGATTACTTCTACATGCACTTCGACGAGATCGCAGCGAAGGAATCGCCTTTCGGCAAGCGCATCGCGCACGGCTACTTCGTGCTCTCGGCCGCTGCAGGATTGTTCGTCGAGCCGAAGCCGGGCCCGGTGCTTGCGAACTACGGCCTGGACACGCTGCGCTTCGTCAAGCCGGTGGGCATCGGCGACACGATCCAGGCGCGCCTGACGGCCAAGCGCAAGATCGACAAGAAGAAGGACCAGGGCGTCGTCGCGTGGGACGTCGAAGTGACGAACCAGAACGGCGAGCTCGTCGCAAGCTACGACATCCTCACACTCGTTGCGAAGCGGCCGATTGGCCCATCGTGATCATGCGTTTCGGCGATGGAGCTTCCACAATGGAATCTCCAGACGTCCTCTGCCGAGAGGACTCTTCAGTGGCCGCCGTGCAAACGGGGGCCACTTTTTTTAGCGCTGCACCTGGCCCATGCGCACTACGCGGCGCTGGGGTGACACGCCGACTGCCAGGGCGGCGTTGAGCCTCTCCGCTGCACGGCGCAGGTTCGGGAGTGTCTTTCTCAGCACGGTCGACTCCAGGACGTTCCTGCGGTTGAAACTCGCATTGAGCGCGCCGAGCACGGAGCCATCGGGCTGGAAGATCGGCACCGACACGCCGCTGATGTTTTCCTGCAGCTCGCCGTTGACGAATGCGTACCCTTTTCTCTTTGCATCCGCGATGACGCGACGCAAGTCGGCAGGGTCGGTGAGGGTCTGCGGCGTATAGGCCCGCAGGTCGGCGCGCTCGAAGTAGCTTTCGAGCTGGGCCGTGTTCAGGCCCGAGAGCAGCACGTGCCCCGCGGAGTGGCAATGCAACGGCCGCCGCGATCCCACTGTGGCGCCTTCGCTGAGGATGCGATGCACTGGTATGCGAAGCACGTACACGAGCTCCGTCCCGTCCAGCACCGCGATCGCGCAGGTCTCGCGCATTTCGCCGACGAGCGATTCGAGCACGGGTTGCGCGAACGCCCACAGCGGCATCGACGACAGGTACGCATAGCCGAGCGACAACACTTTCGGCGTGAGCACGAAGTGACGGTCCCCCATCCGCGCCGTGAAGCCAAGGTCTTCCAGCGTCATCAGGATGCGCCGCGCTGCTGCGCGTGTCAGCCCGGTGCGCGCGGCCGCTTCGGCCAGGGTCAACGCGCGGGCGTCGTCGTTGAACGCGCGAATGATCGCAAGCCCTTTCGCCAGCCCGTTGATGAAGTGCCGCTCGCGCGGCTCATCCTCCACCATGCGCTCAGTCCGCGCGCGCACGCGACTTTTCCGCAATCAGGCGCCACATGCGCGACTCCTCGGCGATCAGCCGCGCGAACTCCGCGCGGCTTCCCGGGGTGAGGATGATGCCCATTCGTGTGAGCTCGGTATGCACGGCGGTATCGGAAAGCGCACTGACGAACTCCGCATTGAGGCGATCGAGGATCGCCTGCGGCGTTGCCGCGGGCACGACGAAGCCGAACCAGGAATAGGCCTCGAAACCGCGCACGCCCGACTCTGCGAGCGTCGGCACATCGGGCAGCAGGGGCGAGCGCTGCGCGGTCGTGACGGCGAGTGCCTTGAGCTTGCCGCTGCGCACGAACGGCAGCGCAGTGGGCAGGTTGTCGAACATCATGTCGACGTATCCGCCGAGCAGGTCGGTCAGCGCCTGGGAGCTCCCGCGGTACGGGACGTGCTGCAGCTCGATGCCGGAGAGCATCTGGAACATCTCCCCGCTCAAGTGCCCCGACGTGCCCGATCCCATCGAGGCATACGCGAGCTCACGCGGCTGGTTCCTCGCATAGCGAACCAGCTCGCGCACGCTGTTCGCGGGCACGGTGGGATTGACGAGCAGCACATTCGTGACCTTGCCCGCGAGCGTGACCGGCGCGAAATCGCGATCGGGGTCATAGCCGGGCTGGCGATACACCCACTTGCTGATCGCCAGGATTGCCGACGACGCGACGAGCACCGTGTGGCCGTCCGCCGGCGCGCGCGCCACGAATTGCGCGCCGATGTTGCCGCCCGCGCCCGCCTTGTTGACGACGAGCACGGGCTGCCCGAGCGACGCGCCCATGCGCACCGCAACCGCGCGCGCGATGATGTCGTTCGTGCCGCCGGGTGCGTAAGGCACGACCAGCGTGACCGGTTTCGACGGCCACGACTGGGCGCGCGCGCAGGTGCCGAAACACAGCGCGATGGCCACCAGGACGCGGATCCAGACGTTCAACTTGTTTCTCCCGCATCGTCTTGTGCGCATTGCGCACAGGTCCAAGTGTCACCGCGCAATGGCCTGTGCCGCAAGTTCCGCGTTGCAGTGTGCGGAATGCGCACGCCTGCACACCGCTTTTGACCCGGCTGCGGTGCAACTCGAACACTGAAAAGACGCCGCGCCTGGATCGCGGTGATGCCCGTGCCAAGACGCGGGCCATGCAGCATGTTCGAACAATCGGGTTTATCGCAGCCGGCCAGCCGCCCTGCAATGTTCCTGTCGGCACGGGAGATGCAGGTCCTCAGCCTCGTCGCCAGCGCCGCCAGCAACAAGCGCATCGCGCGGGAGCTGGACCTGAGCGTCCACACGGTGAAGCGCCACATGGCGCGGATCATGACCAAGCTGCGCGCCGAATCGCGCGCGCAGGCCGCGGCCTGCTACCGGGCGATGCATCCGGAAGCGCCGGCCACCGAGGTCAGTCCCGTCGAGGAATTCACCGCGCGTGAGCTCGACGTCATCGCGCGCGTGGCGCTGGGCCAGAGCAACACCCAGATCGCGACGCATCTCGCGGTGAGCGTCAACACGGTCAAACGCCACACCGCAAACATCCTCGACAAGCTCGGCGTTCGTAGCCGCATCGAGGCGGCGGCGGTGGTGCAGGCGGTGCCGTTATGACCGATGAATGCGCGCTGCGCATCATCCCGAAGAGCCAAGGACTACTCCGCATTCTCTGCAAAACACACCGCCGATTTAATCGGCCCCGCAAGTTGAAACAGGAGAAACGATGAAAGCGGAAATGAAGAATTTCAGGAGAACGGTTGTCGCACGCGCCGCCATCACGGCTCTGTGGGGCACCGCTGCGATGGTGGCTTCGCAGGAGACCCTTGCGCAGCAGACGTCGCTCGAGCGGGTCGAGATCACCGGCAGCGCGGTGCGCCGGGTCGATGCGGAAACGGCGCTGCCGATCACGGTGCTGAAGGTCGAGGAGCTGCGGCAGCAGGGCTTCACGACCGTCGAGGACATCGTGAACACGCTGTCGTCGAACCAGTCGTTCACCGGCACTTCGCAGGCCGTCGGCGGCATCACCGGCGGCGGCGCGTTCGCGAACCTGCGCGGCATCGGCGCCAACCGCACGCTCGTGCTGCTCAATGGCCGGCGCATCGCGAACCAGGCCGTGGGCGCGGCGGGCGACAGTTCGGCGCCCGACCTCAATACGATCCCGCTCGCGGCGATCGACCGCATCGAAGTGTTGCGCGACGGCGCTTCGTCGTTGTACGGCACGGACGCGATCGGCGGCGTGATCAACTTCATCACGAAGAAGGATTTCCAGGGCGGCGAGGCGAGCGTGCAGTACAACAGCCCGCAGCATCCCGGCGGCAAGTCGTACGAGGTGAGCGCGGGTTACGGCCACGGCGACCTCGACAAGGACAAGTGGAATTTCTTCGGCTTCGTCGACTGGCAGCACCAGGAAAAGCTCACGACGCCGCAACGCGCATCGTTCGCGAATTCGGCGAAGACTTCGCCCACCGGTTTTCCGGGTGCGTGGTCGCAGGGCAGCACCGCGATCAGCCCGTTCGCTCCGGCGTGCAACCAGCAATACCAGGCACCGTCGGGCACCACGTGCGCGTACTATTACTGGAACTGGGTCGACCTCGTGCCGAAGTCGGATCGCCTGACCGGCATGCTGAAGGGAACGATCGCGCTGGGCGGCGACCACCAACTCGGGCTCGAATACACCGCCGCGAAGACGGGCGTGTGGACCAACGTCGCGGGCGTGCCCGAAGGCGCGCTCACGATGAACCCGAGCTCGCCGTTCTTCCCGGGCAATGGCGTCACGCCCGCGCCGCCGGCAGGCACTGTCTGGGACCCGACGCAGCCGATCCGCATCCGCTGGCGGACGATTCCGGCCGGCCCGCGCGCCGACCACAACGACAACTTCCAGCAGCGCCTGGTGGCTTCGCTCGAAGGCACGATCGCGGGCTGGGACTACAACACCGGGTTCGCGTGGAACCGAATCACGACGAGCGACACGCTCATCGGCGGCTACGTCAACGACAACATCATCCGCAACGCCGTGCTGAACGGCACGCTCAACCCGTTCACGCCGAACCTGCCGCCGGACCAGCTCGCCATCGTGCAGTCCGCGGTCCAGACCGGAAAGCTGTTCACGGCCAAGGGCGATGTGCTCGCGTGGGATGGGCGCATCGGCCGCGAATTGGGCGACTGGTTCAGTGCCGGCCGCAAGGCGGCGCTTGCGGTGGGTGCGGAAGTGCGCCACGAGAAGTACGTCCAGCTTGCGAACACCGCATATGCGAACCAGGTGGTCTCGAGCACGGGCTTCGACCCGAACACGGACAACCAGGGCCAACGCAGCGTGTGGGCGGTGTATGGGGAGCTGAACGTTCCCGTCACGAAGGCATTCGAGGTGACGGGTTCGATCCGCTACGACCACTACCCGGATTTCGGAAGCACGATCAACCCCAAGCTGTCCGCGAAATTCGCGCCGAGCGACAAGTGGGCCGTTCGCGGCGCACTGACGACCGGCTTTCGCGCGCCTTCCCTGTACGAACTGCACTCGGCGCAGGTCTTCACGAACACCGCGAACCCGTGGGATGACCCGGTGCGCTGCCCGGGCGGCAACCCGATCCCCGGTGCGTCGCGCTCGGACAACTGCGGTGTCCAGTTCATGGCGCTCGCCGGCGGCAACCCGAAGCTCACGCCGGAGAAATCGAAGAGCTTGACGTTCGGCTTCGTGCTGCAGCCCGTGCCCGAGTTCGACGCGACGATCGATTTCTGGTGGCTGCGGCTGACCAACCAGATCGGCGCGCTGGCGGACCAGACCGTGTTCGGCGACCCGCTGGGCGCCTATGCGTCGCACTTCGTGCGCGCCCCGGACGGCTCGCTCGCCAGCGACGGCAGTCAATGCAACACGGCCGCGAATCCCGGGCCGCAGTGCGGATACGTGCTGCTGCTCAACGACAACCTGGGCGGCACGCACACCAACGGTGTGGACCTCGCGGCGAACTACCGGCTGCGCACCGGCTCCGGCAACTGGGTGTTCCGCCTGCAGGAGACGTACGTTGCGAAGTTCGAGTTCCAGAACGAGAAGAACGGCCCCTGGGTGCAAGGTGTGGGTGTCTATGCCGGCGGCGGCCCGACCTTCCGCAACCAGTTCACGGTGTCGGCGAATTGGTCGATGGGGGCGTGGTCCGCAGGCATCGTCAATCACTACAGGTCGGGCTACCTCGATGCGGACCTGGGCCAGGTACCGGTGCTGAATGTCAGCGCGTATTCGACGTTCGACATCTTCGGGTCGTGGTCGCCGACCAAGGCGTTGACGCTCACCCTCGGCGTGAAGAACGCGCTCGACAAGAAGCCGCCGGCGACGGTGCAGGGCGCGACGTTCCAGGTCGGCTACGACCCGAGGTTCGCGGATCCGTACCAGCGCGTGTTCTACGCGCGCGGGACGTATCGCTTCTGACAGGGGGTTGAGACAATGCGCGCATGAAGCCCCTCGTGCGCGCCGCCGTCACCCTGCTGCTGTTCGCGGCGGTGGCGGCAACTGCAGATCCGCCCACGCCCGTTGCGACCCGAATCGCAGCGGGCGTTTGGCTGATTGCCGGCAGCTTCCTGCCGGGCCGGCAACCGGACGGCAACACGATCGTGTTCGACGGCGAACGCGGCGTCGTGGTGATGGATACGGGACGCCACGCATGGCACACGCAGGCCATCCTCGACCACGCCGCGCGCGAGGGCAAGCCTGTCACGGCGATCCTCAACAGCCACTGGCACCTCGACCACGCGAGCGGCAACGAACGCATCAAGTCGGTTTTCCCGCGAGCGCCGGTGTACGCGACGAATGCCGTCGAACGAGCGGCGCGCGAGTTCTGGCCGAAAAGCACCAGGGACTACGAAGCATTCCTGGCCACGATCGACCCGAAGTCGGAGCAGGCCGACGACATCCGCGGCGACATGCACGCGCAGACCCACCCTGCGCCAATGCTGCCGGACGTCGCCGTGAGCGAGTCGGGCGTTCGCGTGATCGACGGACGCCCGTTGCAGCTCGGTGTTGCGAAGAATGCGGCGACCGATGCCGACTTGTGGGTGTTCGACGTGCAATCGCGGGTGCTCGCGTCGGGGGATCTCGTGACCTTTCCCGTGCCGTTCCTCGACACGGCATGCGTGGCAGGCTGGCGGCGCGGACTCGATGACATCGCGAAGTCGCCGTTTCGCGTGCTCATCCCGGGACACGGCCGAGCGCTGTCGCGCGACGAGTTCGCAACGTACAAGGCTGCCTTCGAGCGATTCACGGATTGCGCGACATCGGCCGCGGACAAGTCAGCATGCGCGGCGGCGTGGTCGCAATCGACCGCAAGCCTGCAGGACAAACCCGATCCGCGAACGCAACGAATGGCCGAGTACTACGTGGCGATGCTGCGCGAGAACGGCGGCAACAGCGCGCTTTGCGCAGCGAGGTAGCCGGCCAAAAAAACAAGGGCGCCCAAAGCGCCCTTGTCTTGAATCGTGTTGGTGCCGGAGAAAGGAGTCGAACCCTCGACCTTCTCATTACGAATGAGCTGCTCTACCAACTGAGCTACACCGGCCTCTTTTTATTGTCAGCCTGCGATTATAGCGTCGCGCGATTTCGGCCCCGGCGCTGTGGATTGGCTTGCTTCTTGCGACGAACTGCCCGGTTCTGGTCGAACGGCGCGGCCGTCTCGGTAGTAATCCTGAGGCCCTCGCACTCGCGGGTGGTTTTTCGCACGCGGCTTACAAACTATACTCGTCGGTTTGGACAAAGGTGGGGACCCTACCGGGCGCCACACGGTTCAAGAAAGCGCGTGGCACCTACAGGCACCTCGCGTATTCAACAGCCTTTTGAATCCCAAAAGTCAAAGGAATCATCTTGCGGACTTCGGCCATCTTCATTCGCGCAGCGGCCCTCGCGGTGCTGCCCCTCGCACTCCTCGTGCAATCCCCCGCGTACGCGCAGGCCCCGGCGGCTTCCGCCACGGCCCCGGCCGCTGTCGCAAGCGACACGTCGACGCCCCCTGCCGCCGCTGCCGCCCAGGCCGCGTCGCAGAAGAAGCCTGCCGCGGCTGACGCCGGCACCATCGACAACCCCTACGGCATCGAAGCGCTGTGGAAGGGCTCGGACAACATCGCACGCGCGGTGCTGGTGATCCTGGCGATCATGTCGATCGGCAGCTGGTACATCCTGATCACCAAGTTCCTCGAGCAATCGAAGATGAACCGCCACTCGCGCACGGTGGACCAGAAGTTCTGGGTCCAGCCGACGGTCAGCCAGGCGGCCGGCGCGCTCGAGAAGAACAGCGCCTACCGCTTCATCGCGGAAGCCGGCGTCGCCGCGACCAACGACCATGCCGGCCTCAAGAGCCACATCCCGATGGCCGACTGGATCCCCATGAGCATCACGGCCGCCGTGGATCGCGTCCATGCGAACACGCAAGCGGGCCTTGCTTTCCTCGCCACCGTCGGTTCCACGTCCCCGTTCGTCGGCCTGTTCGGCACGGTGTGGGGCATCTATCACGCACTGACGGCCATCGGCATCTCCGGCCAGGCCTCGATCGACAAGGTCGCGGGCCCCGTCGGCGAAGCGCTGATCATGACGGCGCTCGGCCTGGCGGTCGCCATTCCCGCAGTGCTCGCGTACAACTACCTCGCCCGCCGCAACAAGGCGGTGATGGACGAAGTGCGCGAGTTCGCCGATGAACTCAACGCCGTGATCGTGGGCTCCGCGGGCAAGGCCGCGTAAGCGCGCCTTTCCTGCGAAACCCACTCTAGGAGTCAAGCCATGGCAATGGCTGTCGGTCCGGCGGAAGAAGACGACGTCATCTCCGCCATCAACACCACGCCCCTCGTGGACGTGATGCTGGTGCTTCTGATCATCTTCCTGATCACCATCCCCGTGGTGACGACGTCGATTCCCGTGACGCTCCCCAAGGAGCGCGTGGACATTCGCGAAACGAAGCCCGAAAACGTGATCATCTCGGTGGACACGCAGGGCAACGTCTACTGGTACGACGCCAAGGTGCCCGACGAGGCTTTCCTCGTCGACAAGCTCAAGAAGGTCTCGGTCCTGAAGCCCCAGCCCGAAGTGCAGATTCGCGGTGACCTCACTGCCCGCTACGCGGGCGTGGGCAAGGTGCTGCTGGCCTGCCAGCGCGCCGGCATCACCAAGGTCGCCTTCATCACCGAGCCGCCGCCCCTGAGCGGCAGCTGATGCGAAGCGAAAGGAACCCAGCATGAAATCCCGACGCTTCGGTGGCGCAGACCCCGAGGTCATGATCGACATCAACACCACGCCGCTGATCGACGTGATGCTGGTGCTGCTGGTGATGCTGATCATCACCATCCCGATCCAGCTGCACGCGGTCAACCTCGAGATGCCGGTCGGTGCACCGCCGACACAGGCCCCCCCCGAAAAAGTGCAGATCGACATCGACGAGAAGAGCGTCGTCTACTGGCAGGGCCTGCCGGTCGGCGCGCAGGAACTCGAACAGAAGATGGAACTGGTGTCCACGATGGCACCGCAGCCCGAGGTGCACATCCGCCCCAACAAGGACTGCGGCTACGCCGTGTTCGCCAACGTCCTGTCGTCGACCAAACGCAAGGGGCTCAACAAGGTGGCCGTGATCGGCCACGAGCAGTTCGTCCAATGACAGCCGCCGCCGCCAACCAGAACATCCCGCTGCACCATCGCAAGTACGGCCAGCAGGATCCGACGCGCCGCCTGATCGGATGGGGATTCGTGCTCGTCGTCCACGCGATCGTGCTGTGGGCGCTGATCACGGGCACGGCGATCAACGCCCTGAAGATCATCAAGAAGCCGCTCGAAGCGGCCGTGATCCAGGAAGTGATCATCCCGCCGCCGCCTCCGCCGCCCCCGAAGGAAATCGTCAAGCCGCAGACACCGAAGGTGGAGGCCCCGCCGCCGCCGTTCGTGCCGCCGCCTGAAGTGACTCCGCCCGTCACGGCGCCTTCGATCACGGCGGTGCAGACACCGCCGCCCACGCCCGCGGTCATCGCACCGCCGCCGCCGCCCGCGGCTCCGCCTGCGCCCACCGGGCGGCAGGAGATCGGAGTCGCGTGTCCCACGCAGGTCAAGCCAGAGATGCCGCGCCAGGCATTGCGTGACGGCTCCAGCGGCGTCGTGAGAGCGCAGGCGACGATCCGTGATGGCCGGGTGGTCGGCGTGGAAATCCAGTCCGGGCCGCGCATCTTCCACAACGCGGTGCGCGAAGCGATGATGCAGTACAAGTGCATTACGAGCGGCGGCGACATGATCGCGACGCAGGAGTTCTCCTTCAAGGTGAACGAGTAAAGTAAAGCGCCTGTAAACGCCCCGAACAAAGCCCGCCTCGCGCGGGCTTTTTCTTTTAGCGAAACACGCTTGCGGCGGCACAACTTTCTTCGATGTTTTTGGGCAACAAACAGGCCGTTTTCGGGCAAGACTGAAGTGACGCGCATGTCACGCGCGTGTAAAAACACCGACTGGATGGTCGGCATGAACGCTTTTGCGTTCACGCGCCGTCCGAATTGCGGGGCGAGGCCGCGAGGCATCGCCCCTTCATCTCGGCAGGATCAAGTCTGGAGAACTCATGAGAACCGATACACAAAGGTTTAGAAGGACCGTTGTCTCGCGCGCTGCAATCACGGCGCTTTGGGGCACCGCAGCGTTGATGGCTTCGCAAACCACCTTTGCGCAGCAAACGTCGCTGGAGCGGGTGGAAATCACTGGTTCATCGATTCGTCGCGTCGACGCCGAAACGGCGCTTCCCGTCCAAATCATCTCGCGCGAAGAAATCCAGCGCAGCGGCGCCACTTCGGTGGTCGACCTGATGCAGCGCTTGCCCTCGATCCAGGGCTCCACGGGCGAATCGGCCTCCGTCGGCGGCGAAACGTTCGGCTTCTCGGGCATTTCCGTCCACGACCTCGGCGAATCGCGCA
>DATLBJ010000188.1:0-33617 GCA_035526975.1 Ramlibacter sp.
GTGCGGCCGTAGATCTTGCCGGCGTTCTGGAAGCCCTTGAGCATGTCGTACGCGCTGATGGCGTAGACCAGCGAGGTGTCCTGGAACAGGATGATGGTCTGCGTGAGCAGCACCGGCAGCATGTTGCGGAAGGCCTGCGGCAGGATCACCAGGCGCATCTGCTGGCCGTATGTCATGCCCATTGCCTGCGCGGCATACACCTGCCCGCGCGGGATCGACTGGATGCCCGCGCGCATGATCTCCGAGAAGTACGCGGCCTCGAAGACGACGAAGGTGATGATGGCGGAATACTCGGCGCCGATCGGCCGGCCGATGACCAGCGGCACCAGCAGGTAGAACCACAGGATCACCATCACCAGCGGGATGGAACGCATGCCGTTGACGAATGCCGTGGCCGGCAGCGCCAGCCCGGCGCGTCCCGACAGGCGCATCAGCGCCAGGAGCGTGCCGAAGAAAATGCCGCCGAGCGTGGAGATCGCCGTCAGCTCGATCGAGAACCAGAAGCCCGTCGCAACGAACTTGCTGATGACGTCCCAGCTGATCCAGGTGAGGTCGAGATTGCCCATCTCAGTGGCCCCCCGCGCCGGTGCAGGCGACGATGTAGCCCGGGATGCGCATGCGCCTTTCGATGAACGCGAAGACGCGGTTCACCAGGAAGGCCGACGCCGCGTACAGCGCAGTCACCCCGATGTAGATCTCGATGCCGCGTGAGGTCTCTTCCTGCGCCTGCGTCGCAAACCATGTGAGTTCGGCTATCGACACCGCGAAAGCCACCGACGAGTTCTTGAGCAGGTTCATCGACTCGCTCGTGAGCGGCGGGAGGATGATGCGAAACGCCATCGGCAGCAGGACGTAGCGATACGTCTGCCACGTGGTGAAGCCCACTGCCATGCCTGCATAACGCTGGCCGCGTGACAGCGCCTGGACGCCCGCCCTCACCTGCTCGGCAATGCGCGCAGACGTGAAGAACCCCAGCGCGAAGATCACCAGCAGGAAACCCGGCACCTGCTGGAACACGGGGAAAGCCTTCGGCACCACGAAGTACCACAGGAACAACTGCACCAGGATCGGGATGTTGCGGAACAACTCGACCCACCCGTTCGCTATGCGCGCGGCGATCGGGCTGTTGGGCAGCGTGCGGGTCACGCCCACCCCGAAGCCCACGATCATTGCGATGAACCAGGCGCACACCGCCACGGCGAGCGTCCAGCCCCACGCGTGGATCATCCACTCGAGATACGTGATGTCGGCGCCCTTGGCCCAGCACGTGGCTTCCACCGTGCCATCGGACGTGTTCCGGCAGAAAACCGCCCAGTCCCAACTCATGACTTGTCGGCCCCTCTATGCGTTTGTTCGTTCGAAGTGCCCGTTGCGGGCACCTCATCCATTCAACAACAGAAACCCCGCGGGGGCAATAGCTCCGCGCGGGGTTTGCGGTCCCGGCCCTTGGGCGGGATTACTTCTTGAGGTAGTCCTCGACCGGCTTGTCGTTGGGTGTGGCCCACGCGCCCTTGGTCGCGGTGCTGGCCACCAGGTTCAGCTTCGCGTTCTTCGGCGGGATCGGGCCGACGAACCACTTGTCGTAAAGCTTGGACAGCTCGCCCGACTTGGCCATGGCGTCGATCGTGTCGTTGCCGATCTTCTTGATGCTGTCGTTCTTGCGCACCATGATCGCGATGGGCTCGACGCTGATCGGCTCGCCGACGATCTTGTATTCGCCGGGATTCTTCGAGTTCGCGATGTTGCCGGCGAGGATCTGGCCGTCCATCACGAAGGCATCCGCGCGGCCGGATTCGAGAAGCAGGAACGAGTCGGAGTGGTCCTTGCCGAAGATTTCCTTGAAGTCGACGTTGTTCGCGCGCTCATGCTTGCGCAGCAGTTGCACGGACGTGGTGCCTGTCGTGGTGGCGACCGTCTTGCCCGCGAGGTCCTTGATGCCGTTGATGCCGCTCGAGCCCTTGGTGGCGATGCGCACTTCCTCGACGTAGGTGGTGTGAAGGAAATCCACGTCCTTCTGGCGCGCCATGTTGTTGGTGGTGGAGCCGCACTCGATGTCCACCGTGCCATTGGCGACGAGGGGAATGCGGTTCTGCGAAGTGACCGGCTGGTAGCGCACCTGCAGCTTGCGGCCGGCGGCCTTCTCGATGTTGGCGATGACGCGCTCGCAGATCTCGACGTGGTAGCCGACGTACTTGCCGTCACCCAGCGTGTACGACAGGGCACCCGACGAATCGCGCACGCCCATGGTGATCAGGCCGGTTTGCTTGACCTTGGCCAGCGTGTCGTTGGCCTGCGCGAAAGCCGCGCCGGCGGCAAGGGTGCCGAGGGCGAGGGCGAGCAGATGCTTCTTCATACGAGTCTCCTGTGGTGAAACGGTGTCATTGCAGAACGGGATTCTAGGGATTCGGTGCGCCGGGAATACCCGGAACTACCCGGCTCGCGCCGGGGTTCATGCAGGCTTCGTGCCCGCTTCGCCCCCGGCTTTTTCCAGCCGCAAGGGCTGGGTCAGCTTCTCGGGAACCAGCAGCTTCGCCATTTCGGCGCGCGACATGATGCCGAGCTGCTCGGCCACGACGTCGATGGGTTCTCCCGTGGCGATCGCCGTCTTGGCGATCTTCGCCGCGTTCTCGTACCCGATGATCGGGTTCAAGGCGGTGACGAGCGTGACCGACTCGCGCACGCGGCGCGCCAGCAGTTCATGGTTCGCTTCGATGCCGGCCACGCAGTTGTCCTGCAGCGTGCGGCAGGCCCGCGCAAGGTGCGAAATGCTCTTGAACAGGCTCCAGCCCATGATGGGCTCGAAGGCATTGAGCTGCAATTGCCCGGCTTCGGACGCCATCGTGACCGTCACGTCGTTGCCGATCACTTCGAACGCCACCTGGTTGACCACTTCCGGGATCACGGGGTTTACCTTGCCCGGCATGATCGAGGAGCCGGCTTGCCGCGGCGGCAGCTTGATGTCGCCGAAGCCCGCTTGCGGGCCGCTGGCGAGCAGGCGCAGGTCGTTGCAGGTCTTGGACAGCTTCGCCGCCACGCGCTTGAGCACGCCTGACAGCTGCACGAACGCGCCGGTGTCCTGCGTGGCTTCGACGAGATTCTTCGCCTTCACGACCGGGATGCCCGAGCCTTGCCTGAGGAATTCGATCGCGAGGTCGGCGTAACCCGCCGGTGCATTGATGCCGGTGCCGATGGCTGTCGCGCCGAGGTTCACTTCCTGGATCAGCGCGCGCGCTTCGCGCAAGCGCTCTTCGTCCTCTTCCAGCATCACGGCATACGCGGAGAACTCCTGGCCGAGCGTCATCGGCACGGCATCCTGCAGTTGCGTGCGGCCGATCTTCAGGACGTTCGCGAATTCGCGAGCTTTCACTTCGAAACCGGCGCGCAAGAAGGACATCGCTTCGAGCAGGTCGTCGATCGCCTTCCACAACGCGATGCGCACCGCCGTCGGGTACACGTCGTTCGTGCTTTGCGACGCGTTGACATGGTCGTTCGGGTGCAGGATGTCGTAGCGCCCCTTGGCCTCGCCCATCACTTCGAGCGCGACGTTCGCAATCACCTCGTTGGCGTTCATGTTGGTCGACGTGCCCGCGCCGCCCTGGATCACGTCGACGACGAACTGGTCGCGGTACTCGCCCGCGATCAACTTGTCGCACGCCGCAGCGATGGCAGCGGCGCGCCTTTCGTCGAGCACCTTCAATTGCAGGTTGGCGCGCGCCGCAGCCTTCTTCACATGCGCGAACGCGATCACCAGTTGCGGCATGGCCGACACCGCGGTGCCGGAGATGGGGAAGTTCTCGACTGCGCGCGCGGTGTGCACGCCCCAATACGCGTCGGCAGGAATGGGCCTGTCGCCGAGGAAGTCGTGCTCGATGCGGTGCGTGCTTGTCACAGTGGCGCGAACTGTAGGGGCGGGGGCTTCGCCGCGCCAATGCCGTTTGCGCGGCGGCCCATGCAAGAAATTTATACTTTGCGCAGGTACTCCCACAAGGCCTGCGCCGTGCCCTTCGACGACTCCTTGCCTACGGGTTTCTCCCGATAAGCGCGCACGTCCATCGCCATCTCGAGGCCCTCGAGGGCACCTGCGGCACTCACGAGGCGCTTGCCGCGCAGCTCCTTCTTCACCGCGGAATACGGCAGGAACGCGATGCCGTGGCCCTCGAGCGCCATCACCTTGAGGCCTTCGGCCATGTCGGTTTCGTACACACGATCGAGGTGGATCGGCGTGGCCGCCTGTTTGAGGATCAGGTCCGTGACACGGCCGAGATACGCCCCCGGCGCGTACCCGAGGTACGGCAGCGGCGTGCTCGCGCGGCCAGGCAGCTTGAACATCGGCTCTCCGTTGGCGTCCGGCTTGCAGTACGGCGCGAGGCTTTCCTCGCCGAGCGTGACCATCTCGTAGCGGTCGGCATCGAGCTGGAACGGTTGCGACGAGTGGTGGTAGCCGATGAAGATGTCGCAGCTGCCTTCGACCAGCCGCATCACGGCGTCGTGCACGTTCAGCGCGATCAGCCGGCTCTTGATCGGGCCGAACTTCTCGCGCAGCGACGAGACCCACGCGGGGAAAAACGTGAACGCGAGCGTGTGGGGTACCGCGAACTCGATGACGTCCTGCCCCGCCGCCGAGTGGCCGCGCAGCATCGCACGCGTGCTTTGCAGCGCCTGCAGCACTTCGAGCGACTGCGCATACAGCGTCTCACCCGCCGGCGTGAGGCGCGTCGGGTACGAGCTGCGATCGACGAGGTCCGTGCCCGCCCACGCTTCGAGGGCCTGGATGCGCCGGGAGAACGCCGGCTGCGTCACGTGCCGCAGCTGCGCCGAGCGGCTGAAGCTGCGCGTCTCCGCGAGGCTCACGAAATCCTCGAGCCATTTGGTTTCCATGGGGGCTGATTATCGGCCGCGCCTAGCCGGGCAGCCCGAGCTTCTCGCGCAGGACGCGGCGCCGCTCGATGCTTTCGGCCGGCCAGTACTGCTTGATGTCGTAGTACTGCGTGACCACGTTGGCGCCCGGCGGCAGCACCACCCACGGCTGCTTGCTCTCCGTGAAGATATGGATGTCGGGCGGCAGGGCATCCGGGTTGTCCAGCGTGCCCACGCGGACGAAGCGCACGTGCACGAAGCCGCCGTAGTTGCTCCACACCGCCACATGGCACTTCGGGCACCGTGCGATCAGCTGGCCCTTGCCGCTGTTGCTCGGCGTGTCGATCACATCGGGCTCGCCACCGAGCAGCTCGACGCGCTCCGCCTCGATCATCGCGTTCAACGCGAACGCAGTGCCGGTTTCGCGTTGGCACCACCGGCAATGGCAGCAGTGCACGTAGAGCGGCCGGCTCTTCATCCGGTAGCGGACGTACTTGCAGTCACACCCGCCGTCGAACACCTGCGCGCTCATTGCTTGTCGCATTCCTGCGCGCCGCTGCCGCGGTCGAACACGATCTTCCACTGGCCGGGATTTTCCTGCCGCCAGATCGAGCTGAAGCACGCGAAGAGCTTCCCTTGCGGGTCGTACACAGGCCCGCTGGACAGCGCAAGTTCACCCGTGTCCATGACCTCGACCACCTTGGGTTCCCACGAGAACGGCGCATCCTGCTTTGCGTAGAAGCGCGACCAGAAGTCGATGACCGCCTGCTTGCCGTGCAGGGGCTTCGGTCCGGAGAAGAACACGGTGTCCTGCGACAGGAAGCTGCCGAACGCGTTGAGGTCGCGGTCGGCCATCGACTTCGCGAACGCGCGCTCCGTCGCCACGACTTGCTGGCGTGCGGTCTCGCCGCGCGCAAGCGGTGCGGGGGCGGTGCTCGCGCAGGCGGCGAGCGCGATGCAAGTGGCGATCGCTGCTTGAATGGATCTCATGTCTTGTCTCCTCGCCGAAAATCTTAATGAACTGCGAGCCGCTTTTCCATGAAGACCGAGTGCGGGTCATCGTCGTAGTCGCCGAACGGCCCCCGCCGCACGAATCCGGCGCGTTCGTAGAGCCGCAGCGCTTCGGGCTGCAGGAAGCCGGTTTCCAGCCGCAGCCATTCGACACCGCGATGCATCGCCTCGGCTTCCAGGAATGAAAGCAGCGCCTGTGCGATGCCCCGGCCGCGGTGCGGCGGCGGCACGAACATGCGCTTGAGTTCGGCCCAGCTTCCCTCGACCACGACTGCGCCGCACCCGACGGCTTCGCCTTCCGCCGTGCGCGCCAGTGCGTACACCACGTTTGGTTGGCGCAGCGCATCGATGTCGATGCCGTGATGGCTCTCGGCGGGATACAGCGGCCTCTGGTACGCATCGAGCGCGTCGATCAGCGCGATCGCCTCGGGCTGGTCCGGCGGCTCGATTCGTATGTGCACCATCTCAAACGACCTTCAGGCGCACGACGGGCCGCGTGGGTTTGCGGCGCGCGACTTCCTCGAAGCCCGCATCGTCGAACATCGCCTTCGGGCCGAACCACATGCTCGTGTCCGCGCTGTGCCCGTCCTTGTCCACCGGATACGCCTCGACGAGCTTCACTTTCTTCTTCCGGCAAAACGCGATGGCGGCGTCGAGCAATTTGCGCGCGATCCCCTGCCCCCGGTATTCGGAAGGCACGACGAAGCAGATGATCGACCACACCGGCTGGTCGTCCACCGCCTTCATGATGGTCGAATTCTCCAGCCGCTTGAAGTCTTCGCGGGGGCCGAACGACACCCAACCCACCGGCACGCCGTCGCGATAGCCGATGAGGCCGACCTGCCCGCCGTCGTCCGCCAGCGCCTTGATCTCGTCGTGGTTCTTCTTCTTGACCTTCGCGTAGTCGGCCTTGCCCCACTCGTTGCCGCCGGTCTTGCGGTAGAACATGCACCAGCAGGCGCGCGCGATCGAGCAGCCTCGCGAGTTGAAGATCGCTTCGAAGTCGGCGAAGTTCGCCGAGGTGAGCGGCTTGGTAACGAAGCTCATGGCGTGGTGTGGAAGCGCACGTGCGGAATCCAGTTGCGGGCGCGGCGCGCGAGGCGGTCGCCCTCCGATTCGCCGTCGAAGGTGGCGCTCGCCCGCTTGAGAAGCGATGGGTCGACGTTGTCGAATGCGTTGACGCTGACCACGGCATACGTCGTGCCGCCGACTTCGCTCGTGACCACGGGCACGGCGCCGCATCGCGAGCAGATGTGGAACTGCGCCGTCTTCGTTCCGAACGTGTAGCGCGAAACCTGCGACGGATCCGACACGCGCACGTCGAGCCGGCCCTGCGGATTGGACGTCCACACCCCGCCGTGCTTCTGGCAGAAGCTGCACGTGCAGGCGCGAGCAGGAATCTCCCTGGGCTGCGGCTCCCAGTCCAGGTCGAACGCGATGTTGCCGCAGTGGCAGCTGCCGTGGATCTTCATGCGGCCCCGCGCGCTTCCCACTCACGGCGCAGCAGGCCATAGAGCCCGCTGTCCGTCATTTCGCCGCGCATGATGTAGTGCTCGCGCTGCGTGCCTTCGTGCCGGAAGCCCAGGCGTTCCACCACCTTCGCGGAAGCGGCATTGCGCGGGTCGATCGTGGCTTCGAGGCGATTGAGCCCCAGCTGTCGAAAGGCGTAATCCACCAGCGGCGGCAGTGCTTCAGCCGCATAGCCGCAGCCCCAGGCCTCGCGCGCGAGCGCGTAACCCAGCTCCGCGCGCTTGCTCGCGAGATCGAACTTGAAAACCAGCGCTTCGCCCAGCACGCGCGCGTCCTCGCGGCGCTCGATCGCGAGGCGGATCATCTCGCCCGCGGCCATTGCATTGATGTCGCGTGCGATGCGTTGGTGCGCCTCGTCGATGTGCTTCCAGTCACCGATCGGCACGTAACGGAAGACTTCGGGGTCGCAATAGACCGCCATGAGGTGGGCCGCATCCGCATGGCGGAAAGGACGCAGCACGAGCCGCGGTGTTTCGAGGCGGAGGTCGGCATACGAAGGCATGCGGCGGATTATGGCCGCGGTCGCCTACGCAAGAGTGGCAGGATCGAGATTCGCCCCGCAGATCACGAGGCAAACCCGCCGCGCCTCTTTCGCGATGCCATTGCGCAGTGCCGCAAGGGTCAACGCCGCCGATGGCTCCACGGCAAGCTTGAAATCTTTCCAGAGCTTCAGCTGCGCATCGCGGATCGGACCGTCGCCGAGCAGGTACGACTCTTTCACCCAGCGCTGGGTGATGTCCCAGGCGAGCGCGCCCACGCGCTTCGCTCCGAGCGAATCCGCGGCAACGCCGCTGACCGCAACGTCGACTGGAGCCCCCGCGGCGCGCGCACGATACAGCGTGGGCGCGAGCTCGGGCTCGAGCGCGATCACCCGGGTGCGGTCTTCGAACCACGACGCGATCCCCGCGATCAGTCCGCCGCCGCCGACGCTGACCAGCACCGCATCGGGCAACGCACCGCCCTGCTCTTCGACTTCCCTGCCGATGGTGCCCGCGCCGGCGACGACCTCGGGCTGGTCGTACGCGTGCGTGAGGAGCGCACCGGTCTGCTTCTGCCGCACGTTGCACGCTTCGAGTGCCTCGCCATAAACGGTGCCGGTGACGACGACGTGCGCACCGAGCTCACGCAGCTTCTGCTGCTTGGCCGCGCTGCACACGGTCGGCACGAACACTTCGCACTTCACACCGAGCTCGCGCGCCGCCGCGGCGGTTGCGATACCGGCGTTGCCGCCCGAAGCGACAATCACGCCGCTCGCGGGGATCGGGTGCGACAACAACCGGTTGAGCATGCCGCGCGCCTTGAAGCTGCCGCTGGCCTGCAGGTGTTCGAGCTTGAGCCACACCTCTTCATTCGGAACGCCGAGGGGCTGGCCCGGCAGTTTCCACAGCGGCGTGCGGCGGATGAAATGCGCATATTCGCGCTCGAAGCGTTGCGCCGCGCGTTCGATCTCGGCGCGGTTCACAGCTTCAGCCCCTTGGGCAGGGGGAACTTCACTGTCTCCTGGATGCCGTCCATCTTGCGGATCGTGACGGCGCCCATCGCACGGATGTGGCGGATCACGGCCTTCACCAGCAACTCGGGCGCCGATGCGCCTGCGGTGAGCCCCACGCGTTCCTTGCCTTCGATCCATTCCGGCTTCAGGTCGTCGACACTGTCGACCATGTAGCTCGGCACGCCGAGCTTGCGCGCGAGTTCGGCCAAGCGGTTGCTGTTGGAACTGGTCGGGCTGCCGACCACGATCAACACGTCCACCGTCTTCGCAATCATCTTTACCGCGTCCTGCCGGTTCTGCGTGGCGTAGCAGATGTCCTGCTGCTTCGGCTCGCGGATCTTCGGGAAGCGCGCCTTCACTGCCGCAGAGATCTCCGCCGCGTCGTCGACGGACAAGGTCGTTTGCGTGACCACTGCGAGCCGCTCAGTCTGCGACGGCTGCACGTTCGCGACGTCGCCCACATCCTGCACGAGATGGATCCCCGAATCGAGTTGCCCCATCGTGCCTTCGACTTCCGGGTGGCCCTTGTGGCCGATCATGATGAACTCGTAGCCTTCTTTCGCAAGCTTGGCGACCTCGACGTGCACCTTGGAGACCAGCGGGCAGGTGGCATCGAAGATGGTGAAGCCGCGGCGCATCGCCTCCTGCTCGATCGCCTTGCTCACGCCGTGAGCGGAGAACACGAGCGTCGCGCCGGGCGGCACTTCGTCGAGATCCTCGATGAAGATCGCGCCCTGGGCCTTGAGGTCGTTGACGACGAAGGTGTTGTGCACGATCTCGTGCCGCACATAGATCGGTGCGCCGAATTTCGTGAGCGCGCGCTCGACGATCTCGATCGCGCGGTCCACGCCCGCGCAAAAGCCGCGCGGCTCGGCCAGGACGATTTCCTTGACGGCGCCTTCGCTCACAGCACGCCGATCACTTTCACTTCGAACGTCACGGGCTGGCCCGCCAGTGGATGGTTGAAATCGAAGAGCACCGAATCGTCCCCGACCTGCTTCACGTGGCCCGCGTAGCTCGACAGCCCATCCGGAGTGGGAAACTGCACCGCCTCGCCGACGTGGTACTGCTCATTAGCGTCTCCCAGCTTGTGCAACAGCGCCTTTGCGACCCATTGCACCATGTCCGCATTGCGCTGGCCGAAGCATTCTCCCGCGGGAATGTCGAAGGTGCGGTGCGCGCCTTCTTCCAGCCCGATGAGGTGCTTCTCCACCGCGGGCGAAAGCTCGCCCGTGCCGAGCGTCAGCGTCGCGGGCTTGTCGCGGAAGGTGTTGATGATGTCGCCCTCGGGCCCCGCCAGCCGGTAATGCAAAGTGAGGAAGGAGCCGGGCTCGACCGTGTTCGAAGCCATGGGAGTGCCGATAAACTGGCCCTCATTCTCCCATGTCCCTCAAAGCCCTTCCCGCCGATGCGCGCCCACGCGAGAAGCTGCTGGCCCGCGGCGCGTCGGCGCTTTCCGATACCGAGCTGCTGGCCCTGCTGCTGCGCACGGGAACCAGGGAGCGCGGCGTCCTGGTGATGGCGGAAGAAGTTCTGGGGACCTTCGGCGGTTTCGCGGGACTTTTGCATACGGCGGCGGAGGACCTGAAGAAGGTCAAGGGCCTCGGTGGCAGCGCCAAGCGCGCCGAACTGCTCGCGGTGATCGAGCTGGCGCGCCGTGCGATGTCGCAGCAGCTGAAGGAACGCGAAGTGTTCGGCTCGCCGGACGCCGTGAAGCACTACCTTCAACTGCACCTCGCGCACCGGCCGCACGAAGTGTTCGCGGTGCTCTTCCTCGATGCGCAAAACCGCCTCGTCGCGATGGAGGAACTGTTCCGCGGCACGCTCACTCAAACAAGCGTGTATCCGCGCGAAGTCGTGCGCCGCGCATTGCAGCTCGAAGCCGCTGCCGTCGTGCTGGCACACAACCACCCGAGCGGCACGGTGCAACCGTCGCGCGCAGACGAGGCCCTCACGCAGACGCTCAAGTCCGCGTTGGCGCTGATCGACGTGCGGGTGCTCGATCACGTGATCGTCGCGCCGGGCGATGCGCTGTCCATGGCCGAAAAGGGCCTGCTCTAGAAATCATCGAAGTGAAGTTCAAATCGCTCCAGGACCTGCAGGCGATTGGCAGGAAACTCGCCGAACAGCAAAGGCGCGCCGCCGAACAGGACAAGGCGCGGCAAGAGGCCGAGCGCAAGTCGCACGCCGAGCGCACGCTGTTCGTGCGCGCCGCCGGCGAGGTCACGCCGCTGCGCGAGCACACCTCGCGGCACAAGCGCGTGCACCACACTCCCGAACAGCCTGCGCCTGTCGCCGTGCAACAGCAACTCGACGAGCAACGCGTGCTGCATGAGTCGATCAGCGACGAGTTCGACGCAACGACGCTGCTGGAGATCGACGAGGCCCTGAGCTTCCGCCGCGACGGCGTCGGCATCGACGTGATCCGGAAGCTGCGCAAGGGCGGCTGGACCATCCAGGGCGAGATCGACCTGCACGGCCTCAGGCGCGAGGAGGCGCGCGAAGCGCTGTCGGCCTTCATGCGGGATGCGATCAAGCGCGGCTTGCGTTGCGTGCGGGTCGTGCATGGCAAGGGGCTCGGCTCGCCGGGCAAGACGCCGGTGCTGAAGGGCAAGGTGCACAGCTGGCTTGCGCAGAAGAACGAGGTGCTGGCGTTCGTCCAGGCGCGGGCCGATGAAGGCGGCGCGGGCGCTGTCGTCGTGTTGCTGCGGCCGGCGGGGCCGGCGGCCTAGCCGGGTGAGTTGCGCATCCAGTCCGCGGTCTGCGCGAACGATTCGCGCAATTTCCCCCGCAAGCTTTCGTCGACGCCCACGTCCCCCATCGCCTGGTCCATGCACGCGAGCCACTGGTCGCGCTCCCTGATCCCGATCACGAACGGCAGGTGACGCGCACGCAAGCGCGGATGGCCGAAGCGGCTCTCGTAATGCGGCGGGCCGCCCAGCCAGCCGCACAGGAACCAGAACAGGTTCTGCCTCGCCCTTTCGAGCTCGGTGCCATGCACGCGCCGCAGGTCCGCGTACGCGGGCTCGAGGTCCATCAGGTCGTAGAAGTGATCGACGAGCGCCTTGACCTTCCCTTCGCCGCCGATGGTCTCGAAGGGCGTCACTCCGCAGCCCTCCTCAGTGTTTCGACGACGGGACGATTCAACACCTCGCGCAAGCCCCACCAGCCTGCCGCGAGCGCCAGCGCGGCACCTGCCAACGCGCCGAAGAGGGGGACCCAAGGGGATGCGGTCCACTCGAATTGAAAGGCGTAGTGCGCCATGGCCCAGCCGATGACGCTGGCGACGACGCTCGCCAAAAATCCCGCGAGCAACCCGACGCCGGCCAGCTCCGCACGCTGGACCTGTCCCAGCAACTTGCCGCTCGCGCCGACTGCACGCATCACCGCGTATTCGCGGGCCCGCTCTTCGCGCGTAGCCGTCACGGCCGCGAAAAGCACGACGACGCCGGCTGCCAGCGTGAAACCGAACAGGAACTCCACCGCGCGGATCACCTTGTCGAGCACGCTTTGCACCTGGTTGATCGTCGCCGTCATGTCCACGTCGGTGATGTTCGGGAAGCGCTTCACGAGTTCGCTGTCGAAACCCTTGCGCTGCGGCGCGCGGAAGGCGCTCATGTAGGTCGCCGGCACGTCCTTCAGGACATCGACCGGATAAATGACGAAGAAGTTCGCGCGCATCGAGCCCCAGTCCACCTTGCGCAGCGACGTGACCTTCGCATCCTTTTGCATGCCGCCGATGTCGAAGCGCAGCGTGTCGCCGAGCTTCAAGCCGAGCGTTTTGGCGATGCCTTCCTCCACACTGATCGCATCCGCTTCGCCGTCGCGCCAGCTGCCGGCGGTGATCGTGTTGTGCGCGGGCTGTTTTGCGCTGTGCGACAGGTTGAATTCGCGGTCGACGAGGCGCCGCGCGCGATCGTCGCCGAAGCTCTCGGGCGTGACGGTCTTGCCGTTCACCGCGACGAGGCGCCCGCGGATCATCGGGAACCAGTCGTACTTGTTCACGCCCGCAGCGCGCAACGCATCCTGGAAGTCGCGGCTTTGCTCGG
The DNA here is from genome assembly GCA_035526975.1 of Ramlibacter sp. GTDB lineage: Bacteria > Pseudomonadota > Gammaproteobacteria > Burkholderiales > Burkholderiaceae_C > Ramlibacter. The sequence continues at coordinate 12,940 of DATLBJ010000188.1, forward strand.
GCATCACGTTGATGACGAAGCGGTTGGGCGCATCGGGTGGCGTGGCCTGCTGCCAACTCGAGATCAAGTCGGTGCGCAGGAGCACGAGCAGGACCAGCGCGAGCAACCCGACCGCCAGTGCGCTGATTTGCACCACCGCATACGCGGGGCGGGCCGAGATCTGCCGCGTCGCCAGCACGAGCCATCGCGGAGCCGTCGCTTCGTTCACCATCACTCGCAGCACTTTCACCGCGATCCAGCTCAGCGCTGCGAACAGGACGACGGCGACCGCGAAGCCACCGACCGCCATGCCGCCCAGCATGACGTCGCTGCTCGCACCGAGCAGCAGCGCCGCAAAGCCAATGACGCCAATGGCCAGCACCAGCAGCGATGCCGGCTTGAGGTTGCCGACATCGCGCCGGATCACGCGCAGCGGCGGCACCTGCGCGAGCTGAAGCACCGGCGGCAAGCCGAATGCAGTGAGCAAGGTCAGGCCCATGCCCAGGCCGAACAGCGCGGGCCACGCACCCGGTGCCGGCAAGCCGGAAGAGACCAGGCCGGCCAGGATACGGATGAACACGAAGTGCACGCCGAACCCGAGGACGACACCGGCGACGCTCGCAAACAATCCGACGATGCCGAACTCGATCGTGTAGGCCCACGCGATGGTGCGCTGGCTTTGCCCGAGCACGCGCAGCATGGCGCAATCGTCGAGATGGCGTGAAGAGAATCCGCGCGCCGCAAGTGCGACGGCCACGGCGCTGAGCAATGCAGCCAGCAATGCGACGAGGCTCAGGAATTTCTCGGCGCGATCCAGCGTCTGCCGCATCTCGGGGCGTCCGGCCTCGAACGATTCGACGCGCACCCCGCGAATCTCCGCGCGCTTCGATTGTCCCTCGGCCCAGGTGGCGAATTCGTTGACCGCCTTGTCCGGACCCGCAACTGCGAACCGGTACGTCACGCGGGAGGCGGGCAGGATCAAGCGGCTTGCCGGCAGGTCGGCATCGTTGATCATGACGCGCGGGGCGAATGCCATGAAGCCTGCGCCCCGGTCCGGCTCCATCGTGATGATGCGATCGATGCGCAGCTGGATGTCACCGAGCATGAGCGCATCGCCGACGTCCAGGGTCAGCCCTTCGAGCAGCGCTGCGTCCACCCACGCTTCGCCGCGCTTCGGAATGTCGCGCGTCGGCGCCCCGTCGTCTTCGAATTTCGTCGACGTGCTGACCTGCCCGCGCAACGGATACCCGGCCGGCACTGCTTTGAGTGCGACCAGCCGCGCGCCGCCGCCCTTCGCGTCCGTCGCGCGCGCCATCGTGGGGAACGTCTCGGTCGTGATCGACGTGAGCCCGAGTTGCTTCGCCTTGTCGGCGACCGAGGGTGGCGTCGGGTTGTCGCTGGCAACGACGGCATCGCCCCCGAGCAGCGCGCGCGCGTCGCGTGCGAGGCCGCCCTTCAGCCGGTCGGCGAAGAAACCCACGGCGGTCAATGCCGCAACCGCCAGCGTCACCGCGACGATCAAAAGCCGCAGCTCGCCCGCGCGAAGGTCGCGCCAGAGCGTGCGCCAGCCGAGCTGCCAGGCGGAGTTCATGGGGGCGAGGCTAACGCGGTTGTCTGAGCTGCGAATGAGTTCATTTGCTCGCGCCCGCATCGAGCCGCTGTTCGAGCTCGCGCAGGACCGGCCGGATCTTCTCGCCCATGCTGATCTGCGGATTCGAAAAGCCGTCCTCCTTGTGGGCTTCCTGCTCGCGCTTGCGGATCACCGGCACCGCGGCGGCGAATGCCTGCTCGAAGGAGTGCGTATGGCGCAGCTGTTCGTCGAACATCGCGCGGCCGAAGAAGGTCAGCTCCGAGCGCGAACCGCACCCGAAGGACGTGTGCGTCGCGTCGGCCGCCGTCATCACCAGCGTGTTTTCGTCGGCCAGGGGGCCCACCCAGCCGCCGGAATAGCACGCGGAAATCAATATCACGCGATTGCGCACGCCCGCGTTGTCGAGCGCTTGCCGCAGTTCTCCGGGACTCACGGTGTCGACTGCAAGCGGCGGATTCGAAGCGGCCAGCTTGAAGTCGCTGGCGCCATGCGACGTGAAGTACACGACCAGCACGTCGTGCTCGCGGTCCATCTTGCGCGCGACCGTGTCGATCGCACGCTCGAGGTTGCGGGGCGTGGCCCACGGCAGCGAATCCGCAGTGGTCGCGTGATTGGCGAGGTGGATCACCCGTCCGGCCGCATCGAACCGCTCTTCGAGCACCTTTTTGACCAGCGTGCTCTCGCGCAGGAACACCTCCTCGTCCGCGTAAGGCGAGAACACAATGCCATACACATCGCTCACGCCCCTGCGCTGCGCCGCCAGGTTCGCGTTGACCTGCACCCACAGCGCTTGCTGCGTTTCAAAGGTTTCCTGCGACAGCTCGAGCCCGCTCTTTTGCTGTTGCGCGAGCTCGCTCGGGTCCAATTGCCAGGGCCGGTCGGGGAACTGCCATGCCGTCAGCGCGAACAGCGCGGCGAGGCCCGCGGTCAGCGCGATGTTCAGCGCCGGACGCAGCGCGAAATGGGTGCCCAGGCGCAGCGTGGCGGCGACAAGCCAGACCGATGCCGTGAGCGTCGGCAACCACGACATCAGCTCGGAATCGGGCAGCACTTCGTGGGCCTGCGCGATCTGCACGAGCTGCACCATCGTGTTCGCGGGCATCAGCGCCACGATCCACAGCGCGAACCACGTCGCGACGCCCCGCGGGCCGCCGTCTTCGGGTTCGCGGGGCAACAACCCCCATGCGAGCAGGACCACGGCTCCGGCGTTCCACCACGAGAGCAGCAGGCCCCGCGTATCGAAGCGGGCCTCGCCGCCGAGCACCCAGCGGTCCAGCATCACGTCGATCGCCGACGCGAGGACGATCAGCGCGATGAGTTGCAAAGCCGTCGGCTGTGCCGCCAGCACGCGGGGCGGCAGCAGGACAGCGGCGCGAAGGCCTTCGACGATCCAGGTGTGCAGCGGGAGGCGGGGGATTTCTTGCGCCATCGGCGCCGATCATGCCACCGCGCGCACCTTGGCCAACTCCGGCTGCAGGATGAGGCGGTCCGCGCCCGCATAACAAAGAAAATGCCGCCCGGTCGCGCGGCCGATCGCGCACAAGCCCAGCTGCTGCGCGACCTGCTGGCCCATCTGCGTGATACCGCTGCGCGAGATCACGATGGGCACGCCCATCTGCGCCGACTTGATGATCATCTCGCTGGTCAGTCGGCCCGTCGTGTAGAACACCTTGTCGTGCGCGGGCATGTCGGTGTCCTGCAGCCACATCCATCCGGCGATCGTGTCGATCGCGTTGTGCCGGCCGACATCTTCGACGAAGAGCAGCATCTTCTCCCCTTCGAACAGCGCGCAGCCGTGCACCGAGCCGGCGGACTTGTACGTGCTCTCCTGCAGGCGGATCGCGTTGACGATCGCGTACAGCTGCGCCTGGGTCATCTTCGCTTCGGGCAGCTTGATCGAGTCGACCTCGTCCATCATGTTGCCGAACACGCTGCCTTGGCCGCACCCCGTCGTGACGACGCGCTTGGCGGTGCGCTCCTTGAACTTCGCGATGCCGCGGCGCGTCTTCACCGCCGCCGCGTCGACCTCCCAATCGACCGTGATCGATGCGATTTCATCGAGCGACTGCACGAGCCGCTGGTTGCGCAGGTAGCCCAGCACGAGCCATTCGGGATGCGCCCCCAGCGTCATCAGCGTGACGAGCTCGCGCCGGTCGACATATAGCGTGAGCGGTCGCTCGGCGGGGATCGACGTGACGCCGCGCTCGCCGTGCTCGTTGACGGTTTCGACTTCGCGCGTGAGCGGCGCTTGCGCGTTCGTGAGGAAGGGCGCGGACATGGGAGATTATTCCCCCGCCGCGCCGGTCACTTCTTCGTCGCGGTCTTGCCCGATGGCTGCATCTTGGCCGCTTCCGCCCTGTTGCTCGGGGGGCTCGCGGCGGTCCCGGCGGGGGAATGCGCTTCCGACGCCTCCAGCGGCTTCTGTTCGGGCGGGTTGTACGCGAACGGGCCCGCGTCCATGCAAGGCGGTGGAGCCGACGCCACCGCAGGAGTGGGCGTCGAGCCCGCAGCGGCGGCCGATGCGCCGGATGCCGCGGGCTTCGCGGAGGCGGGTGTGGCCTTCGCGTCCTGCTTGCCGTCGTGCTTGCCGTATTTCGCGGCGATCTTGTCCTGCACCTTGCAAAGCATGTACGCATCCACCTTGCCTTGCCATGCGGCTTTCGCGGCGGCTTCGGCGGCCTTGGCCTTTGCCGCATCGTCGGGCGCGGGCAGCTTCGCGGCCACACAGAATGCGATGCCCGCTGCGGCGAGGGCGATCAACGTCTTTTTCATTCGCTCTTCTCCTCAGGCGGGCCGGGCCGCGTCACCGGGCTCGCTTGCGACGCCGATGGGTTGGCTGCGTTGCGCCGGGACCTTCCCGGACTTGATGTCTTCGTACCAGTAGCCGTGGTGCTCCTGCGCCCACGCTTCGTCCACGTAACCGTGGCGCATCGCGGTGTACGCGCCGCGCACGCCGACCGTGCCGAGGTAGATGTGGAAGCCGATGAGGCAGATCATCAACACCGCCGCCACGCTGTGGAACATGTGCGACCACTGCATCACCTGGCGCGTGTACTGGATCGGCAACAGCCCGTCGAGCGACAGGCCCGAACTCACGATGAACCAGCCGAGCACGACGACGCCCATCCAGTACACGACCTTCTCGCCCGCGTTGAAGCGGTGGGTCGGGGGCTCGCCGCCTTCCTTGTTGAAGACACCGCCGAGCTTGATGAGCCAGCCCAGGTCACCACGGCGCGGCAGTTCGTCCTTGATGAACGTGAGTATCACGATGACCAGCGAAACGGTGAACAGGGGGCCGAAGAAATTGTGGAGATTCTTCAGCACGTACGTCAGCGGCCCGAACAGCTGCTTGCCGAGCAGTGGCAGCATGAAGAACCGGCCGAACGCCATCACGATGCCCGAGATCGCAAGCACGCAGAACGCGATCGCGTTCGTCCAGTGCGCGGCGCGCTCGAACGGCGTGAAACGCTCGATCAGCATGCCGCCGCCGCCGACGGCGTCGTTGTGCCCGATGCGCCCGCGCGTGAAGTAGAAGATCGCGAGAGCCAGGCCCCAGATCAGGATCAGCGACCCGCCGTAGGGGATGAGCCAGTTGTTGCGCACCTGGCGCCACGCCTCACCGGCTGTCGTGTACATCGAGCCGGGGTATTGCACCGGCGGCTGGATCAGCACGCCCATCTCGGGGTACTTGTCCTTCGGGTAGTTGGTGAAGCCCTCGATGCCGCGCTGCACGTCGCGGTACATCGGCGCGTTGTTGCCCGGCTGCACGCGGTTGCGCTCGCCGTTCGACTGCTTCATGTAGTTCGGGTCGGAGCTCGCATCCGGCTTCACCTCGGGTTTGACTTCGAGGATGTTCTGGCCCTGGATGCCGCCCATGCCCGGTCCGCTGGCCGCCGGCGGGACTTCGTCGGCTTTCGGACCCGACGATTGCGACGGCCCGACCGCCTGCGCGAATGCGAAGGCGCACGAGAGCGACAGCGACAACGCGACGCACGTCTTCGCGATGCGCATGGTCACGGCACCTTGTTGTAGTCGTTCTGGCCCATCTGGGTGCGCACCTTGAGGTGCTGCTCCCAGCTCGTCTTGTCCCCGCCCTTCCATCCCGCGGCACTGAACGGCGGCGCGACGCCCGTGCCCTGGAACGCCTGCTTGTCGGTCTTGCTGTTGGTGCCGAGGGTCTGCGGCTGCTCGCCGCACGCAGCCAGCAGCAGCGGAAACACCACGTAGATGATTCTTTTGCTCATGACTTCTGGCCTCCGGGCTGGCCGGCTTGCTTCGAGCCGTACGCCGTGCCCCAGCCCCATGCTTCCGCGCCCTTGCCGCGCTTGACGACGCGGTTGCGGAAGATGTCGGCCACCACGTCGCCATCGCCGGCGAGGAGCGCCTTGGTCGAGCACATCTCGGCGCAGACGGGCAGCTTGCCTTCGGCCAGGCGGTTGCGCCCGTACTTGTCGAACTCCGCTTGCGAGCCGTTGGCTTCCGGGCCGCCGGCGCAGAACGTGCACTTGTCCATCTTGCCGCGCACGCCGAAGTTGCCCGAAGCCGGGAACTGCGGCGCCCCGAAGGGGCATGCGTAGCTGCAGTAGCCGCAGCCGATGCACACGTCCTTGTCGTGCAGCACCACGCCTTCGTCGGTGCGGTAGAAGCACTGCACCGGGCAGACCGCCATGCAAGGCGCGTCCGAGCAGTGCATGCACGCAACCGAGATCGAGCGCTCGCCCGGTACGCCGTCGTTGAGCGTGACCACGCGCCTGCGGTTCACGCCCCACGGGATCTCGTGTTCGTTCTTGCAGGCGGTGACGCAGCCGTTGCATTCGATGCAACGCTCCGAGTCGCAGACAAATTTCATTCGTGCCATTTGCTCGGCTCCTCGGGTTAAGCGCGTTCGACGTTGCAGATCGTCGTCTTGGTTTCCTGCATCATCGTCACGCTGTCGTAGCCGTACGTCGTTGCAGTGTTGACCGCCTCGCCGCGCACCACAGGTGCGGCGCCGTTCGGGTAGTACGCGAGCATGTCGTTGCCCTGCCAGCGCCCCGAGAAGTGGAACGGCATCCAGCAGGTGTCGGGCCCGACGCGCTCGGTCACCATCGCCTGCACGTTGAGCTGCGCGCCGGTGGGCGTCTTCAGCCACACGCGGTCGCCATTGCGGATGTTGCGCGCCGCCGCCGCCTTCGGGTTGATCTCGACGAAGGCTTCCTGCTGCAATTCGGCCAGCCACGGATTCGAGCGCGTCTCTTCGCCGCCGCCTTCGTATTCGGTCAGGCGCCCGGACGTGAGGATCAGCGGGAACTTGTCCGCCAGCTTGTCCTCCACGTTCTTCTGCTGCAGCGTCTTGTACAGCGTGGGCAGGCGCCAGAAGGCCTTCTTGTCGTCGTGTGTCGGGTACTTCGCCACGAGGTCGGGCCGCGTGCTGTAGATCGGCTCGCGATGCTGCGGGATGCCGTCGGGGAAGTTCCACACGATCGCGCGCGCCTTCGCGTTGCCGAACGGGTGGCAGCCGTGCACTTTCATGACCACGCGGATGATCCCGCCGGACAAGTCGGTCTTCCAGTTCTTGCCTTCCGCAGCGGCCTTCTCGACATCGGTCAGGTCATCCCACCAGCCCAGCTTCTTCAACAGGACGTGGTCGAATTCCGGATAACCGGTGGTGATCTCCGCACCCTTGGAGAACGAGCCGTCTTCCGCGAGCAGGTTCACGCCGTTGCGTTCCATGCCGAAGTTCGCGCGGAAGTTGCCGCCGCCGTCCATCACGTGCAGGCTCGGGTTGTACAGGACGTGCGTGCCGGGATGCTTCATTTCCGGCGTGCCCATGCACGGCCACGGCAAGCCGAAGTAGTCGCCGGTGAGGTCGTAGCCGGTGAGCTTGTCCTTGATCTCGCCCTTGCAGCGCAGCGTCTTCACGTCGAACGCTGCCATGTTGCGCATGTGCGCCTTCAGGCGCTCGGGGCTCTGGCCCGTGTAGCCGATCGACCAGTTCGACTTGTTCACCTCGCGCAGGATGTCCTCGGGCATGGGCTCGTCCATGTCCTTGACCTTCTGCATCTTGTAGTTCTTGACCAGCTCCTTGCCGAAGCCGAGCTTGTCGGCCAGCTGGTACATGATCATCTGGTCGCTGCGGCTTTCCCACAGCGGCTCGATCACCTTCTCGCGCCATTGCAGCGAGCGGTTCGACGCGGTGACGGAACCGCTCGTCTCGAACTGCGTTGCCGCCGGGAGCAGGTACACGGCGCGATTGGGATTGAGGTCCTCGGGCTTGCCGGGCATCGCCGCCATCGCCGCGGTTGCCGAAGGATACGGATCGACGACCACGAGCAGGTCGAGCTTGTCCATCGCCTTCTTCATCTCGAGGCCGCGCGTCTGCGAGTTGGGCGCATGGCCCCAGTACACGACGCCGCGCAGGTTCGAGTCCTGGTCGATGAGCTCGTTCTTTTCGAGCACGCCATCGATCCAGCGCGACACCGTGATGCCGGGCTTGGACATCATCGCGGGCGACGCGAAGCGGTTCTTGATCCAGTCGAAGTCGACGCCCCACACCTTGGCGTAGTGCTTCCACGAGCCTTCGACGAGACCGTAGTAGCCGGGCAGCGAATCGGGGTTGGGGCCGATGTCGGTGGCGCCTTGCACGTTGTCGTGGCCGCGGAAGATGTTCGCGCCGCCGCCGGACACGCCGACGTTGCCGAGCGCGAGCTGCACGATGCACGAAGCGCGCACCATCGCGTTGCCGATGGAGTGCTGCGTCTGGCCCATGCACCACACCAGCGTGGACGGCCGGTTCTTCGCCATCATCTCGGCGACCCGGGCCATCTGCGCTTCGGGCACACCGCAGGCCTCTTCGACCTTGTCGGGCGTCCACTTGGCCAGCACCTCCTTCTTGACCTCGTCCATGCCGTAGACGCGGTCGTGGATGTACTTCTGGTCTTCCCAGCCGTTCTTGAAGATGTGGTGCAGCAGCCCGAACAGGAAGGGGATGTCGCTGCCCGAGCGGATGCGCACGTATTCGTCCGCCTTGGCTGCCGTGCGGGTGAAGCGCGGATCCACCACGATCATCTTGCAGCCGTTCTCCTTGGAGTGCAGCATGTGCATCATCGAGACCGGGTGGGCTTCCGCGGCGTTCGAGCCGATGTACAACGCGCACTTGCTGTTCTGCATGTCGTTGTACGAATTGGTCATCGCGCCGTAGCCCCAGGTGTTGGCAACGCCGGACACCGTGGTGGAGTGGCAGATGCGCGCCTGGTGGTCGCAGTTGTTGCTGCCCCACAGGCTGACGAACTTGCGCATCAGGTACGACTGCTCGTTCGAATGCTTCGACGAGCCGATCCAGTAGATCGCATCCGGGCCGCTTTGCTTGCGGATGTCCAGGATGCGCTGGCTGATCTCGGCGTATGCGGTGTCCCAGGAGATGCGCTGGTACTTGCCGTCGACCAGCTTCATCGGGTAGCGCAGGCGGTATTCGCCGTGGCCGTGCTCGCGGATCGCGGCGCCTTTCGCGCAGTGCGCGCCGAGGTTGATCGGCGAATCGAACACCGGCTCCTGCCGCACCCACACGCCGTTCTCGACGACCGCGTCGATCGCGCAGCCGACTGAACAGTGGCTGCACACGGTGCGGCGAACTTCGATCTTGCCTTGGCCGACGGCGGCAGTGCGGCCCTCGGCGGCGCGCGCCTTTTTCACCAGTGCGCGCTGCGTGGCGGCGATGCCGACGCCGACGCCCAGGCCCGAGCGGCGCAGGAACGCGCGGCGGTCCATCGTGGGGATCGCCTGGGCCAGCCCGCGCTGCAGGCCCTGCACGAGCTGCGAGCGGGAGTGGCCCGGCGCAGATGATTTCTTCGTGAGCAACATGGAGGTCTCCTCGCTGCGCGAGTCAGATGAGGGTGGTCTTGTAGTAGCGCTTGACGTGGTCCGTCAGCTGGTAGCCGCCGCCTTTGTCCGGCGGCGCCTTGGGCTGCGCGGTGGCTTCCTGGACCTGCTGCACGACGCCCGGCAGGACCGTGGCGGCTGCGGCAATGGCGCCGACGGTACCGGCGCCGGCAAACAACGTGCGGCGCGAAAGCTTGGGCTTGGCCTGGCTCATGGCTCTTGTCTCCTTGTTCATCGCCGCATATGCGCGGCGACGCATGGGTTTCCCGCGCCGACTGTATCCCCGCACAGGGGTCGCTGCAAGCATGCATACACCCGGAAAACTCCTTGCATCGAAAGCATGACGTCGATGTTGCAGCGCACTAGGCCGCGGCTGCGCCGCTCATCCGCACGGGCCACAATCGCGGGGCATGCTTTCCCTGCCCCGATTCATCGGCCGCGCCCTCGCGCAATACCTGTCGACGCCCCGGCCCCACGCGCAAGGCGGCACGCCCTCGGACCCGCGCAAGCTGCTGCAGTGCCTGCAGCCCTGCGACGTGCTGCTGGTCGAAGGCAGCACCCGGATCTCCGGCGCGATCAAGTACCTCACCCAATCGACGTGGTCGCACGCGGCCCTGTACGTCGGCGCGCAGCTGGGCGGCCACGACGACGACGGCCGCCCTTTCCTCTTCGTCGAGGCCGACATCGTCAAGGGCGTGTGCAAGCGGCCGCTGGCGCAGTACGACCGCTACCACACCCGCATCTGCCGCGCGCGCAACCTCACGCAGGCGCACAAGGCGCAGATCATTGCCGAATTGACCCGCCAGATCGGCAACCAGTACGACATGAAGAACGTGTTCGACCTGGCGCGCTATCTGTTGCCTGCCCCGCCGGTCCCGCAACGTTTCCGGCGCCGCCTGATTGCGCTGGGCAGCGGCGACCCGACCAAGGCGATCTGTTCATCGCTCATCGCCGACGCGTTCCAGAACGTGGGGTATCCGGTGCTCCCGGTCGTGAGCCAGAGCAGCGCCGAGGCGAAGGAGATCTGGCGCATCCGCGACAAGAGCCTGTACGCCCCGCGCGACTTCGACGTCTCGCCCTACTTCGAGATCGTCAAGCCGACCTTGTCGCGCGGCTTCGACTATCGCGACATCGAGTGGAGCCCGTCGTCATTCCAGCATGTCGAAGCCCTGGGCCTCGACGGACAGGAAGGCGCGCGTGAAATCGGCCAGTGACGCGTAGAAGCGTGCCTTCGGACAGGCAGCGATCGCCTCGCACATCTGCGTGGCCCACGGCTGCACGTGCGCCGCGAAGAACTGCTGCTGCTTCGTGAGGTTGGAAACTGACACGTCGTCGCCCGCGATGAGGTAACGCATCACTTCGCAGAGGTACGCGATGTGGTCTTCGGTCTCCGGCATCGCCTCGTCGCGCGTGAGGCCGAGCGCGGCCAGGTCGGTGCGCAGGCGCACGACCGGCTTTTCGTTCAGGAAGCCGGAAAGGTAGTGCGACGCGAACAGGTACAGCTCCGGCTTGCCGACGCCGCCGAACAAGGCGTCGTACTCGTCCGCGACGTCCTTGTCCTGCATCGCTCGCGCAGTGCCCACGAAGCCGCGCCACGGCTCCTCGAGGAAACCGCCCGACGCAGGCGCTTCGGTGGCCGCCACGCGAATCGCCTCGAGCAGTTCGTGCGCCGGCGGGGCATAGAACAGTTGCGAGAGCAGGCCGTAGACCTCGGCGCGCGCCGTTTCTTCGTCGAGCGCCGACGAAACCGGGATCGATGGGTTCATGCGTCCGTGATCTTCATTTCGCCATCGGGCGCGGAGAACATGTCGACGACGCGGCAGTCCCCGCACATCTTCAGGCGGTCGAGCGCCGCTCCCTGGAACATCGAGTGACCGGACAGGCGGCCGATCATCATCTCGATGCCTTTCATCGTGCCGAAAGGCTTGCTGCAGCGGATGCACGCGAAAGGTTTCGTTTCGTTGACGACGCGCGCTTCCTTGCGCGTTGCCGTGGTGAGCAAGCGCGGCACGAGAGAGATCGCGTCTTCCGGGCAGGTCGTCGCGCACAGCCCGCATTGCACGCAGTTCTTCTCGACGAAGCGCAGCTGCGGCGCGTTGGGGTTGTCCTGCAATGCACTGGCCGGGCACGCGCCGACGCAGCTCATGCACAAGGTGCATTTGCCGTTGTCGACCTCGACGCTGCCGAACGGCGCACCCTTGGGCAGCGCGATCGATTCCGGCACCGCCGGCGCGCAACCCGCGAGATGGTCGATGGCGAGCTCGAGCGTCGTGCGTTTCTCGGCCGGCACCGCAAAGCTCGCGCGGTCGGTCGCGCCCTGCGCGGTGCGCGCGGCGACCCGTTGCAGGTGTTCGTCGAGATCGGTGATGCGGTCCGCCTCGACCAGGGAGAAGTGCGCGCCGGCGTAACCGAGCCCGGTGAGGATGGCCTGCGCGATGGCCATCTGCTCGCGCACCGCGTCACGGTACTGGGGTGCTTCTTCGCGCGTCATGAGCACGGCCACTTGCGACGCGCCGTAGGCGATCGCGGCGAGCCACACGTCGATGCCGACACTTGCCGTGTGCCACAACGCCACCGGAATCACGCTGGCCGGCACGCCGTGAGCCACGCCGAGTTGCGCCGCGCGGCCGAGGTCCTCGACGAGTTCATTGCCCCGCTCCTGGCTGTGAAGCAGGACGATTGCGTTCCTGCCGCCGGCGCGTGCGTAGGTTGAAACGAGCGTCTTGAGCTGGAGGGCCTGTTCGTTCGCGCGCGGATAAGCGTACGTGATGGCGCCCGTCGGGCAGACCGTCGTGCACGTGCCGCAGCCGACGCACAGGCTCGGGTTCACCTTGATCTGGTTGCGCGACTTGTCGCCGCTGATCGCCTCGGCGGAGCACACGTCGATGCACGCCGTGCAGCCGGTTTTCTCGTTGCGGCTGTGCGCGCACAGCTTGGCCTTGTATTCGAAGAACTTCGGCTTCTCGAATTCACCGACCATGTCGCGCAGCTTGACCAGCATCTGCAGGTCGACGCCGTGCGGGGCATGGAAATAGCCTTGCGGCGGTGCATGCTGCACGAACGCCGTGGTCGCGCGCAGGTCCAGCACGAGGTCGAAACTGTCGCTGTACGCCTGCGGTGCACGCGCGAAATCGATGGCGCCGACCCCCTCGCAGGCTTTCACGCACGCGCGATGCGACTTGCACCTGGCCATGTCGACCTGGTAGTCGAGGCCGATCGCATCCTCGGGACAAGCCGTCACGCACGCATTGCAGCGCGTGCACAGGTCCAGGTCGATCGGGTTGCTGCGCGTCCACTGCAGTTCGAACGCCCCCAGCCATCCCCTGAGCGAATCAATGCGGCCGGTGAGCACCGGATAGCGCCGCTGCTGCTCGCCCGCGCCGCCTTGCGCAAAGAACGTGAGGTCCAGCACGTCGCCGACGAGCGCCGCGACCTTCTCGCATGCATCGAGCGCGCCGATCACGAGCAGGCGGCCGTTGCTCTTGTACGAAACCGTGGGCACCGGCTGCGGAGCGGGCAAGTGCGCCGCCGCGAGCAAGGCGGCGATCTTCGGCATCGCAGCTTTCGCGTCGCGGCTCCAGCCGCCGGTCTCGCGGATGTTGACGAATTTGACCGGCGCCATGGCGCCTTCGGTTTCCTGCGCCAGTTCGGAAAACAGCCGCCGCTCCTGCGTGCAGGCGACGACGACTTCGTCCTTACCCGCGATCGCCTTCTGGAAGCTTCCCGCCTCCCGGCGGCACAGCGTCGTGTGGAGCGTGAGCTCCTCGTTCAATGCCGTCCCCAGCGCTTTCGCCTGCAGGGGCATCGTCTTGTTGCAATCGCAGATCAGGGTCGGCATGCGGGGGCTCGGGTACTGCTTCGGGGGCCGGTGGCGACTGTGCCACGGTTCGCATGCTCACGTCATCCGCAACTTCCCTTTCCTCTTCATCCTCGAAGAGCTTGAGGACCTGCGCGATCGCCAGCTTGCGCAGCATGGATTCCGGCAGGGGATCGGGGATCGAGTAATCGTCCGCGTAGACGTCCATCGAATCGCGCACGTTGAAGCGCGGGTCCGCAAAGAGCTTCTTGACCGCGGCATTCTTCACCGCCGGGTCGACGTCCTTCGTCACGAATCGCTTGAAATCCGACTCGAACGTGAGCGACTTCACGTCTTTGAGGGTCGGCGGCGGCGGCGCAGGCGCGGGGTCGGCCTGGGGCGTTGGCACGGCGGGCACCGCTTCCTGCACCGGTGCGTCGTCAACCGGTTTCCCTTCGTTCGCGTCCTGCTTTCGTTTCGACCAGCGCGACAGGAACCCGTCAGCCGCCATCGCCGCCTCCGCCGAATTTCTTGCGGGTGGTCACCGATGCCGGATTGCCGAAGCGGTCTTCCAGCCGCTGGAAGCTTTGCGGCCGCGCGCGCTTGCGCGGCTCGGGCACGTAATGGGCCAGCGCGAATTCGCGCATCCACCCGACGACATCGGCCGGCGCGGGTACCTGGTCCACGCGCTCCTGCGCATCGAGCCAGCGGCCGGCGTCGTGATAACTCAGCGACACCGCCGCAGGCCGCGCGATCGGCTCGTCGGCAAGCGTCGCTTCTTCGTCCATGCGCCACAGCACGAACCAGCACGGCGCGGCCGTCGTCGCGTTGAGGTAATAGCCTTCGCCGTCGTCGCGGAACAGTTCGACGACAAAGCCGGGATGCAGCCAGCGCTCTTCGTCGTCGTTCTTCAACAGCAGCCTCGGCTCCTTGCCGAAGCCCGCTTCCTGCAGCACGACGTCCGCCATCACCCAGCGCCAGTCCTGCCAGCGGCTGTTCACGCGCTCGCGGCGCATGACGACGGCGACTTCGATGCTGGGGCGCTGCATGCGCCCCACTTTACTCCGGCAAATCAGCTGAAGAACTTGGCCGCGGACAGCAACGTGCGGTAGACGCCCCAGGCCAGCGGGATGCCGACGATGGCCCATGCGAGCCACACCTTCGCCGCCGGAGTGACTTCGGCGGTCGCATGCGAGGCGTCCATGCCCACTTCGGCGGCGATGCTCTTCTCGTGCGCAAGCTGCTTTTCATGCTCGAGCTCCTGCTCGTTCATGAACCACCTGGGGTTGAGCGGCTTCACGAGCAGGTTGCAGATGAGGCCGACGACCAGGAAGCCGACGAGGATGTACATCGTCTGGTTGTACACCTGGCTGCGGGGCACGCCCAGGCCCAGCTGGTATTCGCGCATGTAGTTCACCACCACGGGTCCGAGGATGCCGGCCGTGGACCAGGCCGTGAGCAGGCGGCCGTGGATCGCGCCGACGAACTGCGTGCCGAAGATGTCCGCAAGGTACGCCGGGACCGTCGAGAAGCTTCCGCCGTACATCGACAGGATGATGCACACCGCGCCGACGAACAGCAGCTTGCTGCCCGCGGCAGCGGAGTGCGGCAGGCTGGCATACAGGACGATGCCCAGCAGGAAGAAGATGGTGTACGTCGTCTTGCGGCCGAACTTGTCGGACATGCTGGCCCAGAAGAAGCGGCCCGCGATGTTGAACAGCGACAGGAGGGCGGCAAAACCGCCGGCGACAGCCGCGATCGCGCCGAGTTGCGCCTTGTCCAGCTCGCCGAATTTCTTGGCCACGCCGATCAGCTCGCCGCCGAAGACTTCCTGCAGCATCGGCGAGGCCATGCCGATCACGCCGATGCCGGCCGACACGTTCATCGTGAGCAGCAGCCAGATCAGCCAGAACTGCGGGATGCCCCATACCTTGTTCACGTGCACGTGGCGCTGCGTGATCATGGCGTTGTTCGCCTGCGCCGCGGGCGCCGTCCAGCCGCGCGGCTTCCATCCGGTGGCCGGCACGCGGTAGCCGAATGCACCGCCGAGCATGAACACGAAGTACACGAGGGCCAGGACGACGAAGGTTTCGAGAACGCCGTTGGTGGTGGGCGTGGAGAAGTGCTTCATCATGTCCACCGCCAAGGGCGAGCCGATCATCGCGCCGCCGCCGAATCCCATGATCGCCATGCCGGTCGCCATGCCGCGGCGGTCGGGGAACCACTTGATCAGCGTCGACACCGGGGAGATGTAGCCCAACCCCAGGCCCAGGCCGCCGACGATTCCCGAGCCGACGATCATCATCCAGAACTGGTGCAGGTAGATCCCCACCGCGGAGAACAACATGCCGCCGCACCAGCACAGCGCCGCCACGACGCCGGCCTTGCGCGGGCCCGCACGTTCGAGCCAGCCGCCCCACAGTGCCGCCGCGCAGCCGAGGAACACGAAGAACAGCGTGTACATCCAGCCGAGCGTCGCGACGTGCCAGTCGCAGGTCGTCGTGAACAGCTCCGCGAAGAAGCTCATGTCCTTGGGACACGCCGCGCCGGCGCCGGCGGTGGCCAGCGTCTTGGACAAGGGCAGCCAGAAAACCGAGAAGCCATACGCCATGCCGATGCAAAGATGGATCGCCAGCGCGGCCGGCGGCACCAGCCACCGGTTGAAGCCGGGGCCCGCGATGGTCCGCTCCTTGTCTAGGATCCCCGGCGTTCCCGCGCCGACGTATGCCGGCGTGCCGCCGGCCCCGAGTACTGTGGACATGACTGCTTGTCTCCTGGGTTGTAGTGAGCGGAGTTTCGGCAGCGGCACAGCGCGGGGTCAAATTCAATGTAAGCATGCTTCCATTCAACGATTGAATGGTGCAACGCAGCAACAAGCCCGCCGCGAATGACAAAGGATTCAGGCCGCTTGCAGGCTCGAGTGCGTGGCCGCGTGGCGCAGCCAGGTTTCTTCGGAAGCCATCGCGATCGCGGCTTCGAGCGCGCGCGAGCCGCGCACGCCGGCTTGCGCCATGAAGCCGATCGGCGTGAGCACCTCGGGGCTGGTAAGCGGCAGCGCCTCGAGCTCCCCGTAGTTGCGCACCGTGCCGACCAGACCGCCGGGCATCACGCTGCACACCTCGCCTGCGAGGACGCTGAGCGCGAGCGTGAGGATCGAGTTCGTTTCGATGGCGGGCTTGACCGGCGCACCCGCCGTGACGAACGCGCTGTCGATGATCGTGCGGTTGTGCATTTCGGGCGCGAGCAACGCCATCGGGAATTTCGCCGCGTCCTTCCACTTCATGCGCGGCCCGATGCGCAATCCGCCCTTGTTCGGCCTGGCGGCGCGGCGCAGCAGGAAGTAGTGCTCGGTGTACTGCGGCCACGCGGTCAGCTGCGCGTTGCGTGCGAGTTTCATGCGATCCGTGTAGCCCAACGCAAGGTCCAGCGTCAGCGTCTCGAGGCCCGCCTCGAGTTCATGCGAACTCATGGAGAGCACGACCGGCACGATGCCGGGGTGCCGCGCCTGGAGCATCGCGGCAAAACGCGCCAGCACCGGCACTGTCGTCGGCACGGCCCCCATGCGGATCGGGCCATGCGGCTTGTTGGCCGCGCTTCCGAGCTCCTGTTGCAGCAGCCCGTACTCGCGCAGGATCCGCTGCGCCGTTGCGAGGACACGTTCGCCCTCGGGCGTGAGGCCGCCATAGGCTCGCCCGCGCTTGGCAATGACGACGCCGAACTGCTGCTCCAATGCGCGCATCGCGTTGGACAGCGCGGGCTGCGTGATATGGCACGCTGCCGCCGCGCGCCCGAAGTGCTTGTGCTCCGCCAGCGCCACCAGGTAGCGCATCGAGGCCAGCAGGTTCATCGGGCTCAGGTTTCCTTCGACACCTTGATCGTCGGGAACTTCGCGCTGAAGTCCTTGGCTTTCTGGGCGATCCCGACGGCCACCTGCCGCGCGACCGCCATGTAGATCTTTGCGGCTTCGCTGTCGGGCTCGCTCACCACCGTCGGCTTGCCGCTGTCGGCCTGCAGGCGGATCTTGATGTCGAGCGGCAACGCGCCCAGGTAATCCGCGCCGTACTGCTGCGCGAGCTTCTGGCCGCCACCTTCACCGAAGATGTGTTCCGCGTGGCCGCAGTTGCTGCACACGTGC
Organism: Ramlibacter sp.; assembly: GCA_035526975.1. Taxonomy (GTDB): domain Bacteria; phylum Pseudomonadota; class Gammaproteobacteria; order Burkholderiales; family Burkholderiaceae_C; genus Ramlibacter. Next base: position 30,298 of record DATLBJ010000188.1, read on the forward strand.
ACCGCCATGTTCTCGACGACGCCCAGGATCGGCACGCCGACTTTCTCGAACATCTTGATGGCCTTTCGCGCATCGAGCAGCGCAATGTCCTGCGGCGTGGTGACGATAACCGCACCCGTCATCGGCACGCGTTGCGACAAGGTCAGCTGGATGTCGCCGGTGCCCGGCGGCAAGTCGACGATCAGGTAGTCGAGCTCGCGCCAGTTCGTCTGCCGCAGGAGTTGCTCGAGTGCCTGCGTGGCCATGGGTCCGCGCCAGATCATGGCTTCGTCGGGATTGACGAGGAAGCCGATCGACATCACCTGCACGCCGTAGTTCTCGAGCGGCTCCATCGTCTGGCCGTCGTCGCTCTCGGGTCGCTGGTCGATGCCCATCATCATCGGCTGGCTGGGGCCGTAGATGTCCGCATCGAGCAGGCCGACCTGGGCACCTTCCGCAGCCAGCGCAAGGGCGAGGTTCACGGCCGTCGTGCTCTTGCCGACGCCGCCCTTGCCCGAGGCGACCGCGATGATGTTCTTGACGTTCGGCATCAGCTGCACGCCGCGCTGCACCGAATGCGCGATGACTTTCGTCGCGATGTTGACCGAAACGTTCTCGACGCCGGGCACCGACTTCGCAGCCGCGATCAAGCTGCTGCGCAACGCGCCGGCCTGGCTTTTCGCGGGGTAGCCCAGTTCGACGTCGAACGACACCGCGCCGCCGTCAATGTTGATGTTCCTGACCTGCCGCGTCGAGACGAAGTCCTTGCCCGTGTTCGGGTCGGTCACGGCCGCGAGCGCGGCCAGCAATTGCTCTTGGGATGCCATACGGCGCAGTGTACGGTGCCCACTTAAAATCACGGGTTCACCCCCGGAAAATCCCGAATGCCCCCGCGCAAGCTCTTCGTCACCACCGCCCTGCCGTACGCCAACGGCAAGTTCCACATCGGCCACATCATGGAGTACATCCAGGCCGACATCTGGGTGCGGCACCAGCGAATGCAGGGCAACATGGTGCAGTTCGTGGGGGCCGACGACGCGCACGGCGCGCCGATCATGATCGCCGCCGAGAAGGCGGGGAAGTCGCCCGATGCATTCGTCGCGGAAATCGCGGCGGGCCGCAAGCAATACCTCGACGGCTTCCACATCCGCTTCGACAACTGGCACTCCACGCACAGCGCGGAGAACACGCAGCTGGCGCAAGCGATCTACCTCGACCTGAAGAAGGCGGGGCTGGTCACCACACGCACCATCGAGCAGTTCTACGACCCCGTCAAGGGCATGTTCCTGCCCGACCGGTACATCAAGGGCGAATGCCCGGTGTGCCACTCGAAGGACCAGTACGGCGACTCGTGCGAAGTCTGCTCGAGCGTGTATTCGCCGACGGAATTGATCGAGCCCTACTCGGTGCTCACCGGCGCACGCCCGGAGCTTCGCAAGTCCGAACACTTCTTCTTCACGCTGTCGGACCCGAAGGTGGTCGACTACCTGAAGGCGTGGACGCAGGACGGCAAGCTGCAGCCGGAGATGGCGAAGAAGGCCAGCGAGTGGTTCGAAGCGGGCATGAACGACTGGGACATCAGCCGCGACGCGCCCTACTTCGGCATCGACATTCCCGATGCACCGGGCAAGTATTTCTACGTGTGGCTGGACGCGCCGATCGGCTATCTCGCGTCGTTGAAGAACCATTTCGACAAGGGCCAGGCGAAGAATCACTGGCACGCGCCTTCGCGCACGGAGCAGTCGTTCGCGCAGTTCATCGCGGATGGCGACGTCGAGCAGGTGCACTTCATCGGCAAGGACATCGTGTACTTCCATACGCTGTTCTGGCCCGCGATGCTGCACTTCTCGGGCCGCAAGGTGCCGTCGCAAGTGAACGTGCACGGCTTCATCACCGTCAGCGGCGAGAAGATGTCGAAAAGCCGCGGCACGGGGATCGATCCGCTGAAATACCTGTCGCTCGGAATGAATCCCGGGTGGCTGCGCTACTACATCGCCGCCAAGCTCAATGGCAAGGTGGAAGACGTCGACTTCAATCCCGACGACTTCGTGGCCCGCGTCAATGCGGACTTGATCGGCAAGTACGTGAACATCGCCAGCCGCGCGGTGAAGTTCATCCCCGGCGGCAAGCTGGTGAAGGCCCCGGTGCCCAAGGCGGCCGACCTCGTCGAGTCGATCCAGGCGCTCTACGAAACGCGCGAATACGGCAAGGCGCTGCGCGAGATCATGGCGTTCGCGGACGAGACCAACTTGCGTTTCGACGGCGCCGCGCCGTGGAAGCTGGTGAAGGAAGGCAAAGGCGATGAGGCCGCCGTCGTGTGCAGCGAATGCCTCGAAGCGTTCAAGGTGCTCACGGCCTGCCTGAAGCCGGTGCTGCCCGAACTGGCGGCGCAGGCCGAAGCGTTCCTGAAGTGCGCTCCACTGGACTGGACCAACGCAGCCACGCCGCTCGGTGAAGGCCACGCAGTAGGCGAGTACAAGCACCTGATGCAGCGCGTGGACATGAAGCAGGTCGATGCGCTGTTCGAGCCGACGGCCGAAACGAAATCCGTGCCCGGCGGCGAAGAACTCGCAGCCGAAATCAGGATCGATGATTTCGCGAAGGTCGACCTGCGCATTGCGAAGATCGTCGAGTGCAAGGCCGTCGAGGGCTCGACCAAGCTGCTGCAGCTCACGCTGGACGCGGGCGAAGGCCGCATGCGCAACGTCTTCTCGGGAATTGCATCGGCCTACAAACCGGAAGACCTCGTCGGCAAGCTGACGGTCCTCGTCGCGAACCTTGCGCCGCGCAAGATGAAATTCGGCGTGAGCGAGGGCATGGTGTTGGCGGCCAGCCACGCCGACGAGAAGGCGAACCCGGGCATTTTTGTGCTGGAGCCCACATCCGGCGCGGAACCCGGCATGCGCGTGCGCTGACTCAGCCGTTCGCGGCTAGAGTGGGCGCATGCGCAGTACCCTCACCCTCGTTCTTTCCGCCGCCCTGCTCTCGGGTTGCGCCGTCGCGACCGTGGCCGGCACGGCGGTCGGCCTGGTCGCGACGACCGCCAGCGTCGCCGTCGATGCCACCGTCGGCACCGCGAAGATGGTCGGCGGCGCGCTGATGCCCAGTTCCGACAAGGGCAAGTGACGACCTTGTCATTGCGGGCTTGACCCGCAATCCAGTGTCTTTGTGTTTTGCTTGTTGGCGCCGCGCGCTCGCGACAGGCGATATCCGGCAAGGCCTCATGCGACACCGCAGGAAGCTTGTCGCTTCCTGTTCCCGTCGACCTTCTGTGCCGCCGCGGCTAGCGCGGTCGAACTCACTGCGAGATTGATTGCAAACTGCCGCAATCAATCTCTCCG
>DATLBJ010000189.1:0-5277 GCA_035526975.1 Ramlibacter sp.
TGGCCAAGGGCATCGCCGGCGAGGCCAAGGTGCCGTTCTTCTCGATCTCCGGTTCGGACTTCGTCGAGATGTTCGTCGGCGTGGGCGCGGCCCGCGTGCGCGACATGTTCGAGAACGCCAAGAAGAACGCGCCCTGCATCATCTTCATCGATGAAATCGACGCGGTCGGCCGCCAGCGCGGCGCGGGCCTCGGCGGCGGCAACGACGAGCGTGAACAAACGCTCAACCAGATGCTCGTCGAGATGGATGGCTTCGAAACCAACCTCGGCGTGATCGTCGTGGCTGCCACGAACCGTCCGGACATCCTTGACGCCGCGCTGCTGCGCCCCGGCCGCTTCGACCGCCAGGTCTATGTGACGCTGCCCGACATTCGCGGCCGCGAACAGATCCTCAACGTGCACATGCGCAAGGTGCCGATCGGCCAGGACGTCAACGCCGCCGTCATCGCGCGCGGCACGCCGGGCATGTCGGGGGCCGACCTCGCGAACCTCTGCAACGAAGCCGCCCTGATGGCCGCCCGCCGCAACGCGCGCGTCGTCGAGATGCAGGACTTCGAGAAGGCCAAGGACAAGATCATCATGGGCCCGGAGCGCAAGTCCATGGTGATGCCGGAAGAAGAGCGCCGCAACACGGCCTATCACGAGTCGGGACACGCCATCATCGGCAAGCTGCTGCCCAAGTGCGACCCTGTGCACAAGGTCACCATCATCCCGCGCGGCCGCGCCCTCGGCGTGACGATGAGCCTGCCCGAGCGCGACCGCTACAGCTACGACCGCGAGTACATGCTCAACCAGATCGCAATGCTGTTCGGCGGCCGCATCGCGGAAGAAGTGTTCATGAACCAGATGACGACGGGTGCGTCGAATGACTTCGAGCGCGCGACCCACCTGGCGCGCGACATGGTGATGCGTTACGGCATGAGCGATGCGCTCGGCCCCATGGTCTATGCCGAAAACGAAGGCGAAGTCTTCCTGGGCCGCTCCGTCACGAAGACCACCAACATCTCGGAGACGACGATGCAGAAGGTGGACGCCGAGGTGCGCCGCATCATCGACGAGCAATACGCCCTTGCGCGCAAGCTGATCGAAGACAACAGCGACAAGATGCACGTGATGGCGAAAGCGCTGCTCGAATGGGAAACCATCGACAGCGAACAACTCGACGACATCATGGCCGGCCGCGAGCCGCGTCCGCCGAAGGACTTCACGCCGCGCACGCCTCCCCCGGGCGGTGGCACGCCGGTCGCAGCGGACAATCCCGCGCCGAGTGCCGCGTAAGCGAAATAGTGCGGAAGAGTCAAAGGGCCCTGCGGGGCCCTTTTTCATCGCCCCGGTGGCGCACAATCCGGCTCATGCATTGGCAAACGGCCCGTTACCGCATCGACCTGACCCGGCCGAAAGTCATGGCGATCGTGAACGTCACGCCCGATTCGTTTTCGGATGGCGGACGCTTTGCGAGCACGCAGCACGCGCTGGCCCATTGCGAAGAGCTGCTCGTCCAGGGCGCGCACATCCTCGACATCGGCGGCGAATCGAGCCGCCCGGGTACACCGCCGGTTTCCGTTGAAGAAGAGAGGGCGCGCGTGATGCCGGTGCTGCGCGAAGCCGTGAACCTGGGCGTGCCGATTTCCGTGGACACCTGCAAGCCCGAGATCATGCGCGAGGCACTCGACCTGGGTGCCGACATCATCAACGACATCTGGGGCCTGCGGCGTGACGGCGCGGTCGAGGCGATCGTCGGCCACCCGCATGCCGGGGTCTGCATCATGCACATGCACGGCGAGCCGGCATCGATGCAACGCGACCCCATGCCCGAGCGCCCGGCCGATGCCGTGCCGAAAGTGCGCGCGTTCCTCGAATACCAGACGCAGGCGTTGCTGGTGCGCGGCTTCGGCGCCGCGCGCATCGCGTGGGACCCGGGCATCGGCTTCGGCAAGACACCGGAGCAGAATTTCGCGTTGCTCGCGCGCCAGCGCGACCTCGTGGCGGGGCACCCGCTCGTGATCGGCTGGTCGCGAAAGTCGTCGCTGGGCAGCGCCACCGGCTTGCCTGTCACCGAACGCATCGGGCCGAGCCTCGCCGCGGCGGTGCTGGCAGTGGAGCGCGGTGCGAATGTCGTGCGCGTGCACGACGTGAAAGAAACGGTCGCGGCCCTCAACGTGGTCAATGCAATGGAGTCACAACAATGAGCAGGACCTATTTCGGCACGGACGGCATCCGCGGCACTGTCGGCACGGCACCGATCACGCCGGACTTCGTGTTGCGCCTCGCGCATGCGGTCGGCCGCGTGCTCAAGCGGCACGAGCAGCGCCCCACGGTGCTGATCGGCAAGGACACGCGCATTTCCGGGTACATGCTGGAGAGCGCGCTTGAATCCGGCTTCAACTCCGCGGGGGTCGATGTCGTGCTGCTCGGGCCGTTGCCGACGCCGGGCGTGGCCTACCTGACGCGGGCACAACGCGCGAGCCTTGGTGTGGTGATCAGCGCCAGCCACAACGCGTACCCCGACAACGGCATCAAGTTCTTCAGCGCGCAAGGCACGAAGCTGCCCGACGAATGGGAGGCCGCGGTGGAGGCGGCGCTGGAAGAGCCGCCGCAGTGGGTCGACTCCGCCAACCTGGGCAAGGCAAAGCGCCTGGACGATGCCGCGGGGCGGTACATCGAGTTCTGCAAGAGCACGTTCGCGAGTGACCTGACGCTGCGCGGCCTGTCGATCGTCGTCGATGCCGCAAACGGGGCGGCGTATCACATAGCCCCCAAGGTATTCCACGAACTTGGCGCGGAAGTCTTTTGCATCGGCTGCGCGCCCGATGGACTGAACATCAACAAGGACGTCGGTGCGACGCATCCCGATGCATTGGTCGCAGCGGTGAAGGCCCAGCGAGCCGACTTCGGCATTGCGCTGGATGGCGATGCGGATCGCCTGCAGTTCGTCGATTCCACGGGGCGCCTCTACAACGGCGACGAATTGCTCTACGTGATGACACAGGACCGCATCGAGCATGGCGAAAAGGTGCCCGGCATCGTCGGCACGCTCATGACGAACATGGCCATCGAAGTGGCCCTGAAGGCGCGCGGTGTCGACGTCGTGCGCGCGAAGGTCGGTGACCGCTACGTGCTCGAAGAGCTCGAGCGGCGCGGATGGCTGCTGGGGGGAGAAGGCTCGGGGCACCTGCTGGCGCTCGACAAGCACACGACCGGCGACGGACTCATCAGCGCGCTCCAGGTGCTCAAGGCCATCGCGCGCAGCGGCAAGTCGCTCGCGCAGTTGCTCGAAGGGGTGGAGTTGTTCCCGCAGACGCTCATCAACGTGAAGCTCGAGTCGGGCCAGGACTGGAAGAAGAACGCGACCCTTGCGAGCGAGATCACGCGGGCGGAAAAGGAATTGGGCAACGCCGGACGCGTGCTCATCCGTCCGAGCGGTACGGAGCCCCTGCTGCGTGTGATGGTCGAAGCCCGCGACGACCAGCAGGCCCGCAAAACCGCGCAGCGCCTCGCGGACGCCGTCAAGGCCGCCTGATCCGCGGGCCGTTTCGAGTCGCAACTTTCGTTGCTTTCGTCACACGGCCGGCGTCTGAAGTAAATCCTCGTCGTTTTCGGGCGACAACCCGCGGCCCCGCGGCGTGCACAAACGCACGCGCAGGACTACATTGAAGCTCATGAATTCGCTCCCGCACTTGATCCGAGCCTGCCTCGTGGCCTGCATGGCTGCCGGGGCTTCGCTCGCTTGCGCGCAGGGCTTTGCCGCGGATTACAGCCTCGAGCGCTTCGCTTCGCCCACTTCTCTGGATGCGGGGCTGTCGCTGCAACGGGGGCGCAACTGGTTCGGGCAGGTCGGTCTCGCCCAAGGGCCGGTCAGCCCGCTGAACCATGCCGGGACGAACGACATCCTGAACATCGGCGGCGGTTACCGGTGGTCAGACGGCCAGTCGCTGTCGCTCCAGGTCAGCCGCGGCCGCGGGCCCGGCCAGCGCCTCGGATTGGCGTTCAACTACGACTGGCCACATTACTTCGTACGCTTCTCGTACGACCCGCAGGGCCTGTCGCTCTCGCCCCAGGACAGCCTGCGGTTATCCGCGGGCGTTCGCTTCTAGCCCCCGTCCTTCGCCTTTTCCCCAAGCAGACCAGGGCTTTGCAAATGTTCAATAGTTCTTGTATTATTGAATCATGCAGGAAGCAAAAGTCATCGAAGGCCTGGCCGCCCTGGCGCAGTCCCAACGCTTGCGGGCCTTCCGGGCGCTCGTCGTCGCGGGGCCCGAGGGGATCGTTCCGTCGGTGCTGTCGGCCAAGCTGGACATTGCGCCAAACGCTTTGTCGTTTCACCTCAAGACTCTCCTGCACGCGAAGCTCGTCACGGCCGAATCGAGCGGCCGCAACCTGATCTACCGCGCCAATTTCAAGACCATGAATTCCGTGCTGGGTTACCTCACCGAGCATTGCTGCCAGGACGCAGCATGCGAGGTGGACCCGGTTGCCGCTTGCCGCACTTGCTGAAAGGAGCAATGAGATGAAGCGTTTCCATGTCCACGTCCACGTCGAAGACCTCGCGAAGAACATCGCGTTCTACTCGGCCATGTTCAACACCCCGCCCACGCGGGTCGAAGGCGACTACGCCAAGTGGATGCTCGAAGACCCGCGCATCAACTTCGCGATCTCCAGCCGGGGCCGCAAGCCGGGCGTGGGTCACCTGGGATTCCAGGTGGACACCGAAGAAGAGCTCGGCACCCTCAAGGCGCAAGCGGCCAACGCCGACGTCGCGTTGTTCGACGAAGGCAAGACATCGTGCTGCTACGCGCGCAGCGACAAGTACTGGGTCACCGACCCGCAGGGCGTTGCGTGGGAGCAGTTCCATACGCTCGGCAACATTCCCCTGTTCGACGGCGAAGAAGGCGCGAGTTGTGGCACGGCTGCCGGCGGGTCCTGCTGCGCGGCCGACGACGCGATGCAATCCGCGCAACCGAAGGCGAAAGCGTGCTGCGCATGAACACCGCGGTGGCCCCCACGCACGCTGCGATGCCGGGGTGCTTGCACCCTTGACTCACATCCGGCGCGCGCTGCTCGCCGAATTCATCGGCACGGCAATGCTGCTGTGCGCGGTGATCGGGTCGGGGATCATGGCGCAGCGATTGAGCGCGGGCAATGACGGCGTTGCCTTGCTCGCGAACACGCTTGCGACAGTCTTTGCCCTTTATGTCCTGATTGAAGTCCTGGGGCCGGTGAGCGGCGCGCACTTCAACCCGGTCGTCACGAGCGTGCTTGCATTCAAGGGGCGCCTTGG
>DATLBJ010000190.1:0-13697 GCA_035526975.1 Ramlibacter sp.
GAGCTCGAGATTTTCGAGCCGGCGCCGGGCGTGCAGGTCTGGCGGCCGCACGTCAAGGGCGAGAGCTACGGCTTTCACGACGACCATCTCGCCACCATGCAGGAAATGGTGGGCGATGAAGCGCGCGAGCGCGGCATTTCCGACTACTGGCTCTGGTTCTACACGCCGATGGCCTTGCCTTTCGCGAACGGCCTGAAGCCGCGCGGCGTGGTGTACGACTGCATGGACGAGCTCTCGCACTTCAAGGGCGCGCCCCGGCAGCTCGTGCAGCGCGAAAACGCCCTGTTCAAGATGGCCGACCTCGTCTTCACGGGCGGGCGCAGCATCTACAACGCCAAGCGCAGCCGCCACCCCGACGTGCACTGCTTCCCGAGCAGCGTCGATGCGAAGCACTTCGAGGACACGGTGGGCGAGCACCCGCTGCACGCGGACATCCCGCACCCGCGCCTGGGCTACTGCGGCGTGATCGACGAGCGCATCAACCTCGACCTGGTGGACGCGATCGCGAAGGCGCGGCCCGAGTGGAACATCGTGATGGTCGGGCCCACGGCGAAGATCGCCGCGGACGACCTGCCTCGCGGCGACAACATCCACTGGCTCGGCCAGCAAAGCTATGACGACCTGCCGAAATTCATGAAGGGCTGGGACGTTTGCCTGATGCCCTTCGCGCTCAACGACGCGACGAAATTCATCAGCCCCACGAAGACGCTCGAGTACATGGCTTGCGGCCGTCCGTCGGTGAGCACGTCGATCCGTGACGTGGTCGAGCCGTACGGTCATGTCGTGCGCATAGCCGATACCCCCGAAGGTTTCATCGCCGATTGCGAAATGATCATGGCGCGTACGCCACAAGAGCGCGAACAGCACGCGCGCGAAGTCGCGGCGATCGTGGCGAACACGTCGTGGGACAAGACGGCCGATGCGATGGCCGAACTGATCGCCCAGGCCGACGAACTCGCCCAGAGCGAGGAGTTCGTGAACTCCCAGCCCGCCCTGGACGTGCATCACCAGGTGCCGCGGAACCTGGCCGATGGGTCCCAGGCTGAAGCGAAGGTTGCGCCCGCCGAAAGCGACGCGGCTCGCCGCGCTGCGGCCGCCGCGGGATAAGACCGTCCTTCTCGCTCCGGCAAGCGCTAGCAACGCTTGCCGCGTCATGGGCGTGCGTCGACAATGCCGGGATGCCAGTCACCGTCGTCATTTCCGAGGCCGCCGCGCAATGCGCCATCACCGAACCCACGATCAAGTTCGAGGATGGCGCCGCCTACGAGCGCTTGATGGGCGTGTGGAGCCGCATCGCCGGAGCCGTATTTCTCGATTGGCTTGCCGCACCTGCGGGTGGACACTGGCTCGACATCGGTTGCGGCAACGGCGCGTTCACCGAGCTGGTGATGCAGCGCTGCGCGCCCGCGGCGATGACGGGCATCGAGCCTTCCGGCGCCCAGCTGGAGTTCGCACGCTCGCGCGCGGGAACGAGGAGTGTGGCTTACGTGCAGGGTGACGCGGCAAGCCTGCCGTTTGCGGACGCGAGCTTCGACGCCGCAGTGATGGCACTGGTGCTGTTCTTCGTGCCGGATCCTCAGCGCGGTGTCGCGGAGATGGCGCGGGTCACGAAGCCGGGCGGGATCGCAGCGGCCTACAACTGGGATTTCCCGAACGGCGGCTTCCCGCTTGCGCCCATGGGGCGCGAGATGAAGGAGATGGGCTTCTCCGCGACGCTGCCGCCGAGCGTCGACACCGCGCGTGCCGAGCGCATGCGCGAGTTGTGGGAAGACGCGGGCTTCACGAACGTCGAGACCCGCAGCATCGAAGCACCGCGCACGTTCGACAGCTTCGAGCAGCTTTGGGAAATCTGCCTGCTCAGCCCGAGTGCCGGGCAGCGCATTCGCGAACAATCACCCGAAATCCAAATGCAACTGCGTGAGCGCGTGCGCAGCAAGTGCGCGCCCGATGCGCAAGGGCGCATCACGTGGACGGGCAAGGCGAATGCGGTCAAGGGCCGCAAGCCCTAAAATCGCCGTGCTGGAGAGATGGCAGAGCGGTTGAATGCACCGGTCTTGAAAACCGGCGACGCCGAAAGGCGTCCGTGGGTTCGAATCCCACTCTCTCCGCCATTCGGTCTTGCTCAACGCGCAGCGTTGGGGAGGCACTCATATCGCGCAGCGATGTGGGTGCCTACCAAAACCGGCGACGCCGAAAGGCGTCCGTGGGTTCGAATCCCACTCTCTCCGCCACCAGGCTTCAATTGGCAACCTGCTTGAAGGCGCGCGTCGCCTTCGAATCGCGCTTCACGCAGCCCGATGCCGCCGGCGGGCTGGCTGCTGTCGTCGACAGCGCTTCGCGGCAGTGGTGGGGCAGCACGGCGCCACCTTCGCTCGATGCAGTCACGCGCACTCGCGGCGCCTTCGATTCCACCGTGCCGAAGATCGTGGCGAACGCAACGTCCGCTGCGTCGCGGCCCGTGCCGAGACGCACGAATCCCATGGGGATACCGGTACCGGAAGCATCGAACAAATACCACCGGTCGCCGAGGTACACCTCGACATACGCATGGAAGTCCGGCGGGCCCAGCGCAGGATCGGCACCGTAGTCCGTGCCGGTGGCAACGCGTGCCGGGATGTTCAACGCCCGGCACATCGCGACCATCAGGTGCGCGAAATCGCGGCACACGCCAACACCATCGACCACGGTGTCGAGTGCAGACGTCGTCGAGTTGGTCGAGTTCGAAGTGAATGTCACGCGCCGCTGCACCCAATGCTGGATGGCAAGGACGCGGCTGTATCCCGGGAACAGCGCACCAAATTCGGTGGCCGCGAATTTGAGCAGGCGATCCGACTGGCAATAGCGGCTGGGATAGATGTACGGCATCGCCTCCATGGGCAAGCACCTGACGGGCACTTCCTCGAGCGTGTCCGGCTCCGCGAAGTGATGGTCGATGCGGACACGCGCCTCGTAACGCACTTCCAGCGGCCCCAAACCCGCATGCAACCGGATGAAGCGCGAAGCCGTTGCGGCGTCCGTCGCGATCTCGGGCGTCAATTGCTGGCTCAGCGACAGGCGCTCGGCGTGGACGGTTTGGTGGGCCGTCCGCGCGGCGTGGACGTTGAAAACGAAGTCCGCGCCTTCAGCGTCCTTGATGTCGTACTCGAGCGTGATGTCGAGTTCTATCTCGACCATGATTTGATTATGGCATCTCCAAGGCGGCCAGCTTCACATCGCTGTCGCGGCGCAACCGGATGGCCGCTTGCACGAGCTTGCTCGACGGTGGAAAGAACTTGCCTGCCGCGAATTCCGCCCACGCCTGCGCGAGACGGGCTTCGGCGACGCGCGCGGAAGCATCCGAATCCTGCCATTGCAGTTGGCGAAGGGAACGCATCGAGGTCATACGGGATGCTATGCCGCGCGTTGCGTGCGTGCGGTAGGACGATGCGCAGTCCGCGCAAGTCACCCGGCTGCATCGGCGGCCGGTTCGGAGCGAAGGCCGCGGTACCGCGGCAACGTGAGCACGAAGGTACAGCCGTGCCTGGGGATGTCCCGTGCGGTCAAGGTGCCGCCGTCCGCCTCGACACTCTGGCGCGCGATCGACAAGCCCAGGCCGAGCCCCGAGCGGTCCGAGTGGCGCTGCGTGAACGGCGAGAACATGCGCTCGATGCTCCCGTGAGGCAGCCCGCCGCAATGGTCGCTGACTTCGATGTTCACGACACCGCCATACGCGGCGGCGGAAAGCGTCACTTCCGTTCCCGGCTTCGTGAACTTGAACGCGTTCTGCAGCAGGTTGGCAAGGGCCGCGAGGATGCGTTCGCGATCCGCTTGCACGTCGATGGCCGGATCGACCGGGGCGACGGACAAGGTGGCGCCGGTCACTTCGGCATAGAGCCGGGCAGACCAGGCCGCTTCCGCGAGAAATCCTTCCACTGCGAACACTTCGCGAGTCATGTCGCCGGCGGCCTTGCCGCGAACTTCCTCGACGGCCGCGTTGATCAGGCGCGTCATCGCCGCGAGGGCGCGCTTGAGGACGCTGCCCGTCGCCCCGGTGATCGGCAATCCGCCGGCTTCGAGCGCGTGCAGCGCGAGATTGGCCGACAACAGCGAATTGCGAACTTCGTGCGCGAGAAAGCCGATGCGCTGCTCGAGTTGGTATTCCTGCCTTCGGGCCACGGTGACGTCGCGCTGGAAACTGAATTCCGTCACCGCGTCGGCGGTCGCGTTGTCGAGGCAACGGTTGAGCGTGCGGAATTCGTCGACGCCGAACGGCGCGTCGCGTTCGACGGCGAGGTCGGTGATGGCCTGGCACAAGTCGCCGTAATCGTGCACCACCTGGTCCACCGTGTAGCCCAACTCGAGCAGCTGCTTGCCGTGCGCAGTGGCGCTGACGCCGATCTCGGACAGGTTGGACGCGTCACCTCCCGCCGCCCCCGAAATTTCGAGGCTCCCGTTACCGTCGTTGCTTTCTTCCGCCTCCAGCGTGCGCCGCAGCTGTTCGAGGAAGATCGGAATGCCGTTTTGCAGTTGTCCGTCGCTGGCCGCACGGTGCGGGCGGCGCGCGACCTTCGCCTTGCAACGCGCCATCAGGTCGGCGCGGTTGTTCGCCAGGAAGACATGCATCATGGAAAGCTCCTTTTCCGCAACGCCCGGATTCGGGCGTCGCAAGGGACAAGGCAGGAGTTCCGCGGGCCTTAACGTGGAAAGACTGGATTGGCGCTGTGAGCACAGCATACGCGCAATCCTGCCGATAAAAATCGGCGAGGACTATTCGCGCTCGACGGTAGGCAACTCAGTCGACCAGGTTGCGCAGCTCCCGCAACGCGACCGAGAACATCGCGAGGTCCGGCGCCGTGAGTTCGCCGAGCTCACCGACCAACCGCCGCGCACGCGCGAACGCCATCGGGTTGCGCTTTTCCCAGCCGGCCAGCTTCTCGGCCGCAGCACCGTCGCCGCCCTTCACTGCGTCGAGCGCGATCGAGCGGTGCAGGTCTGCGAGGTCGTCGGCGAGCGCGAGCTTGGCCAGCGACTGCCAATGGCTGTCGGCGGGAAGAAGCTCGATCTGCTGGCGCAGCGTCTCCAGGCCCAGGCGATCGCCCACGCCGAAATGCACGTCCGCGGTCGTCGCCAGCGTGCTGCCTGCGCTCTCGGTGATTTCGGCAATGTCCAGCGCGCTGTACAAGCGCTCGGCGCAGCCGACGTGCTGTGCGAGCGAGTCGGGCACGCCCGCCGCAATCCACGCCATCACGCGCGGGAGGCTGGCGCACTCCGGCGAGAGGCGCGCATGCAAGGCTTCGACCGAGGGCGCCAGGCGCTGCACCACCTTCTCCATCGAATCCTGCAGTCGCCGCGAACGAAGGAACCATGTCGTGGCGCGAGCCATCAGGCGCCGCCACTCCAGGATCATCTCGGACTGGACTTCGTCGGGCACCTTGTTGTCCAGTGCCTCGATCTGCTGCCACACGTCGACGCTGCGGAACGACTCACGCGCGAGCAGGTAACCGCGCACGACTTGCGAAGGCGGTGCGCCGGTCTGCTCGGCGAGCTGGTAGGTGAAGGTCGGCCCGACGCGGTTGACCATGCTGTTGAGCACGTGGGTCGCGATGATCTCGCGCCTGAGCGGGTGCTTGCCGACGTATGACGAGAATTTCTCGTCGAGCCGATGCGGGAAGTACCGATGCAATGCTGTCTCGACCCACGCATCCTCCGGCAGGTCGGAGCCGATCAGTTCGTCGTACAGCCACATCTTGCTGTATGCGAGCAGCACCGCCATCTCCGGCGTGGTAAGGCCGTTGCCTTTGGCCTTGCGCTGCGCGATCTCGTCGTCGGCCGGAAGGAATTCGATGCCACGATCGAGGCGGCCGTTCTTTTCGAGGTAGCGCATGAAGCGCTGGTGCTCGTCGAGCATCTGCACCGCCACGCGCTTCCCGACCGAGAGCGCCTGGGTCTGGAAATAGTTGTCGCGCAGCACGAGCGCCGCGACGTCGTCGGTCATCGTCGGAAGGAGCGCGTTGCGTTCGTCGAACGTGAGCTTGCCTTCGCTTTCCGGCAATCCCAGCAGGATCTTGATGTTGACTTCGTGGTCCGACGTGTCGACGCCCGCGGAGTTGTCGATCGCATCCGTGTAGAGCCGCACCCCCGCAAGCGCGGCTTCGATCCGGCCGCGCTGGGTGAAGCCAAGGTTGCCGCCCTCGCCGATTACCTTGCAGCGCAGCTGCCTGCCGTTGACGCGCAGCGCATCGTTCGCGCGATCGCCCACGTCGGCGTTCGACTCATGGCTGCTCTTCACGTATGTGCCGATGCCGCCGTTGTACAGAAGGTCGACCGGCGCTGTGAGGATCGCTGTGATCAGCTCGATCGGCGTGAGGTGCATCGCCTCGATGCCGAGCACCGCGCGCGCCTGCGGCGATACCGGAATCGATTTCTCGGAGCGCGCCCACACGCCGCCGCCTTCGGAGATCAGCTTCGTGTCGTAGTCGGCCCACGACGAGCGCGGCAGCTTGAACATGCGCTCGCGTTCGGCGAACGACTTGGCCGTGTCGGGACTCGGGTCGATGAAGATGTGGCGGTGGTCGAATGCGGCAACGAGCTTGATGTGCCTGGACAGCAGCATGCCGTTGCCGAACACGTCACCCGACATGTCGCCGACGCCGACGACCGTGAAGTCCGTCGATTGCGTGTCGATGCCGATCTCGCGGAAGTGGCGCTTGACGCTTTCCCACGCGCCGCGCGCAGTGATGCCCATCACCTTGTGGTCGTAGCCGATGCTGCCGCCGGAGGCGAACGCATCGCCGAGCCAGTGACCGTATTCGGCGCTGACGGCATTGGCGTAATCGGAGAAGGTCGCAGTGCCCTTGTCGGCGGCGACGACGAGGTAGGGATCGTCGCTGTCCATGCGCACGATGTGCGGCGGCGGGACCACCTTGCCCCCGACGAAGTTGTCGGTGAGGTCGAGCAGGCCGCGCAGGTAGTCCTGGTAACAGGCAATCCCCTCGGCCATGAACGCATCGCGATCGGTGGACGGCGGCGCCTTCTTCAGCACGAAGCCGCCCTTGGAGCCCACCGGCACGATGACGGTGTTCTTCACCATCTGCGCCTTCACCAGGCCCAGCACCTCGGTGCGGAAATCGTCCGGCCGGTCGGACCAGCGCAGCCCGCCGCGCGCGACCTTGCCGCCGCGCAGGTGGATGCCTTCGAAGCGCGGCGAGTACACGAAGATCTCGTACAGCGGCCGCGGCTGCGGCAGCCCGGGGATCTGCGCCGAATCGAACTTGAACGACAGGAACTGGCGGCGCGGCCCTTGCGCACCCGAGTGCCCGACGCCTGTGCGCCAGA
Organism: Ramlibacter sp.; assembly: GCA_035526975.1. Lineage (GTDB taxonomy): Bacteria > Pseudomonadota > Gammaproteobacteria > Burkholderiales > Burkholderiaceae_C > Ramlibacter. Next base: position 7,315 of record DATLBJ010000190.1, read on the forward strand.
AGTTCGTGCGCAGCGTCGCCTGCACCAGCGCCAGCATCTGGCGCAGCACCCGGTCGTCGGTGAGGTTGCTCACCTTCTCCAGCGCCTGCTCGATGCCGCGCACTTGCGAGGCCGCGCCTTCGGTGTCGTGCTTTGACGGGTCGAATCGCAGCTTGAACAGGCCGACCAGCATGCGTGCGATACGCGGATACGCCGCGAGAGTCGCTGCGATCGTCGACTGGGCCTGCGCGAAGCCGATCTGCTTGAGGTACTTCGCGTACGCGCGCAGCACGACGACTTCTTCAGCGGACAAGCCGGCGAGCAACACGAGGCGGTTGAAGTCGTCGCTTTCGACTTCGCCGCGCAGCACGCGCGCAAAAGCCTCTTCGAACAGTTGCGAGAGCGTTTGCGGATCGATCTCGCCGGTGAGCTTGCCTTGCAGTTCGAAGTCGTGAAGCGCAATCGCTTCAGTGCCGGGACCGGTGATGCGCCAGCTGGCTTCGCCCAGCACGCGCAATCCCATGTGCTCGAGCATCGGCAGCGAATCGGACAACACCAGCGGCGCGCCCAGGCGGTACACCTTCAGACCGAGCGCGCCCGCGTCGGCGCCCTCGCGGTGGTACAGCGCCAGCGCGAACGGTTGATCTTGCGACAGCGATGCGAGCTTGCGCACGTCGGGCACCGATTGGCCTGCCGCAAAGCGCTCGCGATACGCCACGGGGAACGCGCTGGCCCAATGCTTGAAGAGCGACAGGCCCGCGCCTTCGCCTTGCGCGTCGACCAGCGCATCGCGCAGGTCGTCGTCCCAGCGGCGCGCCGCGGCGGCAAGCTGGCGCTCGACGTCGCGCACATCCACCTGCGGGATCTGCCCGGGCGTCGTGCGCACGGTGAAGTGGATACGAGCGAGCACCTGCTCGGTCAGGCTCACGTCGAAATCCGCATTCATCCCGTTGAACGCGGTGACGAGGATGCGCTGGAACTTGATCCGCAGGTCGGTCGAATACGCATCGCGGGGCACGTAGACCAGGCAGGACACATAACGCTCGAACGGGTCGAACCAGGCGAACAGGCGCAGGCGCTGGCGCTCGCCCAGCGAAACGATGCCGAGCGCCGCGTCGTACAGGTCGTCGTCCGGGATCTGGAACAGGTCTTCGCGCGGATACGTTTCGAGCACGTGCACCAGCGCCTTGTGCAGGTGGCCGCCGGGCGGGAAGCCCGCGCGCGCGATGGTCTGCGCGACCTTGCCCCGCACCAGCGGGATCTCCGCGGCGCGCGAGCTGTAGGCGGTGGAGGTGAACAGGCCGATGAAGCGGTGCTCGCCGATCACTTCGCCGTCGGCGTTGTAGCGCTTGATGCCGACGTAGTCGGTGTAACCCGCGCGATGCACCGTCGATCGCGTGTTCGACTTGGTCACCACGAGCAACGGCAGCGTGGCGCTCGCAACCGCGCGCGCTTGCGGCGGCAATGCGGAGAACGTCGCCGAAAGCTTGTCCTGCGACGACTCGCGCAGCACGCCCAGCCCGCTTCCGGGCACGAGCTTCAATGCAACATCGCCGTCGTGCTTGACCAAATCGTGCTGGCGATAGCCGAGCAGCGTCATGTGGCCTTCGGCCACCCACTGCAGGAAAGCGCGCGCCTCGTCGACGACGGGCTCGGGCACGGTGGAAGGCGGGTTCGCGAGCTCCGCGATCGCCACGCCAAGGCGCGCGAGCATCGGCTTCCAGTCGTGCACCGCAAAGCGGACATCGGCGAGCACGTGCCGCAAACCTTCTTCGAGCTTCGTGCGCTGCTCGGCGTCGATCAGGCGATCGACCTCGATGTGCATCCACGATTCGCGCGGCGCTTGCGGCGACTGTGCGCGCGTGGTGATGTCCGTGAGCTGCCCCTGCGCATCGCGCTCGACCGCGAAGATCGGGTGCACGATCAGGTGCATCGTCAGGCCTTCGTGATTGATCTCCAGGCTCGTCGAGTCCACCAGGAACGGCATGTCGTCGTTCACGAGCTCGATGACGGTGTGCTTCGAATTCCAGCCGTCCTGCTCCGGCAGCGGGCTGTAGATGCGCAGCTTGAGTTCGCCGCGCTTGCGCTGGGCGCCGAGTTCGAGGTGCGACACCAGCGCGCCGAGGAGATCCTCCGGCATGCGATTCGCGATGTCTTCGGCTTCGACCCGGCGGAAGTATTCGGGGGCGATCGCCTGCACGTGTTTCAGGCGGCGGGCGTCGAGTTTCGATGCGGCGAGCGAAAGCGCGGCATCGACTCGGTTGGCAAGAACCGGAGTGGCGGCATTCATCGGGCTGTTTTCCCTTGGAGTTGTGTGTGCAAAGCGCGAAACGCTCGTGACGTCCGCGCCGCAACCCGGAATTGTCGAACTGAAGGGCTTCCGGGCGCAAATGCCTGATGCGCCGGGGGTCATGCACAAAACGCATGTCCCGAGGAAAGCTGTACGGACCTACAGGAACAGCTGCTGCAGGTCGGACAGGAAATCGAAGCCCTTTTCGGTGGGCTTCACGTGCGCGAAATCGCGTTCGACCAGGCCGCGCGCTTCCGCTTCGGCCAGCGGCTGCTGGATCGCCGTCAACGGCAGCCCGGTGCGCTCGGTGAACAGCGACAGCGCGAAGCCCTCGCGCAACCGCAGCGCATTGAGCATGAATTCGAACGGCAACTGGTCGCGCGCCACTTCGTCGGACGAAGCGGTTGCATTGCCTGCCAGGGCGTTGTCCATGTAGAGGCGCGGCTCGCGGTACCGCACCTGCCGCACCACGCGATGCGGGAACGACAGCTTGCCGTGCGCGCCGGCGCCGATGCCGAGGTAATCGCCGAACTGCCAGTAGTTCACGTTGTGCCAGCAGCGATGCCCCGGCTTCGCATAGGCGGAAACTTCATAGCGCCCGTAGCCCGCTGCGTGGGTGATCTCGGTGATGCGATCGAGCATCGAATACGCGAGATCCTCGTCGGGAATTTGCGGCGGAAATTTCGCGAAATACGTGTTCGGCTCCAGGGTCAGGTGATACACCGACAGGTGCGGCGGCACCAGCGAGAGCGCCTGCGCCAGGTCTTCCTCGAGCTGCTCCATGTGCTGGCCGGGCAGCGCGTACATCAGGTCGATGTTGAAGGTGTCGAACGCAACCTGCGCCTCTTCCACCGCGGCGATTGCCTGCGCCCGATCGTGCACGCGGCCCAGCGCTTTCAGGTGCGCATCATTGAAGCTTTGCACGCCGATCGACAGTCGATTGACGCCGGCGGCGCGGAACGAGCGGAAGCGATCCTTCTCGAAGGTGCCGGGGTTCGCTTCGAGCGTGATCTCGCAATCGGGCGCGAGCTTCAATCGCGCGCGGATGTCCGACAGCATGCGGTCGATGCCGCGCGGCGAGAACAGGCTGGGCGTGCCGCCGCCGATGAAGATCGAATTGACTTCGCGGCCCCACACGAGCGGCAGCGACTGCTCGAGGTCGGCCATCAGCGCATCGAGGTAGCGCTGCTCGGGCATCTCGCCTTGCACCACTTCGTGCGAATTGAAATCGCAGTACGGACATTTGCGCAGGCACCACGGCAGGTGCACGTACAGCGCGAGCGGCGGCGGCGCACCGAGTTGCAAGGTGCCCGGGCGCAGGTAGGTCTGGACGAGATCGGCCGTCGAAGTCACAGCCAATTCTCGCGGATGAGCTGCACCATTTGCTGGGCCGCCTTTCCGCGATGGCTGTGGGCGTTCTTCACCTCAACGGGCAATTGCGCGAAGGTCCGGCCGAACGACGGAATGAACATCACCGGGTCGAAGCCGAAGCCGTTTTCGCCGGCCGGCTCCTTCGTGATCTCGCCGACCGCGCGGCCCACTGCGATGAGCGGCTCGGGGTCCTCGGGGGAACGCATCGCGACCAGCGTGCTGACGAGCGCGGCGCGCCGGTTCGCGACATCCTTCATCTGCTCGAGCAACGCGCGCACGTTGTTCACGTCGCCCTTCTCGTAGCCGAACCGAGTGGCGTAGAACGCCGTGTCGACACCCGGCAATCCGCCGAAGGCGTCGACACACAGCCCCGCGTCGTCGGCGATCGCGGGAAGCTGGCCTTCACGCGAGGCGTGGCGCGCCTTCGCGAGTGCGTTCTCCACGAACGTGCGGTGCGGCTCTTCGGCTTCACCGATGCCGAGCGAGGATTGCGCAACGAGCTCGATGCCCAGCGGCGCGAACATCGCCTGCAGCTCCCTCAGCTTGCCCGGGTTGTTCGAGGCGAGGATGATTTTCGAGACCAAAGCCACTGGATTGCGGGTCAAGCCCGCAATGACACATGCTGGAGTTCCACGAGCTCGCCGATGCCTTTCTCGGCGAGACGCAGCAGTTCATCCATCTCCGCGCGCGTGAAGGCCGCGCCTTCCGCCGTGCCTTGCACTTCGACGTAGTGGCCCTTGCCGGTCATCACGACGTTCATGTCCGTGTCGCAATTGACGTCCTCGATGTACTCGAGGTCCAGCAGCGGCGTGCCTTCGACGATGCCGACCGACACAGCCGCTACAGGTACGAGCACCGGTGATTTCGCGAGCTTGCCTTCCTTCATCAGCTTGTTCACTGCGTCCTGCGCGGCGACGAATGCACCCGTGATCGCCGCGGTCCGTGTGCCCCCATCGGCCTGCAGGACATCGCAATCGAGCTGGATCGAGCGTTCGCCGAGCAGCTTCAGGTCGAACACGTTGCGCAGCGACCGGCCGATCAGCCGCTGGATCTCCTGCGTGCGGCCGCTTTGCTTTCCCCGCGCAGCCTCGCGGTCACCGCGCGTGTGCGTCGCGCGTGGCAGCATGCCGTATTCGGCGGTGACCCAGCCCTCCCCCGAGCCGCGCTTGTGCGGCGGCACCTTTTCCTCGACCGAAGCAGTACACAGCACTTTCGTGTTGCCGAACTCGATGAGCACCGAACCTTCGGCGTGCATGGTGTAGCTGCGCGTGATGCGAACGGGACGAAGCTGGTCGGCGGCGCGGCCACCCGAGCGGGCAAATGAAGTCATGGAGAAAGACCTTGAACTCGCGTGTTTTGGTATCAGGCCTTTTTCGCGGCGGAGCGCCGGATCGCTTCGTTGATCTCGGCGATGGAGCGCTCGATGGCGGCGTCGTCGAGCTCCTCGACCATCGTGTCGAGCACGCCGGCCTGGATGGTCGACGCGAACACGCCGTCGCTGATCGAGTCGGTCGACACGCCGTGCGTCGACTCGAACGCATCGGGTGTTTCCCATTCGAAGGCCACGACGGTGACGTTGTCGCTGTGGTCGCCGCCGTTGCGCAGCGCGATCTCGACGAGATCGGGCACGGCCTGCGAGACGACCTTGGTCGACAAGTGCAGGACGATGTCTTTTTCCGGCGTGCTGCCCCACAGCCCGTCGGAGCACAGCAGGATGCGGTCACCCTGCTGCAGCGTGACCGGCCCGGTGATGTCGAACACGGGCTTGGTCGGCGAACCGAGGCAGGTGAAGAGGATGTTGCGGTTGATGCGATCGAGCCGCACCACCGCGCCGGGCCCGCCGGCCGCCAGCGCGCCGGCCTGCTGCTCGAGATACGAGTGGTCGCGCGTGCGCGTGAGCAGCTCGCCATTGCGCACGACATAAAGGCGCGAGTCGCCGCAGTGCACCCACGTGGCCGACGACCCCTGCACGATGCACGCAACGAGCGTCGTGCGCGGCGTGTCGAGCATGCCTTTTTCGCTGGCGTAACGGATGATCTGGTGGTGCGCGGCCATCAGCGACGTCGAGAGGAACTCGGAGACGTCCTGCACGATCGGGCGCGCTTCTTTCTGGAACAGCGCGGAGACGGTTTGCAGCGCGAGCTGCGCGGCGACCTCGCCCTCCGGGTGGCCGCCCATTCCGTCGGCCAGCACGAACAGGCCCGACTCGCGCGTGTAGCAATAGCCCATGCGGTCTTCGTTCTTCTCGCGCCCGCCCTTGCGGCTGATCTGGAAGACGGAGAATTTCATGGCCACGTTACTTTGCCTTGGCGCCGAACGTGGTCGCGCGCTTCATGTTCTTCTTGGTGTCCGTCACCATGTTGTCGAACTGCAGGCGCATCTTTTCGCCCACCGACAACTTCGTGTAGCGGCGCTCGCCTTCACGCGAGAGCTCCTTTTGCAGCGCGAAGACCGATTGCGGGCGCGACAGGGGATCGAGCGACATGCACCATTCGACCACCTCGATCAGGTTGTCGGAGTAGATGCCGCGCAGGCGCGACAGGGCCAATGCGAGCCTGTCCTTTTCGAGGCGCTGCGGTGCGTCGTTGGGCGGGTAGCCCTGCATGCACGCATAGATGCAGGCGCCGATGGCGTAGATGTCGGTCCACGGACCCATGGAGGAATCGCGACGGTACATCTCGGGAGCCGCGAAGCCAGGGGTGTACATCGGGCGGATGAAGTTGCCCTCTTTCGACAGCACCTC
>DATLBJ010000191.1:0-7923 GCA_035526975.1 Ramlibacter sp.
GCCGCGAGCTTCTGCTTTTGCGCGATGATTTCCTGCCGCGCAATTTCCGCTTGCAGTTCTTCCGTTGTCGAGCGCTCGCGCTGCAACGCGTTCATCAGCTCGGGCGATTCCAGCTGCGCGAGCACGTCGCCCTTCTTCACCGTGTCGCCGGCGTTCGCCTTCAATGCCACCGTGCCGGGCGCGGGCGCATAAAGCGTCGGGCTGATCGCGGCAACGACACGGCCGCTGACCGCCGCATCGCGAACCAGCGTGCCCACCGTGACCGGCGCGATGCGAAGGCGCGCCGCGTCGACCGTCGGCGTGCCGGCGTGCCAGCCGGAAAGCAGCATCGCCACCGCGCCGGAGAAAAGCGCAAAGCCGGTGACCGCGATCGCGATGCGCACGCGGCGGCGCCCCGGGTCGGGCGCCAGGACCTGGTCTTGCGCGGAGGTGTCGGCGATCATGGGCGTATCCATTGCAGCAACCGTGCCTGCTCGCAAGTGCTTGATTCGATTGGGACAGGTGTCATCCCGACCGTGTCCGCGGTGTCCGGTTTGTGTCCGGCGGACAGTTGCTCCCTAGAATCGGAGCATGAACACTCGCGAACTCGGCCGTTCCGGCATGACCGTTTCACCGATCTGCCTGGGCGGCAACGTCTTCGGCTGGACCGCCGACGAACGCACGTCGTTCTCGATCCTCGATGCATGGGTCGACGCGGGCTTCAATTTCATCGACACCGCCGATGTGTATTCGCGCTGGGCCACGGGCCACACCGGCGGCGAATCCGAAACGGTGATCGGCAAGTGGATCAGGCAGTCGGGCAAGCGGGACAAGGTCGTGATCGCGACGAAGGTCGGCTTCGACATGGGCGAGGGCAAGGGCGGCCTTTCGCCGAAGTGGATCGCGCAGGCGGTCGAGGATTCGCTGCGGCGGTTGAACGTCGAGCAGATCGATTTGTACCAGGCGCACAAGGACGACGAGGCCACCGACCTGCAGGCCACGCTCGAAGCGTTCGGCAAACTCGTCGAGCAGGGCAAGGTGCGCGTGATCGGCGCGTCGAACTACAGCGCCGCGCGGTTGCAGGAAGCGCTGGCCGTGAGCCAGCGCATGGGCCTGCCGCGCTATGAATCGCTGCAGCCGCTGTACAACCTGTACGACCGCGCGGTGTACGAGAAGGAACTGCAGCCGCTGTGCGTGAAGGAAGGCATCGGCGTCATCAACTTCTATTCGCTGGCCGCGGGCTTCCTCTCCGGCAAATACCGAACGCCGGAAGACGCGACGAAGAGCGCGCGCGGTGCGAACACGGTCAAGAAGTACTTGAACGACCGTGGGTTGAAGATCATTTCGGCGCTGGACGAAGCGAGCAAGCGCACCGGCGCGCCGCACGCGCGCATCGCGATCGCCTGGGTCATGGCGCAACCCGGAATCGCCTCGCCGATCGCGAGCGCGAGCAACGTCGACCAGCTGAATGAGATCACGAAAGCGGCCGAGTTGAAGCTGGATGCGCAGACGATGAAGCTGTTGAACGAGGCCAGCGTGGAGTAGTCCTTGTCATCAGCCGGGGCCCTGTCATTGCGGGTCAAGCCCGCAATGACAGCCGCATCCGCAATCCCACCGGGTACATCGTCAGCGCGATCTCTTCCTGCGGCTCGGCGCCGGAATCGGTTCCCACGAACTCGATTTCGAAATTCGCGAGCAGCATGGCGGCGCACATCTTGATTTCGGCTAGCGCGAGATAGCGCCCGGGGCACATGCGCGGGCCGGCGCCGAAGGGCATGACAACGCGCTTGGCGGAGCTGAACGTGTTGGCGGCGGCGCCTTCGCCCGCGATCCACCGTTGCGGGCGGAACTCGCTTGCGCTTGCGAACAACTGCTCGTTGAGCGACGGCGCGCGCATCAGGCACACGACGATCTCACCGCGTTGCAGCGGCACGCCTTCGACGATCGTCGGCCGCACGGCTTCGTTGAAGATCAACGGCGCGACGGGCTTCAGGCGCATCGCTTCGTTCGCGCAGGCATCGATCCAATCGAGCTGCGCCAACTGTTCCTGCGACTGCGGGCACGTCGCGCCTTTCAGCACTTCGCGCGCTTCGGCTTGCGCGCGCGCGAGCGCATCGGGATTGCGCGCGAGCAACCACGTCATCCACGCGAGGGTGTTCGCGGTGGTGTCCTCGCCCGCCAGCAGCATCGTCAGCACGTTGCCCGACACGTCGTCGTCGCTCAGGCCCGCGTCCTTGTCCCGCAAGGCCACCATCGCCTGGATCAGGTTCTGCGGGTTGTCGCGCAACTGCGGATCGGCATCGAGCTTCGCCCGCGTCTTCGCAATGAACGATTGCACCGCGACGCGGATCTGCGCAAGGTGGCCGCCGATCTCGCGGTCGGCCTTGCTCGGCCACAACTTCCACAAGTCCCACGGCGACAACGCGCGGCGCACCAGCGCAGGCAGGACATGATTGAGGTGGCGCTGGATCGACTCGTCGTCCTTCGCCTCCAGCGTGTTGATGTCTTCGCCGAACGCCAGGCCCGCGGTGACGTCGACCGTGTAGCGCATCAGGTCGGCTTGCAGGTCGATCGTCTGCTTGCCGCTCGCGGCGCGCTGCCAGCGGCGCGCGAGGCGCTCGGTCACGTCGACGAGCGCGGGAAAGAAAGCCTTGATGTGCGTCGGATCGAAGCTGCCCAGCACCATCGGCCGCTGGCGTTTCCATGTGTCGCCGTTGGCGGAGAAGAGTCCCAGGAAACCGAACTCCCGCGAGATGCGCTCGATGCGGCTCGGCCGGCGAAAGCCATCGGGCCGGTCACGCAACACTTTCGCGATCGTGTCGGGGTCGGCGACCACGACGAAGCGCCGCGTCGCGATGTTGAACATGTAGGGCACGCCGTACTCCTGCGCCCACCGTTCGAGCTGCAGGTGCATGTGGTGGCGGTCGATCTGCAGCGCGTTGCCCACGACGGGCCAGCGGCGCGGGCCGGGCAGGCTTTCCCAGGGGCGTGTGACGGCAACGGCATCCATGCGATGCCGCGCATTGTGCTACCAACTCGCGGCCATCGAATCGGCGGACCAGCGGGAGTCGGTCGTGATCGCGCGCGTGTCGACGAACTCCATGCTGGCCATCGTGATGGAGCGCAGCTGCTGCCACGCGGCGGGATCCCACCCGTCGCCCGGCTCGCCCTGCACGAAGAAGTCCATGCCGTTGTCGGCGACGTACAGGCCATAACGTTTGGCGGCAAGGGCGACGGCTTTGGCTTGCGGCGACCAGCCCGCCGGAATCGCGAAGTCCGATTTCAACCGCAGCAAAGACCCGAACGGGATCGCACCGGGGTTGTCGCCGCCGGCCGCGAACCGCGCGGGCCACACGTGCGCGAGCGCAATCGCCTGGTCGCGGAAAGTCACGCGCAAGGCATGGCGGATCTCGCCTGTCGACGCTTCGGATGATTTCGCGAGGAGCGGCGTGATCGGCAAGCCCGCTGCATCCGCGGAGCCCCAGCCATCGGGGCGCAAGGCATTGGATTTCAGGTCCCACGTCGCCGCGGACATTGCATACCAATCGCTGCCGACCTTGCGCGCACCGAAAGCTTCCCACAAGCGGCACGCGCTTGCATCCACGACGAGCACGTGGCGGTCGTCATTCGCTTCGGTCAAGACGTCACCCGCAGGAAACGGAAACCGGCGCACGCCCGCATCCACGCGCGAGCAGCCGCGCACGATGCCGGAGCCGTCGGCAAAAGTCGCGCAATCGCTCTCGTCGGGGTAGCCGCCTTCGAAGGACACGACAGGCCACAGCGTCGCGGCGCGGTCGATCACGTTGAACGGCAGGCCCCAGTAGTCATCGACATTCGCGGGGTTGCTGCTGTTGCCCCAGTTCGGCATCAGCTGCGTGCCCGCGCCGACCAGCGAGACCCACGCATCGCTGCTCGCATGCGCGGGAAAACGCGACGCGTCGTCGATGCGTGTGTTGAAGATGGCGTTCGCGGGGAACATCTCGCAGTCGATTGTCGCGACGCCCGTCGGCTCGGCCGCCGCCGACTGCGTGGTGACCGTCGTTTGGGCGTTGCTCGCGGCCGCCGGCAGCGCGCCGGCGCTGCCACCGCCGCCGCACGCGGCGAGCGTTGCCACAGTGGCCGCGCAGAGAACCCGGATCGCCCATTCGCTTCGCGTCAATGCGATACCTCTTCGGTTGCAAGGGCCCGCATTCTGAGCAGCAGGTCCCGGCTTACAACCGTCACGGTATGCAAGGATGAGGCAGGGGCGTTACCGCAGGGTGTCCAACCGTGCGGAATTCCCGGCGCTCAAACGCAACAGCGCGTGCTCGACGCCGCGCAGCGCGCGTTCTTCAAAGGTGGGGCGTTCAGGCCGACCGCGGTTGCTTGAAATCAGCCAGCGGGATCAAACCCTGGTCGCCGTCTTCGTAAAGGAGGTGCGCCGACTCGCCGTCGACGATCCAGCAAGCACGAAACTGCTGGCCCCCGACCACGGCGTTGGCCTCGCGCATCGCATCGCGGAACTTCGGGGTGAGCAACTGGAGCACCGGTTCGCTCGAGCAAGGCTTGTCCGAAAGGCGGACCGAATCCTGCCCGTTGCTGGCCACCAGCTCGTCGGCCATGACGGGAGCGGCGACCAAAGCCGCGGCGCAAATGAGGGCGAACTTCATGGGTGTTGACTCCGTTTCGGCGTGCAACCCGAAGCGGCTTGCACCTTGGAGTCATCGTGCGGCTGCGCTTCGAGCGGGCCTGTAGGACTCCGGCACGAAGCGCAGTCGTCGGCTAGCGCCGTGGCTTATCGGCGGCGGTCACCGGCAGCGGGCAGGCGCCCAGTAGTTGGGCGTCCACTCCGGCGGGCTGTTCACGTTGTAGACGTGGCGCGAGGTTTCCGTCGCGACGAACACCTCGCCGTTGCGGCGCACCGATTCACCCGGCATGTAGCGATGGTTCGGGTCCCACCGGGGCGCATCGCATGAACGGCGATGGCGATGGTCGTACTCGTGCGATTCGTACGCATACGCCGGCGGCCCGGAGTGACGCTCGTACACGGGCGCCGGGGTCACGGTGACATAGGCGCGCGTGTCCGCGGACGCCGTCATCGAAGCGCCGGCGGCAGCAGCTGCGATCGCGAGGGTGCAAAGAACTCGTTTCATGACAATCTCCCTTCTCGAACTTGATCGATGCCCGATTGGACCCCCAATGGGCCCCCGGGGTTCGAGCTCATCGAGGGGGAATCCGCGTCAGCCGCGGGCCCGATAGCTGGCGGGACTCGTCCCGGTCCATTGTCGGAATGCGCGGATAAAACTTTTCTCCGACCGGAAGCCCACCGCCGAGGCAACCTGCTTGATCGGCTTGGCAGTGCGGAACAACAGGTCGGCGGCGCGCTCGCGCCGTGTCTCGTCCTTGAGCTGCTGCAGGCTCGCATCTTCTTCCTTGAGCTGCCGGTGCAGAGTGCGAGCGGACATATGCAACAGCTTGGCGATCTGTTCCGCGCTGTGGGCCGACTCGGCGTTGGCGACGAGCACCTGCCGCACCTGTTCGACCAGCAAGCGATCCCGCCGGTACTGGAGCACCGTGAGCGGCAATGCGCGCCTGAGCATCTGGCGCAGCGCCTTCTCGTCGCGCCTCAGCGGCAGCGCGAGATAGCGTGCGTCGAAAGTGATCGCCGCGTCGGGCGCGTCGAACTGCAGCGCCCCGCCGGGAAACATGTAGCGATAGGCATCGGCATGCGCGGGCGCGGCGAACGGAAAGTGCGCGCCTTGCAGCGGGATGCGCGAATCGACGTACCAGCAGGCCAGGCCGTGGATGTTGCGCAGCACGTGCACCAGGCAGAACTCGCGTGCCGCGGCGCCGATCTTCGCGGTGTGGCCACGCTCCTCGATCGCGATCGATGCACTGTCGCCTTGCACGATGAGGCGCACCGCGATGTCGTGCGTGACCAGGGCGTGATGGCGGCACCATCGCTTGATCGCCACGCCGAGATCCGGCGAAGTCAGCGACGCCCGCGCCAGCATTCCGTAGCTGCCCCACGGCAACTTGCGCCCGAAGGCGCCCAGCCCTTCGTCGTCGAGCGCCTGCATCGCGGCGCCCGACAGCAGCTCCATCTGCAACGACGTGATCCGCGCATCGCCGCGTGCAAGCTGCGCTGGCGCGATCTGTGCCTGCTTCAGGACCTCGCTCGCGTTGATGCCGCCGCGTGCCATCGCTTGGGCAATGACGCGGGCATAAGCCATCGGGGTGGCGGCGACGGGCTGGCGCGCGGGCATGGTCCGCGCAGTGTACATGGCAGGATTTGCGACCCCCGTGACGCGGCGCAAAGGGCACCATCGGCGCTACGATTCGCCATGATCCTCGAATCGCAACTCAACCCGCGCTCGGCGGAGTTCCAGTCCAACGCGCAGGCGATGCAGTCGCTGGTGGACGACCTCGCGGCGCAGGTCGCCAAGGCGGCGGCCGGAGGCGGCGAGGCGGCGCGCGCCAAGCACACCGCGCGTGGCAAGTTGCTCCCGCGCGACCGGGTGCAGATGCTGCTCGACCCGGGCACGCCCTTCCTCGAGATCGCACCGCTTGCCGCGCACGACATGTACAACGGAGACGCGCCGTGTGCGGGCGTGATCACCGGGATCGGCCGCGTGTCGGGCGTCGAATGCGTGATCGTGTGCAACGACGCGACCGTCAAGGGTGGCACCTATTACCCGATGACCGTCAAGAAGCATTTGCGCGCGCAGGAGATCGCGGCGCAGAACCGTCTGCCGTGCGTCTACCTCGTGGACAGCGGCGGCGCGAACCTGCCGAACCAGGACGAGGTGTTTCCGGACCGCGACCACTTCGGCCGCATCTTCTACAACCAGGCGAACCTGAGCGCGCAAGGCATCGCGCAGATCGCCGTGGTGATGGGCTCGTGCACCGCGGGGGGCGCGTACGTACCGGCAATGAGCGACGAGACGATCATCGTCAAGAACCAGGGCACGATTTTCCTCGGCGGCCCGCCCTTGGTGAAGGCGGCCACCGGGGAGATCGTTTCGGCGGAAGACCTCGGCGGCGGCGATGCGCACACACGCCTGTCGGGCGTGGCCGACCATCTCGCGCAGAACGACATGCATGCGCTCGCACTCGCGCGGCAAGCGGTCGCCACGCTCGACAAGCGCAAGGACTGGCCGGTGGAGGTGCGCGAGCCCGTGCCGCCGAAGTACGACGCGAAGCAGGTCTATGGCGTGGTGCCGCAGGACACGCGCAAGCCTTACGACGTGCGCGAGATCATCGCCCGCCTCGTCGATGGCAGCGAGCTGCACGAGTTCAAGGCACGCTACGGCACGACGCTGGTGTGCGGCTTCGCGCACATCGAAGGCATGCCGGTCGGCATCGTCGCCAATAACGGCATCCTGTTTTCGGAAAGCGCGCAGAAAGGCGCGCACTTCATCGAGCTGTGCTGCCAGCGCAGGATCCCGCTGCTGTTCCTGCAGAACATCACCGGCTTCATGGTGGGCCGCAAGTACGAAAACGAAGGCATTGCGCGCCACGGCGCGAAGATGGTCACGGCGGTGGCGACGGCCAGCGTGCCGAAGTTCACCGTGATCATCGGCGGCAGCTTCGGCGCCGGCAATTACGGCATGTGCGGCCGTGCGTATTCGCCGCGCTTCCTGTGGATGTGGCCGAACGCGCGCATCTCGGTGATGGGCGGGGAGCAGGCCGCGAGCGTGCTCGCCACCGTCAAGCGCGACGGCATCGAGGGCCGCGGCGGAAAGTGGTCCGCGCAGGAGGAGGCCGACTTCAAGCAGCCGCTGCTCGACCAGTTCGCGCACCAGTCGCATCCGTATTTCTCGAGCGCACGGCTGTGGGACGACGGTGTGATCGACCCGGCCGATACGCGGCGCGTGCTCGCGCTGGGCCTGTCGGCGGCGATGAATGCGCCGATCGGCGAGCCGAAGTTCGGCGTGTTCCGGATGTAGGCATGGACTCCATCTA
>DATLBJ010000192.1:0-18634 GCA_035526975.1 Ramlibacter sp.
AAGAAGCCGCGCCCCGCGCCGCGCACACCGAAGGGTGGCGTGCTGGTGGTCGGCATCGATTCGCTGATGACGCAGCTCGCGCGCTGTTGCAAGCCCGCGCCCCCCGACGCAATCTCCGGCTTCGTCACGCGGGGCAAGGGCGTGAGCATCCACCGCCGCGACTGTCCCAGCTTTCACGAGCTCGCGGTGAAAACGCCGGAGCGCGTGATCGACGTCGAATGGGGCGCGCATCGCGGCGAAGGCGCCGTGTACCCCGTGGACGTCACGGTGGAAGCGGCGGACCGCCAGGGGTTGCTGCGCGACATCTCGGAAGTGTTCGCGAAGGAGAAGATGAACGTCATCGGGGTGCAGACCACTTCCGTGAAAGGCACGGCGTGGATGACGTTCACCGTGGAAGTTTCGGACGCGAGCAACCTGTCGAAGGTGTTGGCGATCGTCGGCGACGTGCAGGGAGTGCGCCGTGCGAAAAGAAGGTGAGCGGCTTTGCTACAATCGCAGGCTCGACGAATCCCAGGCGCGTAGCTCAGCTGGTTAGAGCACCACCTTGACATGGTGGGGGTCGTTGGTTCGAGTCCAATCGCGCCTACCAATTTAGCCCACCCCGAAGCGCCTACGGCGCCTGCCCCCAAAGGGGCACTGCAGCGGACCGGCAAAGCCGGATCCGCGCAGTCACGAAGGTCCTGACCCTATCCGTTGCCGTAGAGGTAATTGGGCAGCCACAGCGTCATGCCGGGCCAGATGTACATGAGCGCCATGCAGATGATCACGATGATCATGTACGGCATCATGCCTGCGAAGATCTGGTTGATCGTCACGTGCGACGGCGACACGCCCTTCAGGTAGAAGGCCGACATCGCCACCGGCGGCGACAGGAACGCGGCCTGCAGGTTCACGAACACCAGCGTGCCCCACAGCATCGGGTCGATGTGGAAATGCTGCAGCAGGGGCAGGAAGATCGGCACGAAGATCACGATGATCTCCGTCCATTCGAGCGGCCACCCGAGGATGAAGATGATCGCCTGCGACAGCAGCATGAAGCCGATCGGCGACATGTTCAGGCTCAGGACCCAGCGCTCGACGATCCCTTGCCCGCCGAGGATGGCGAACACCGCCGAGAAGATCGCCGAGCCGATGAACAGCCAGCACACCATCGCCGTGGTCTTCGCGGTGAGGAACACGGCTTCCTTGATCTTCTGCCACGTGAGCGTCTTCGCCTGCCACGCCATGAGGAACGCGCCGGCGGCGCCGACGCCCGCCGATTCCGTTGCCGTCGTGATGCCGAACAGGATCACCGCCAGCACGACGAAAGTCAGAATTCCCAACGGCATGACTGATGATGTGAGCATCCGCAGGATCTCGTACTGCTCCGCGTCGAACATCCAGTAGTACCAGATCAGCAGCAGCATGAGGACGGCTGCGGTGATTCCGAATCCGATATAGAACTCGTCGGGGACGGCGACCTTTGTCTCCGCTCCCGGCTCGGCGAGCACCTGCAGCGAGTTGTCGTCCTTCTTCTGCGCGTCCTGTTCCGCGCCCGGAGGCTCCTGCAAGCCGCCACCGCTCGCACCCGGCGGCTCCTTGAGGCCTTCCGATGGCGGCTCCTGCAAACCGGTGCTGGACGCAGCAGGGGTGGCCGCGCCGACACCGGGCGGCGCGGCTTCATTCTTCGCCGCTGCTACGGCGGGACGGTCGGTCTTCTGCGAATAGATCACGACGTACCACCACGTCGTGCCCATCGTGGCAAGCGCGAGCCATACGGGAACCAGGGCGATCGCTAGCGCGCGCACCAACTGGAACCACCGGACCGATGCGCCCTCGGCTGCGGCGTGCGTTGCACGGCGAGGCGCTGCGACGGCTGCCGCCAGCGCCGGCAGCATGCGCCTCGAATACGTTTGCGAGACGTTCTGCAGCCACAGCGGAACCTCCACGCGCATCTGCTCGGGCGGCAGCTTCGGGGCGATCTTGGGGTTGATCAGCACCCAGCCGATCACGTACAGCAGATACAGCAACGCAAGGAAGAAGCCCGGGAACATCGCCGCCGCATAGAGCTTCACGACCGACTGGCCGGCGACCGCCGCGTAAACGATGATCATCACCGACGGCGGGATCAGGATGCCCAGCGTGCCGCCTGCGGTGATCACGCCCGATGCAAGCCGAACGTCATATCCCGCGTTGAGCATCGGCCGCATCGCGATCACGCCCATCAGGACCACGACCGCGCCGACCAGGCCGGAAGCGATCCCCCAGAACGTGCAGATGATCAAGGTGGTGATCGCCAGCGAGCCGGGGACGCGGCGGAACGCGAGCTGGACGCTGTAGAACATCTTGTCGACGAGCGCGCCCCGTTCCATCACGTATCCCATGAGCACGAACAATGGGATGGAGATCAGCGTGTCGTTGTTCATCGCGCCGTAAGCGCGCTGGACCATCAGGTCGAAGATCTGGTTCTTCCAGAACGGCACCGCCGCGTCGTGGAACGCGATGAAGCCGAACATGATGCCCAGGCCCATCAGGGTGAAAGCAGTGGGGAAGCCCAGCATGATCACCACGACGATGAGCATGAGCATGGTGAGGCCGAGTGCGGGATCGCTCATTTGTCTTATTCCTGGCCCATGCGCTGGCGCGCCGCTTCGTCGATGGATTTCGCCTTGGCAATCACTTCCCGGCGCGCATCTTCGTCCACGTAGGTGCTGCTGGCGAGCTGCTGCTCCACGACGTCGATCTCCTCCGCGTCCTTGATGCGCTCGGGCCATTCGCCCGTCTTCAGGCAGATCACGCACCGGACGATTTCAGAAATGCCCTGCACGAGCACCGCCAGGCCGGCGACGGGGATCACGAACTTGAACGGCCACACCGGCAGCGGCGTGGCATTGAACGTGGTCTCGTGGATGGCAAGCGCGTCGTTGCCGTAGATCCACCCGGCCCACGTGAGCGCGAGGATGCCCGGCAGGAAGAACACGATGAACAGCACGAGGTCCAGCGCGGCCTGCTTGCGCGGCTTCATGCTGCCGTAGAGGAAATCGCCGCGCACGTGCGCGTCGTGCGCGAGCGCGTAGGCGCCGCACATCATGAACAGCGTGCCGTACATCATGTTGCTCACGTCGAACACCCAGGCGGTGGGCATGTCGAGGATGTAGCGCTTGAAGACTTCCACGCACACGAGCAGCATGAGCGCCACGATCAGCCAGGCGACCGCCTTGCCGATCCAGGTGCTGCCCGCCTCTACGCGGTTGAGCAATCGTTCCAATGTCATTTGATTTACTGCTTCATACGTAAAAAGGGGCCAGGCCCAAGACACCCAGCCCCTTGCCCTGGCATGCGCGACGTCAAGCCTTCTTGCCCGCGAAGTAGCGGTCGTAAGCCATCTTGAAATTCACTTCGTAGTCGAAGTGCCACTGGCCCGCGCGCTTGGCGAACTCGCGCTGCGAATCAAGCACCTTCTTGAAGAACGGGTTGTCGGGCGTGTTCTTCTTCTGGATGACCTTGTCCCACGCATCGAGCTGGGCACGCAGGATCGCGTCGGGCGTCTTGTAGAAGGCGATCTTGTCCTTCGTCTTGAGCTCGATGTAGTCCTGCGAGTTGCGGTCGATCGACTTCCACGTGAAGTCGGCCGATGCAGCCTGCACGGCGTAGTCGATGATCGACTTGATCTCCTGCGGCAGCGAGTTGTACTTCGGCTTGTTGAACAGCACCTCGAACTGCTCGCCCGACTGGTGGAAGCTTTGCAGCATGCAGTTCTTCGCCACGTCCGGGAAGCCCAGTGCCTTGTCCGACGACGCGTTGTTGAACTCGGCCGCGTCGATCAGGCCGCGATCCAGCGCGGGCACGATGTCGCCGCCCGGCAGCGGCGTCACCGCGGCGCCGAGCTCGGTGAAGATGTCCACGGACAGCCCCACCGTGCGGTACTTCAGGCCCTTGAATTGCGCCACGCTGGAGATCGGCTTCTTGAACCAGCCGAGCGGCTGCGTCTGCATCGGCCCGTACAGGTACGACACGACATCCATGTTGAGGGACTTGTAGATTTCCTCGAGCAGCGCCTTCCCGCCGCCGTAGTAGTGCCAGGCGAGAACCATGTTCGGGTTCATGCCGAACGCGGGGCCGGAGCCCCACAAGGCCAATGCCGAGTTCTTGCCGTAGTGATACGCGACGACGCCGTGGCCGCCGTCGAGCGTGCCCTTGTTCACCGCCTCGAGGAGCTGGAACGCGGGAACGACGGCGCCCGAAGGCAGCACTTCGATCTTGAGGCGGCTGCCCGCCATGTCGTTGACCTTCTTCGCGAAGTCCTGCGCGAACTCGTGGAAGATGTCCTTGGCGGGCCAGGTGCTCTGGAACCGGAACGTCGTGCTTTGCGCAACGGCGACCATCGGGGCGCTCAGCGCGCCTGCGGCAACTGCGGCCCCTTTCAGGAGGTTGCGGCGGCCGGTCTTGCTCGGTTGGGTCATTGCTGTCTCCTTGTGTGAAATCGTTAGCAAGCCAATATCTTTCGCACGGGCGCACCCGGGAAAGAGGGTTTGTACCGAGCGCATGGCCATCGTGGTACTTCGGTTTCCCGTTTTAGAATCTGCTGCAACGCAATACAGCGGCCGCGCATGCATGCGTCCGCACGAGGAGCAGCGATCGTGGTGCACAGCAAGAAGGCAGGCAGCGCCAAGCCGGCGCAGCGGGTGATCAAGAAGTACCCCAACCGGCGGCTCTACGACACCGACACCTCCTCGTACATCACGCTCGCGGAAGTCAAGCAGCTCGTCATGGAGAACGAGTCGTTCATCGTGCGCGACGCCAAGAGCAACGAGGACCTCACGCGCAGCATCCTGCTGCAGATCATCCTGGAGGAAGAGGCGGGCGGGCAGCCGATGTTCAGCGAACAGGCGCTGGCCAACCTCATCCGTATCTACGGCCACGCCGCGCAGGCCTTCATGGGCACGTACCTAGAGAAGAACGTGCAGGCCTTCATGGACATCCAGGGCAAGCTGGCTGAACAGTCGAAGACGCTGACGCCCGAAATGTGGTCGCAGTTCGTCAACATGCAGAACCCGATGATGGGCAATTACGTCGAGCAGTCGAAGAAGATGTTCGACACGATGCAGGAACAGATGGCCAAGCAGACCGAGCAGATGCTGGGCGCCTTCGGCCTGAAAAGATAAGTCTTTCTTGCTCTGGGACAATAGGGGGATGAGCTCCCCGAAAGTGGGGTTCGTGAGCCTCGGCTGCCCGAAGGCCCTCACGGATTCCGAACTGATCCTCACCCAACTCAGCGCCGAAGGCTACGCGACCTCGAAGACCTTCGAAGGCGCGGACCTCGTCATCGTCAACACCTGCGGCTTCATCGACGACGCCGTGAAGGAAAGCCTCGACACCATCGGTGAAGCGCTGGCGGAAAACGGCAAGGTCATCGTCACCGGCTGCCTCGGCGCGAAGTCCGATGCAGGCGGCGGCAACCTCGTCAAGGGCATCCACCCCTCAGTGCTCGCCGTGACCGGCCCGCATGCAACGCAGGAAGTGATGGACGCGGTTCACGCAAACCTGCCGAAGCCGCACGACCCCTTCATCGACCTCGTCCCCGCCGCGGGCATCAAGCTCACGCCCAGGCACTACGCGTACCTGAAGATCAGCGAAGGCTGCAATCACCGCTGCACGTTCTGCATCATCCCGTCGATGCGCGGCGACCTGGTCAGCCGCCCTGTCGGCGACGTGCTGAAGGAAGCGAAGGCGCTGTTCGAAGGCGGCGTGAAGGAGCTGCTCGTGGTCAGCCAGGACACGTCGGCCTACGGGGTGGACGTGAAGTACCGCACCGGCTTCCACGACGGCCGGCCCGTGAAGACGCGCATGCTCGAACTCGTGCAGTCGCTCGGCGAGATCGCCGAACCGTATGGCGCGTGGGTGCGACTGCACTATGTGTATCCGTACCCGAGCGTCGACGAAGTGATCCCGCTGATGGCGCAGGGCAAGGTGCTGCCTTACCTCGACGTGCCGTTCCAGCACAGCCATCCGGATGTGCTCAAGCGCATGAAGCGCCCGGCAAGCGGCGAGAAAAACCTCGAGCGCATTGCAAGGTGGCGCGAGATGTGCCCCGAGCTCGTGGTGCGCAGCACGTTCATCGCGGGCTTTCCGGGCGAAACGGAAGAAGAGTTCCAGCACCTGCTGGATTTCGTGCGCGAAGCGCGCATCGACCGCGCGGGATGTTTCGCATACAGCCCTGTGGAAGGCGCGGCGGCGAACGCGATGGACGGCATGGTGCCGGGGGAAGTGCGCGAAGAGCGGCGCGCGCGTTTCATGAAAGTGGCCGAGGAAGTGTCGGCGCAGAAACTTCGCGGGCGCGTGGGCGCGACGATGCAGGTGTTGGTCGACTCGGCGCCGGCGCTAGGTCGCAAGGGCGGAGCCGGCCGCAGCTACGCGGACGCGCCGGAGATCGATGGAACGGTCCAGCTCCTGCCGCCGGAAAAGTTGAGCAAGCAACTGAAGGTCGGTGAATTCACCCAGGCCAGGATCGTTGCCGCACAGGGCCACGACCTCGTGGCGGTGCCGGTCTGACGCCAAACGAAAAAGCCGGCCAGATCTTTCGATTGCGCGGCTTTATGATTTGTCTGGTGCCCAGGAAGGGACTCGAACCCCCACGATGTTACTCGCTAGTACCTGAAACTAGTGCGTCTACCAATTCCGCCACCTGGGCTTTCAGGAACCAAGGATTCTAACATTAAAAACGTCAGCCACCTCTCTAGCCAGCACAGTGGAATCGGTCTCCTCGACGAGATCGAAGGAGTGATCCAGGGACATCGCGACGGCCACGGCTACGTGGCACGCGACGACGGCGAAATCGACATCTACCTGCCGCCGAACGAGATGCGCGCCGTGCTGCATCGCGATCGCGTGAAGGTGCGCATCGTGCGCCACGATCGCAAGGGCCGCCCCGAAGGCCGCGTCGTCGAGATCATCGAACGCCCCGTGCATCCGATCATCGGGCGCCTGCTGCACGAAAGCGGCGTGTGGCTCGTGGCGCCGGAAGACAAGCGCTACGGGCAGGATGTCCTCATCCCGAAGGGCGCAACCGGCCTTGCCAAATCAGGGCAGGTCGTCGTCGTCGAACTGACCGAGCCCCCGAGCCTGTACGGCCAGCCCGTCGGCCGCGTGAAGGAAGTGCTCGGCGAGATCGACGACCCGGGCATGGAGATCGAGATCGCGGTGCGCAAGTACGGCGTGCCGCACGAGTTCTCCGATGCGTGCATCGGGCTTGCACGCGCATTGCCCGACAAGGTGCGGCGCGAAGACAAGAAAAATCGCGTCGACCTCACGGACGTCCCGCTCGTCACCATCGACGGCGAAGACGCACGCGACTTCGACGACGCGGTGTATTGCGAACCCACCAAGGTCGGCCGCGCCAAGGGCTGGCGCCTGCTCGTGGCGATTGCGGACGTCAGCCACTACGTCGAAACCGGCAGTGCGATCGACGTCGATGCCTACGACCGCGCCACCAGCGTGTACTTCCCGCGGCGCGTGATCCCGATGCTGCCGGAGAAGCTGTCGAACGGGCTGTGCTCGCTCAACCCGGAAGTCGAGCGCCTGTGCATGGTTGCCGACATGCTGGTCACTTCGAGCGGCGACGTTCACGCCTACCAGTTCTATCCCGCGGTGATGTGGAGCCATGCGCGCTTCACGTACACCGAGGTCGCGGCAATCCTCGCGAACACGCGCGGCCCCGAGGCGGCACGTCGCAAGGACCGTGTGCAGGACCTGATGAACCTGCACGACGTGTATGCGGCGCTGCTCAAGGCCCGCGAGGTGCGCGGTGCGGTGGACTTCGACACGGTGGAGACGCAGATCGTCTGCGACGAGAACGGGCGGATCGAGCAGATCGTTCCCCGTGTCCGCAACGACGCGCACCGCTTGATCGAAGAAGCGATGCTCGCGGCGAACGTCTGCGCGGCCGACTTCATCCAGCAGAACAAGCGCCCGTGCCTGTTCCGCGTGCACGAGGGCCCGACCCCCGAGAAAAAGGAAATCCTGCGGCAATACCTCAAGGCCGTCGGTGTGTCGATCTCGATCAGCGACGAGCCGAAGCCTTCGGAGTTCCAGCGCATCGCCGCCGCGACGAAGGACCGGCCGGATTCGCAACAGATCCACACGATGCTGCTGCGCTCGATGCAGCAGGCGATCTACACGCCGTTCAACAGCGGCCACTTCGGGCTGGCCTACGAGGCGTACACGCATTTCACATCGCCGATCCGCCGCTACCCGGACCTGCTGGTGCATCGCGTGATCAAGGCGATCCTCAATGGCGAGCGCTACGAGTTGCCGTCGTTGCCGACGCCGGGCGAACATCACGAGAAGCTCGCACGGCGCCTGGCTTCGAGCTCGAAGCCAGGTCATGCGAAGAACAAGAAGCCTGCGCCGCCTCCGACGCGCGAGATGCAGGCGTGGGAAGCCGCGGGCCTGCATTGCAGCGCCAACGAACGCCGCGCCGACGAAGCCAGCCGCGACGTGGAGGCATGGCTGAAGTGCCGGTACATGCGCGAGCATCTCGGCGAGGAATACAGCGGCGTGGTCACGGCCGCCACGAGCTTCGGCATCTTCGTCACGCTGGACCAGATGTATGTCGAAGGCCTCGTGCACATCACCGAGCTCGGCGGCGAATACTTCAAGTTCGACGAGGCGCGGCAGGAACTGCGCGGCGAACGCACGGGCATCCGTTATGCGATCGGCTCGCGAGTGCGCGTGCAGGTCAGTCGCGTCGACCTGGACGGGCGCAAGATCGATTTCCGCCTGGTCAAGGAAGGCGAGGAGCAGGTGATCGCCCGCGCGATGCGCGAGAAGGGCGTCCCGCCGCCCGCGGTCCGTCCCGGCAAGGGAGGCACCTCGAAGGCGTCGGCGAAAAAGGCCGGCAACAAGGGCGACAAGCCGAAAAAGGCCGTATCGAAGAAGCCGCCGCTCAAGAAGGGCCGCGTGCGGCGCTGAACATCACACGAGGAGTACACATGGCAAACAAGCAGAAGGTCGCAATCGTGACCGGGGGCGGCACGGGGATCGGCAAGGCGGCAGCGCTCGCGCTGCTGCGTGACGGCTGGTGCGTCGCGGTTGCAGGGCGGCGCAAGGAGCCGCTGGAAGCGACGATCGCCGAATCGGCTGCGGGCGAGCGTGCGCTTGCCGTGCCCACCGACGTCACCGATTCTTCGCAAGTGCGCGCGCTGTTCGATTCGGCTGTGAAGAAGTGGGGTCGCGTGGACCTGCTG
Source organism: Ramlibacter sp. (assembly GCA_035526975.1). GTDB lineage: Bacteria > Pseudomonadota > Gammaproteobacteria > Burkholderiales > Burkholderiaceae_C > Ramlibacter. Next base: position 9,225 of record DATLBJ010000192.1, read on the forward strand.
TTCAACAACGCGGGGATGGGCCTGGGGCAGACGCTGCTCGAGGACATCACCGACGGCGACTGGAAGAAGGTCGTCGATACCAATCTCAACGGCGTGTTCTACGGGATCCGTGAAGCCTTCCGGGTGATGAAGGCGCAGCAGCCGATGGGCGGGCGCATCATCAACAACGGTTCGATCTCCGCGCACGCGCCGCGGCCGAACTCGATTGCGTACACGGCGACGAAACATGCGGTGACGGGCCTGACGAAGACGGCGGCGCTCGACGGCCGGAAGTACGACATCGCCGTGGGCCAGATCGACATCGGCAATGCGCTGACGGACCTTGCCGCGCGCATGGCGAAGGGTGTGCCGCAGGCGAACGGCACCGTGGCCATCGAACCGCTGATGGACGCGAGCGTCGTCGGCGATTCGATCGTCTACATGGCGAACCTGCCGCTGGAGGCGAACGTGCTGTTCCACACGGTGATGGCGACGAAGATGCCATTCGTCGGGCGCGGCTAGCCCGAGAGTTGCGGTGTGGGGTCCGCGCCGCGCAGAATGCCACGGATGGGTTGGCGATTTTTGGCGAAAGGGTGCGTGCTGGCCGCGCTGGTGTCGGCACTCGCAGCCGCAACGCAACCGGCGCCGCTTGCTCCCGTGGGGTCCGACCCCCTCGATGTTGCCTATTCGCTTGCGCTGGTCGAGCGCGGATCCGTCACGGTAGAGCAGGTGGCGGGCGGTGGCCTCGACTCCAAACTGCAGCCTCAAACCGCGTCGCGACTCGTGCCCTTCGTTCCTGGCAACGAGATGTGGGTGCCGCTGACCATCCGCAATCCCGCGAACACCCCCGTGTCCTGGTCGCTGCTCGTGAGGCAGACCTCCCTCGATGAGGTCGCGCTGTTCGAGCAGCACGGCCCGCAGTGGCAGTCACGCGTGGCGGGTGACCGCGTGCCCCAGTCGCAATGGTCGCGGCCTGGGCGCTTCGCCCGATTCGACTTCGACCTCGATGCCGGCGCCACCCGGACGCTCTACCTGAGGGTGCGGAATGACGTGGCGGCCGCGGTGCCGCTACAGCTGGCGAGCCGGCGTGGAGCCGACACATCGGCCGCCCGGGCGGATTTCGGCCTGGCATTTGCGCTCGGCGCGCTCGGCATCGTCGTGCTGGCAAGCCTGTTCCAGGCGTCGATCTATCGCGACAGGACATATTTCATCTACAGCGCCTATGCGCTGCTGCTTGGCCTGGCGCTGGCTTCCATCTCCGGCGTATCCGACGAACTGCTGTGGAGCGAAGAGCCACTGTGGGCGGATACCGCGAAGACCGCCTTGCCGCTTGCCGCCGCCGGCGTGTCCGTGTGGCTGGTGCAGGCGCTGTGCCGGGTCCGCACGCGATCCGTGGGGCTGGCGCGGTGGTCGACGGTGTCGGGGGCGGTGGTGCTGATGGTCGCGGTGGGGGTGGCTGCGGCCGGCGCGGCCGCGGTTCCGGTCGTTGCCGGCGCAATGGCCTTGTCGGCCGCGACGGTCGTCACCGTGTCGCTGTGGGCGTGGCGGCGCGGCGACCGCATGGGATTGTGGGTTCTCGCCGCGCACTTGCCGCTGATGGCCACGACGGCATTGATCGTCCTGCGCATGGCCGGTGTCGAGACGATCCCGTTCCGGTCCAACGTGCTCGTTGCGGTGTCGATGGGGTTCATCCTCGTCCTCATGCTCGTCGCGCTGATCCGCCGCTCGCGCGAACTCCTCTCCCTCCAGGCACGCGACCGCGTGCTGGACACGATCGATCCGCTCACGGGCCTGCCTGCCGCTCCGATCTTCCGCGACCGAATGCGCGCGGCAGTGCACCGCTGGGTTCGCAGCCGGCACGACGCGGTGATCGTGTATGTGCGCCTGGCCAACTACGACCGCATCAAGGAGGCGCATGGTGCCGCCGTCGCGGAGCAGAGCGTGATCCGCGCGGCGATGAAGCTGCAGCGGATCATGAACGACGCGGATTGTTTCGGCCGGGTCGACGAGGGCGTGCTGGGATTCATCCTCGAGACGTCGACTCGCCGCGACGCCATGCTCGAACGCGCCTCGCGGCTGGTCGCCCACGGCCTCATGCCATTGCCCGGACTGAAGCCCGAGGTCACGCTCGCCTTTCACGTCGCAGCCGCGGTGCTCTCTGAAAACGCGCCGGATGCCGCCCAACTGCAACTCGCGCTGGAAGCCGAACTTGCTTCGATGGGCCCGCGCACGCGCAGGCCCATCCGCTTCATTGGCGACGCGCGTGTGGCAACGGAGCCGGGCGCGCTGGCCGCCTGAAGCCACTCAACGTGGCTGCATGCGGCGCGCGAGCGTCCCGGCGGTGACAGGCTCGTTCGACGCCCATTCGTCAGCGGCCCGACCGTGGTCGAACACTGCCCCCGCCGTCGCATCAAACACGTCGCGATCCGAGGCAAGCCGCGCTGCGATGAGGCCGGCAAGGACGTCACCTGTTCCAGCGGTAGCCAGGCGGCCATTGCCGGTCGGGTTGATGTGCGGTGTGCGGTCCGGCGCCGCCGTCACGCTCCCGGATCCCTTCAGGACCACGACGCATCCGAACTTCTCTGCCAGCGAGCGGGCCGCCTTCAGACGATCCGCCTGCACGGCTTGCGTGGTATTCGAAAGCAACCGCGCGGCCTCGAGCGGGTGCGGAGTCAGCACGGTGGGCCTGTCCCGGCGTCCTCGCGCCTGCAACAGCGATTGCAGTTGCGGATCGGCCGCGATCGCGTTGAGGGCGTCGGCATCGAGCACGAGCGACCTGGCTGTCGAGACCACTTTCGGCAGAACGGCGCGCACTGCGTCGCCTCCACCGCAGCCGCACGCGACGGACATGGCGGCAAGGTCCAGCGATTCCCAGGCTCGCATCATCAACTCGGGTTGGGACGTGTCGACGCGCAAGGTGTCGCCGAGCATCCCGACGAACACGCGTCCCGCGCCGGCGTGCAGCGCTGCGGACGCCGCGAGCAACGCGGCGCCTGCCATGCCCGGGGCACCGCCGATCACGGCGACGTCGCCCCAACTGCCTTTGTGCGAGTCGTGAGGGCGCGCGGTCGTTGCAGCGGGACCGGCGAGCCACGCATGAGGATGATGCGAAGAAGTGTCGATGCCGAGATCTTCGAACCAGATCTGGCCGGACGCGTCACGGCCTTGCGCCGTGAAGTGCCCGGGCTTGAGCGTGAGCAGCGACAGTGTGTGCGTCGCGCGCACCGGGTCGCCCATGCCCGTGTCGCTGGACAAACCCGACGGCACATCGACCGCAAGCACGGGTGCGCGGCAAGTGTTCATGCGCGCGGCCCATGCGCCGATGTTGCCGTCGAGGGGCCGCGGGGTGGCGATTCCCAGCAGCGCGTCGATGGAGAGGTCGAACGACTCGGGCGGCGAAGTGTCGAAGCGCACACCGGCGTCACGCGCACGTTGCAGTGACGCACGCGCATCGGCGGGTGCTTTCGATTCTTCGCCTGCCCATGTCACGGTGACGTGCTTGCCCCACGTGTGCAGGTGCAGCGCCGCCTCGAAACCGTCGCCGCCATTGTTTCCCGGCCCGCACGCGAGCCACACGGTCCTTGCATGCGGCGCGATCGCGAGTGCGAGGCGGGCGACCGCAAGGCCCGCGCGCTGCATCAGCGTGTGAGGTGCAAGCCCCCTGGCCGCCGCCTGCTCGATGGCGCGCGTGCCCGCGACATCGTGCAAGGGCCAGGGGCGGTCGAATGTCACGCGCTGCATGCGCGCGATGTTACGCGGCCAGGCGCTCCACGCCGAGGCCTTCGATGTCGACCTCCGGCTTGCGCCCCGACATGAGGTCCGCAATGACGCGCGCACTTCCGCACGACAGCGCCCAGCCGCTCGACCCGTGGCCGAGGTTGATCCAGACACCGGGCACGCCGGTGGCGCCCAGCAGCGGCGGGCCGTCGGGGAGCATCGGCCGCGCACCTTTCCATTCCTGCACGGCGGCGCCGCGCGTGCTCGCGAGTTGCGCGGCGCCCGGAAACCAGTCGTGCAGCACCTTGTACAAGGTCTGGATCGATGCCGCGCGTTTCTTCGCGAGCGAGCCGCCGAGCTCAGCGCTGCCTGCGACGCGGACGCGATTGCCCATACGGGAGATCGCCACCTTGAAGCGCTCGTCCATGATCCCGCTGCGCGGTGCATGGAGCGGCTCGCGGATCGGCGCGCTGATCGAATAGCCGTAGACCGGCGCAAGCGGGACATCGAGCCCCAGCGGGCGCAACAGCAGCGCGGAGTCCACGCCGCCGCATACGACGATCGCGTTGAAATTCCACTGCGACCGCGCGCCGTCGGCATTCGTCACCTGCAGCGAGCCGGGCGTGGATGCATCGAGCGGCTCGACGACGCTGTTGAACTCGAAACGCACACCGCGCGTCTGGCTTTCCGACTTGAGCTGCAGCGCGAACTGGCGGCAGTTGCCCACTTCATCGTTCGGCAGGTGGATCGCACCCGCGAAAGGCGTATCGACGTTGAGCGCAGGCTCAATGGCCCGTGCCGCATCCGCTTCGATCTCGTGGAACGTGACGCCCGAATCGCGCAGCACCTGGAGGCCCGGCTGCACGAGCTTGCGGTCCTTCTCCGTGCGCAGCATCACCATGTAGCCCGTGCTGCGGTCGTAGTCCAGGCCGAAGTGGCCGGTGATGTCGTGCAGGCGCGTGCGGCTGTAGAACGCGAGGCGCTGCATGCGCGTGCGGTTCGCTGTGTACGTCTCGAGGTCGCACGAGCGGAACCACTTCCACATCCAGGCGATGTCGGCGGCGGAAAGCGGCAGGCTCACACGCACGGGCGCATGTTCGGAGAGCAGGTAACGCGCGACTTTCGCGGGCATGCCGGGGGCGGCCCAGGGGGTGACATAGCCAGGGGCGATGACGCCCGCGTTCGCAAAGCTCGTTTCCTCCGCCGCGGCCGAGCGCCTCTCGAAGACGGTGACTTCATGCCCGTCGACGGCCAGCTCGAAAGCCGTGGTGACGCCGATGATCCCGGCGCCGATGACCGCGACCCTCATGGATTCGTGATCGCCGAAAGCAAGGCTTCCGCTTCGCGCGCGATGTTCAGCACCGCGTCGTCGCGCAGTGCGCCTTGCCAGATCATCAGGCCCACGGGCAATTCGTCCGGCGTGTGGCACGGGATCGAGATCGCGCAGCCATCCACCATGTTCACCACGCTCGTGTTTCGAAGCAGGAGCGCATTGATGCGGAAGAACTCGGCATCGCGCTCTTCGCCCGGCGCGACCTGCGCGATCGGCGGCGCAAGGATCGGCACTGTGGGCGACAGCACGGCGTCGAAGCCGCGCAACGACTCGGCCAGGCTCGCCATGACTGCGGCGCGCGTGCGGAAAAGGTCGACGTATTCCCAGCCCTTCATCGCGGCGCCGCCCTCGACGCGCTTGCGCACGCGTGGGTCGTATCGATCGGAAGCGCGGGCGAGCAATTCGCGGTGCCACGCGTAACTCTCCGCGGCGCCGAAGCCGCCGATGGACTGCATCGATGCGATGGTGTCGATCGCGGGGATGTCGAACTCCTCGACGGCCGCGCCCGCATCCCGCAATGCTTTCACTGCACGTTCGAACGCAAGCGCGACCGGTGCTTCCATTGCATCGAGCATGCCGTTGCGCGCAACGGCGAGCCGGTAAGCGGACAGCGGCGAATCGACACGCTTGACGACCGTGCCCGAAAGGATTTCGTGCGCCAGGATCGAATCGCGAACCGATCGCGTCATCGCGCAGACGGTATCGAGCGTGGTCGACAGCGGCACGCAGCCATCGGTGGGCACGAGCCGCGCCGTGTTCTTGAAGCCGACCACGCCGCACAGTGCGGCCGGCACGCGAATCGAGCCGCGCGTGTCGGAACCCAACCCGATGAACGCTGCGCCCGTCGCGACGGACACGGCCGCGCCCGATGACGAACCGCCGGGAACGCGCTTGACCTGCGCATCGGCCGGGTTCGCCGGCGTGCCGTAGTGCGGATTGATGCCCAGCCCCGAGTACGCGAACTCGGTCATGTTCGTGCGTCCGATGAAAGCGGCGCCCGCCGCGCGCAACCGGGCGACGGCCGGGCAGTCAGCGGGCGCCGGCGGCGAATCGGCGAGAACGATCGATCCCGCCGAAGTGATCTCGCCGGCAACGTCGAACAAATCCTTCAGCGAGACGGCCAAGCCCATCAGCGGACGGTTCTCGGCCGCGGGATCCAGCGCGGCGCGGCGGGCCTCGTCGAAGGCTGTCTTGATGAACACGTGCTCGCATGCGGGCGACTGCGCGATCGCGATGCTGCGCTCGATCTGCCCGGCGGGTGAAGTCGAGCTGGACTTCAAGCCGTCGCGGACGTGGTGGAGGTCGGGGTGGGGACTCGCCAAGGGGGTTGCTGCTATAATCTTTGGGTTTTGCCGGGTGGTGCTCGCCGCGAGTGCTGCCAGTGTGCAGGACAAACACGCGAATCCGGCCCACCGAGGTGTCGGTGCAATCCACAGGAACTGCATCGATTTCGGGCCGGATTTTAGACCCAACCTTCAGGAAACATCATGTCCGTGACCATGCGTCAAATGCTGGAAGCCGGTGTCCATTTCGGGCACCAGACACGCTTCTGGAACCCGAAGATGGCCCCCTTCATCTTCGGCCATCGCAACAAGATCCACATCATCAACCTGGAACGGTCGCTGCCGATGTTCCAGGACGCCTCCAAGTTCGTGCGCCAGCTGGCGGCGAACCGCGGCACCATCCTTTTCGTCGGCACCAAGCGCCAGGCCCGCGACATCATCTCGGCCGAAGCGCAGCGCGCCGGCATGCCCTTTGTCGACCAGCGCTGGCTCGGCGGCATGCTGACCAACTTCAAGACGGTCAAGACCTCGCTGAAGCGCCTGAAGGAAATGAAGGCCCAGCAGGAAGCCGGCCTCGAATCGATGAGCAAGAAGGAACAGCTCATGTTCACGCGCGAGATGGCCAAGCTCGAGAAGGACATCGGCGGCATCCAGGACATGAACAACCTGCCCGATGCGATCTTCGTGATCGACGTGGGCTTCCACAAGATCGCGGTCGCCGAGGCCAAGAAGCTCGGTATTCCGCTGGTCGGCGTGGTCGACTCCAACCACTCGCCCATCGGCATCGATTACGTGATTCCCGGCAACGACGACTCGTCGAAGGCCGTGATGCTCTATGCGCGCGGCATCGCCGATGCGGTGCTCGAAGGCAAGGCCAACGCGGCCGCCGACGTGGTGCGCGCAGTGTCCGAAGGCAGCGGCGATGAATTCGTCGAAGTGCAGGAAGGCACGGCGGCCTGACGCCCCTACCGGCGGCCTCACGGATCGCCAGGCGACAAGGGGGCTTACGGGCCCCCTTTGACCATCCCGAATTTGATTGAACGACGAAGGAAAGACAAATGGCTGCAATCACCGCAAGCATGGTCGCTGAACTGCGCGGCAAGACCGACGCGCCGATGATGGAGTGCAAGAAGGCACTCACCGAGGCCGAGGGCAACTTCGAGAAGGCCGAGGAAATCCTGCGCGTCAAGCTCGGCAACAAGGCCGGCAAGGCGTCGTCGCGCGTCACCGCCGAAGGCGTCGTCACGGCGTACATCGACGGCACGACGGGCGCACTGCTCGAGACCAACAGCGAAACCGATTTCGTCGCAAAGAACGACAGCTTCCTCGCGCTGGCGAAGGCCGCTGCGGAGCTCGTCGCCAGGCACAACCCCGCGGATGTCGCCGCGCTGTCCGCGCTGCAGTATTCGCAGGACGGCTTCGGCCCGACGCTCGAGGACGTGCGCAAGGGCCTGATCGGCAAGATCGGCGAGAACATGAGCTTCCGCCGGTTCAAGCGCTTCGCCGGGACGAGCAAGCTTGCTTCATACCTGCATGGCACGCGCATCGGCGTGGTCGTCGAGTTCGAAGGTGACGACGTCGCCGCGAAGGACGTTGCGATGCACGTCGCCGCCATGAAGCCCGTGGCGCTGTCCAACAAGGATGTTGCTCCCGAACTCGTCGAGAAGGAGCGTTCGATCGCGTCGCAAAAGGCCGCCGAATCCGGCAAGCCCGCCGACATCATCGCGAAGATGGTCGAAGGCTCGGTGCAGAAGTTCCTCAAGGAAGTCTCGCTGCTCAACCAGCCGTTCGTGAAGAACGACAAGCAGACGGTGGAGCAGATGCTCAAGGAGAAGGGCACCACGGTGAAGGGCTTCACGCTCTACGTCGTGGGAGAGGGCATCGAGAAGAAGGTCGACGACTTCGCCGCCGAAGTTGCGGCGCAGGTCGCCGCCGCGAAGCAGGCCGCGTAACAGCTCTCAGCACCACCCGGGGCCGCTACACTCGAACCATCACAAGGAGCCTTCCCCCATGACCGACGCCAGGCCGGCCCACAAGCGGATCTTGTTGAAGCTGTCAGGCGAGGCGTTGATGGGGGAGGATCCGTTCGGCATCAACCGCGCAACCATCGTGCGGATGGTGGAAGAGGTGGCCGAAGTGGTGAACATGGGCGTCGAAGTCGCCATCGTCATCGGCGGCGGCAACATCTTCCGCGGCGTGGCGGGCGGCGCTGTCGGGATGGACCGCGCGACTGCCGACTACATGGGCATGCTCGCGACGGTGATGAATTCGCTCGCACTCGCCGACGCGATGAACAAGCAAGGCCTCGTCGCCCGCGTGATGTCCGCCATTGCGATCGAACAGGTGGTCGAGCCGTATGTGCGCCCCAAGGCGCTGCAGTACCTCGAGGAAGGCAAGGTCGTGATCTTCGCGGCCGGCACGGGCAACCCTTTCTTCACCACCGATACGGCGGCTGCGCTGCGCGGCGCGGAGATCGGCGCCGAGCTGGTGCTCAAGGCGACCAAGGTCGATGGCGTCTATTCGGCCGACCCGAAGAAGGATCCGTCCGCCACACGCTATTCGAAAATATCGTTTGACGACGCGATGACGCAAAATCTCGGCATCATGGATGCCACGGCCTTCGCGTTGTGCCGCGACCAGAAGCTGCCCATCAAGGTGTTTTCCATCTTCAAGCACGGAGCCCTGCGCCGTGTGGTGATGGGAGAGGACGAAGGCACGCTGGTGCACGCATGAGAGGAGAGAGACAGCCATGGCAATGACCACCATCCCCGAGATCAGGAAGCACGCGCAGGACCAGATGGACAAGACCATCGGCGCGCTCAAGACCACGCTCTCGCACATCCGCACGGGACGCGCCAACCCCGGCATCCTCGACACCGTCCATGTCGACTACTACGGCACGAACGTTCCCATCAGCCAGGTGGCGAACGTGTCGGTGCTCGATGCGCGCACGCTCTCCGAGCAGCCGTGGGAAAAGGGCATGGGCGCGAAGATCGAGAAGGCCATCCGCGACAGCGACCTCGGACTGAACCCCGCGGCGATGGGCGACCTCATCCGCGTGCCGATGCCGCCCATGAGCGAAGAGCGGCGCAAGGAGA
>DATLBJ010000193.1:0-26942 GCA_035526975.1 Ramlibacter sp.
GCTCGTCGACGCCGACAAGACGCGCTTCGACTTCACGCACAACCAGCCGGTCACCGACGACCAGGTCCGCGAGGTCGAAAAGCGCGTCAACGCGGAGATCCTCGCAAACCACCAGACGCAGGCTCGCGTGATGGACATCGAGGCAGCCAAGGCCACTGGCGCCGTGATGCTGTTCGGCGAAAAGTACGGCGAATCCGTTCGTGTGCTCGACATCGGCACGTCGCGCGAACTGTGCGGCGGCACGCACGTGCAGCGCACCGGCGACATCGGCCTGTTCAAGATCGTGATGGAAGGCGGTGTGGCCGCCGGCATTCGCCGCGTCGAAGCGGTGACGGGTGCGAACGCACTGACGTATCTGCAGGATCTCGAGTCGACGGTGAACTCCGCGGCGAGCACGCTGAAGTCGGCGCCGCAGGAACTGGGTGGGCGGATCGTGCAAGTGCTCGATCAAGTCCGTTCGCTCGAAAAAGAAGTGGCTCAACTCAAGGGCAAGCTCGCTTCGTCGAAGGGCGATGACCTCGTGTCGCAAGCGGTGGATGTCAAGGGCGTGAAGGTGCTTGCCGCGACGCTCGATGGCGCGGACGCGAAGACGCTGCGCGACACGATGGACAAGCTGAAGGACAAGTTGAAGACCGCTGCGATCGTGCTCGCCGCTGTCGATGGCGGGAAAGTTCAACTCGCCGCGGGTGTGACCGCGGACAGCATGGGCAAGGTGAAGGCGGGGGACCTGGTGAACTTCGTCGCGCAGCAGGTCGGGGGCAAGGGCGGCGGGAAGGCCGACATGGCGATGGCTGGCGGGACGGATGCGAGCAAGCTGCCGGGGGCGCTGAAGTCGGTGCAGGGGTGGGTGGCGGAACGCGTTTAAGCCACTGGATGCCGGGTCGAGCCCGGCATGACAACCTTGTCATTGCGGGCCTCGGATGTTGTCATTGCGGGCTTGACCCGCAATCCAGCGTCTTTTGCAATCAGCGAACGACTTTCCCGTCCGGCGTGATCGTCACGAGATCGATCGCACGCACCGAGTCGCGCACACCCGCCCGCAGGTTGATGCGGAACCCACCCACGTCGTAGTTGCTCATCGACGCCATCGCGCGTTGCAGCGATGCCTTGTCGAAACCCTTGCCCGCGCGGTGTACCGCCTCGGCGAATGCCTTCGCGGCGATGAAACCTTCGAGGCTTTCGTACGAAGGCGTCTGGTCGGAGTTGTCGAGGGCCGCGAGGTACTCCTTGACGATCGGCGTGGCGCGGCTCTTGGGCGAGGGCACCACTTGTGACACGACAACGCCGCCGATCTCCTTGCCGAGCGCGGTGAACAGCGGATCGATGCCCACCACCGAGAAGTTCAGGAACGAACCCGCGTAGCCGGCCTTGCGCGCCTTGCGAATGAAAGCAGCGGTGGAATTGAACAGCGATACCTGGATGATGGCCTGCGGGCTGCCCTTGAAGAGCGTCGTCACCGCACCATCGACCTTGTCGCTGTTCACCGGCACGTAGGCCGCGGCGACCATCGGGGGCAGCTTCTCTTCGGCCAGTGCGTTCTTGACCGCCTCGACGCCGGCGCGGCCCATTGCATCGTCTTCGGCCAGCACCGCGATGCGCGTCTGGCCCAGCGTCGCGCAGTGCCGCACCATCTTGTAGGCCTCGTCGGCCAGGCTCGGGCGCACGTGGAACACATTGGGGTGCTTGCCGTCGCGCAGGTTGTCCGCTGCCGCGAACGGCGCGAAGAAGATCGCGCCTTCTTTCGTCGCAACGTCGGCGCCGGCTTCACTGCTTGCGGTGCCGACAAAACCGAACAGCACGTCGGCCCCATCGGCGAGCAACTTCCTTGCGTTCTCGGCGGCTTTCTGCGGGCTATAGCCGTCGTCGAGCTGGCGCAGCTCGAACGAGTAGCCGGGGCTGTTCTTCTGCCCGTTGAACGTGTCGACATACAACTTGGCGCCCGCCGCGAACGCCAGGCCGATTTCGCTGGCCGCGCCGGTCAGCGGCACCGATTGCCCCAGCACGATCTTGCGTGCGCCCTTTTGCGCCCATGCTTCGCCGGCGAAAGCGAGCGCCAGCGATGCGGCCAGTGCGGCCCTGCGGTTCATGGACATGGTCAATCTCCTTCCCAACTCTTGTCTGGACAATACTCCACGACCCGAACGCGGACAAGGCGAACACCCCGCGGCCGCCATGCAAGATGCACATGTTTCCGCCGCATCCGTGCATGGTTCACGGCTTGCGGAACACCACGTCCCACACGCCGTGACCGAGCTTGATGCCGCGGTTCTCGAATTTCGTGAGTGGGCGGTAGTCGGGGCGCGCTGCGAACGCTTCGCTCGTGTTCCGCAGCGAAGGCTCGGCGCCGAGCACTTCCAGCATCTGCACCGCGTATTCCTGCCAGTCCGTCGCGCAATGGATGTAACCCCCCGGTTGCAGCCGCGATGCGAGCAGCGCCACGAGCGGTGGCTGGATCAGGCGGCGCTTGTGGTGACGCTTCTTGTGCCATGGGTCGGGGAAGAACACGTGGGCGCCGGAGAGTGAGCCCGGCGCAATCATGTGCTCGAGCACTTCGACCGCGTCGTGCTGCACGATGCGGATGTTCGGCAGGTTCATCTCGCCGATCCGCTTGAGCAGTGCGCCGACGCCCGGTGGATGCACCTCGCAGCACAGGAAGTTCTTCGCGGGCATCAGCTGCGCGATGTGGGCCGTGGCTTCGCCCATGCCGAAGCCGATCTCGAGGATGGTCGGCGCGCTGCGGCCGAAAGTTGTCGCGAAGTCGAGGAGGCCCGGTTCGTAGGGAACGAGGAACTGCGAGCCCAATTGCCCGAGTGCGCGCGCCTGCGCCGTGGTGACGCGCCCGCCGCGCATCACGAAACTGCGGATCGATCTTCTTTCGCTCACCGGCGAAATTGTAGGTGGCGCCACTGCGTGATCCACGCAGCCAGTGCGCTGCCGACATCGCCATGCCACCCGGCCAGGCCGAGCGCGCTCGCGGCGGCGTTCAGTGCGTCGAGTGGCTGCGACGTGTCGGTTGCCTGCGCGCCGTTCTGCTTCGACAGCTTCTCGCCGTTCGCACCGAGGACCAACGGGGTGTGCAGGTACCGCGGCGTTTCAAAACCCAGCGCCTGCTGCAACTGGATCTGCCGCGCGGTGTTGTCCGCGAGGTCTTCCCCGCGCACGATGTCGGTGATGCCTTGTGCGGCATCGTCCACGACCACCGCCAGTTGATAGGCCCACAGGCCGTCCGCGCGTTTGAGAACGAAGTCCCCGACATCGCTCTGGACGTCTTGCGAGTGCGTGCCGAGCCGGCGATCTTCCCACTGCACGACGCCGCGCGACACACGAAGCCGCCATGCCCTCGGTTCGCGTCCATGCAGGCCGTTGCGACAGGTTCCCGGGTAGACCAGCTCCGAATTGCGTTCGTGCGGGCGTCCCAGCGCGGCGAGCGCCAGCTCGATGTCCTTGCGCGAGCAACCGCACGGGTACGCGCGCTGTCTCGCGACGAGATCGTCCAGCGCCCGCTGGTAGGCGGCGCCACGCGCCGATTGCCACACGGGCCCTTCATGCGACACGAGGCCGCAGTCGTGCAATTGCTTGAGGATGGTTTCCGCGGCACCAGGCACGCAGCGCGGGGTGTCGACGTCCTCGATGCGAACGAGCCACCGCCCGCCGTGCGCACGTGCATCGAGCCAGCTTGCCAGCGCGGCGACCATGGAGCCCGCGTGCAAAGGGCCGGTGGGCGAGGGTGCAAAGCGCCCGACGTACGGCGTCACCATGGATGCAAGTGGCGGTGCAACAGCGCCTTCCGCGTGGCCGGGCTTTCAAGCTGCTGCAGCCACCATTCGAGCGCGCGGCCGGGTGCGGGCGACGAACGCCAAGAATAATTGAGCCGGACCACCCGCGCCGCGCGCTGCACTTGCTTGACGACGAGCGTGCCGCGCTCGATGTGCGGGCGCGCCATCGGCTCCGGCAGGAACCCGGCGCCCAACCCGCGCAATTGCGCATCGAGCTTCGCGCGCATCGTCGGCACCGTGAGCACGTCCTGGCCTGCGAGCAGGCCGAACGTCGCCGCGGCACCGCGCTGGATCGAATCGGCGACTGCGATGGCGCGATGCTTCTGGCGAACCTCGTCGCTGATCGGCTCTTTCGCCTTCGCGAGTGCGTGATGCGGCGCCACTGCGAATACGAATTCGACATCGCCGAGCGGCAAGGTCTGCACGCCCGAGGCCGTGCCGGGCTCTTGCACGACGCCGATGGCCAGGTCTGCTTCGCCGCCGGTCAACGCTTCGAGCGTGCCGGACAAAGCTTCATCGCGCAGGCGCAAGCGCGTGGTCGGAGTGAGTTCGAAAAAGGCCTGCGCAAGTTCCATCATCGTCGAGCACGAGATGACGGTGTCGACGGCCAAGGTGAGCTGCGATTCCCACCCCGTCGCCACGCGCTTGACGCGATTGGCCACGGCGTCGATCTCCTGCAGCAGCCGCGCGCCTTCACGCAACAGCTCGGAGCCCGCATCGGTCAGGCGCGCCTGCCGCGAGCTGCGATCGAACAGCAGCACATCGAGGGCGTCTTCGATCTGGCGGATGCGATAGGTCACGGCGCTCGGCACAAGGCCGAGCTCGCGCGCCGCTGCGGCAAAGCTGCCCGTTTGCGCCACTGCCTGCAGCAGCGAAAGCGCATCGGGGGTCAGGACGTCGCGCGGGGTTGCCATGGATGGGTTGGGTCGCTTCAGTTTTTTTGAATGATGCCATCAAAGGCGGGAATCTTCTTGCCACGCGATGTGCTCCAACATTGCAAGCATGCTCACCCTTCGCAAATCGAACGAACGCGGCTTCGCCGACCATGGTTGGCTGAAGTCGTTCCACAGCTTTTCGTTTGCCGATTACTACGACCCGCAGAACATGGGGTTCGGCAACTTGCGCGTCATCAACGAAGACCGCATCGCGCCCGGCAAGGGCTTCGGCACGCACGGCCATCGCGACATGGAGATCATCAGCTACGTGCTCGAGGGCAACCTCGCGCACAAGGACAGCATGGGCAACGTCAAGGGCATCCCGCCCGGCGATGTGCAGCGCATGAGCGCGGGCACGGGAGTGCAGCACAGCGAGTTCAACCACGCGCCGAACGAAACGACCCACTTCCTGCAAATCTGGATCGAGCCGAACACACGGGGCGTGCAGCCCGGCTATGAGCAGAAGTCATTTGCGCAAGGCGACAAGCGCGGGAAGCTGCGCCTGGTGGCGTCGCCTGCGGGCGACGAGGGCTCGGTGTCGATCAACGCCGATGCGCGCATGTACGCGGGCCTGTTCGACGGCCCCGAGAATTTCACGCTCACGCTCGACCCGAAGCGCCGTGCCTATGTGCACGTGGTGCGCGGCGAAATCGACGTGAACGGGAAGAAGCTTTCCGGCGGGGACGCCGCGAAGCTTGAAGACGAATCGCAGGTCACGCTTTCGGCGGGCCGCGATGCGGAAGTGCTGGTCTTCGACCTCGAAGGCCGGTGATGACGAGTGAACGAAACCTGAAGGATCTTTCGATGTACCGCAGTTCGGCAACAGACAATTTCGGCGACGTGATGGCGCTGCTTGGGCGCATCCTTGTCGCGTATTTCTTCATTCCTTCGGGCTTCGGCAAGCTCGTGGGCTTTGCCGGCACCGTCGGCTACATCACCAGCAAGGGTGTCCCGATGCCCGAAGTGTGCGCGGCGATCGCCGTCGCGGTGGAGCTGGGCCTGGCGCTCCTGGTGCTCGTCGGCTGGAAAGCCCGCTGGGCGGCGCTCGGCATGGCGATCTTCATTGCAGTGATCACGCCCATCTTCCACAATTACTGGGCCGTGCCGGAAGCACAGCTCATGATGCAAAAGATGAACTTCGGCAAGAACCTCGCCATCCTCGGCGGACTGCTTGCGTTCGCCGCATTCGGCGCGGGGCGCCTGAGCATCGACGGCATCGGCCGCCGCGATGAAGCGGTCGCACGCAAGCCGTCTTACGGGACGCGATGACACGGATCACCGTCGTCTTCCATTCGGGCTACGGCCACACGCAACGCATGGCGCGCGCGGTGGCCGAAGGCGCGAACGCCGAGATGCTCGCCATCGACGCGGATGGCAACCTGCCCGACGGCGGGTGGGAGCAGCTGAAGGCCAGCGATGGGATCATCTTCGGCTCGCCCACGTACATGGGTGACGTGAGCTGGCAGTTCAAGAAGTTCGCCGATGCATCGTCAAAGCCCTGGTATGCGCAGGAGTGGAAGGACAAGGTCGCCGCGGGCTTCACCAACAGCGGCGGCATGAGCGGCGACAAGCTCAATACGCTGTTCACGCTGTACACGCTGGCGATGCAGCACGGCATGATCTGGGTGGGCCTGGGCCTGATGCCGTCGAACCTCAAATCCTCCAGGCGAAACGACGTGAACTACCTCGTGTCGTACAGCGGCGCGATGTCGCAGTCGCCCGCCGACGGCGGCGTGGCGGACATGTCCGAGGGCGATCTCGAAACGGCGCGCCTGCTCGGTGTGCGCGTGGCGGAAGTCACTGGCCGGTTGACGCGCTGACATGGGTGTCGATCTCACCCTTGCAGGGCACGAGAAGGACCTCGGTGGCGGCTTCGTCGTGCGGCGCCTCCTGCCGGCGGTGCAGCGGCGCAATGTCGGGCCCTTCATCTTCTTCGACCACTTCGGGCCGGTGGTCGAAACGCCGAACGAGAACCACGACGTGCGGCCCCATCCCCACATCGGGCTCGCGACGGTCACGTACCTCTTCGACGGCGCGATGATGCATCGCGACAGCATCGGCAATGCGCAAGTGATCGAGCCGGGCGCGATCAACTGGATGACGAGCGGACGCGGCATCGTGCATTCGGAGCGCAAGCCGGATCACATGCGCGCGAGTTCGTATCCCGTGCACGGGTTGCAGTTGTGGACGGCCTTGCCGCTGGCGCACGAAGAGGACGAGCCGTCGTTCGTTCATACACCGGCGGATGCGATTCCCGAAGTGTCGATGGGCCGTGCGCGGGTTCGTGTGCTGGTCGGCAGCGCGTTCGGCGTGACGTCGCCGGTGCGTGCGTTTTCGCAGACGCTGTATCTCGACGTGATGCTGGAAGCGGGGGCCTCGATCGAATTGCCCCCGCCCGTCGCGGAGATGGCGATCTACCCGGTGCAAGGCGATGTCGTGATCGATGCGGCCTCGCTGTCCGCGCAAAAGATGGCGGTGCTGCGATCGGGCGAAGCGACCACGGTGCACGCGCAAGGAGCGGCGCGCTTCGTCGTCGTTGGCGGAGAGCCGCTCGACGCGCCGCGTCACATGTGGTGGAACTTCGTCTCCAGCCGCAAGGAGCGGATCATCCAGGCCAGCGAAGACTGGAAAGCCATGCGCATGGGCCGCGTGCCCGGCGACGACGAATTCATCCCGCTGCCGCCCGTGGCGTTTACGCCGCCGGAACCGCGGTCCTGATCACCGTTGTCATGCCGGACTTGATCCGGCATCCAGTGTCTTTCCACGCGCACTTGAAGTCGCTGGACCCCGGATCAAGTCCGGGGTGACAACCCGGACGAAGTTACCACCCCGGCGAAGGCCGGGGCCGGGGTGACAAGTTCTTATCCACGGCCTCGCGTTCGTCGAACACAAAACAGCTCCCGCGAAAATGCGCCCCGCCAGTCTCCTCGAAGTACTTCACGATGCCCCCTTCGAGCTGCCACACGTTGTCCAGACCCGCCTCGCGCATGTAGATCGCGGCCTTCTCGCAGCGGATGCCGCCCGTGCAGAAGCTGATCACCGTCTTGCCTTCGAGCTCGCGCTTGTGCGCATCGAAAGCCGCGGGGAACTCGGTGAACTTGTGCAGGCGCCAGTCGATCGCGCCTTCGAACGTGCCGTAGTCGACTTCGAACGCGTTGCGCGTATCGAGCGTGACGACGGGACGGCCTTCATCGTCGTGCCCCTGGTCGAGCCACCGCTTCGCGGTCGCGGCATCCAGCGCAGGCGCGCGACCTTCGGCCGGCTGGATCGCCGGATGGTCCATGCGGATGATCTCGCGCTTGACCTTGACGAGGAGCTTGCGAAACGGCTGCGTGGCCGACCAGCTTTCCTTCGCTTCGAGGTGAAGCGACGAGACGAAGCTGCGCACTGCGTCCGGTGCACCGGCCAGGAAGAGGTTGATCCCCTCGGTGGCGAGCAGGATGGTGCCTTTCAGATCGAGCGCGCGGGCGCGTTCGAGCAGCGTCTCGCGCAGCGCGGCAGGGTCGGCGATCGGCACGAAGCGGTAAGCCGAAATATTCAGGACGGAATTCACGACCTCCCGATTTTACGGAGGGAAGCGCCCCCGCCATTTCCTACAATGACCGCATGTTCGTCCACCTGCGCCTGCACACCGAATTTTCCATCCAGGACGGGACGACCCGCATCGACGACATCGTCGCCGCTGCCGCGAAAGACGGCCAGCCCGCGCTCGCGATCACCGACCTGGACAACCTCTTTGGCGCGATCAAGTTCTACAAGGCGGCGCGCGCAGTCGGCGTGAAGCCGCTGATCGGCACCGAGATCTTCCTGCAGGGGTTCGCGAAGGACCCCTCCGTGCTGTCGCGGATCGTGCTCCTCGTGCAGAACAAGAGGGGTTACCTGAACCTGTGCGAGCTCATCGCGCGCGCGTGGACGCTCAATGCGAACAAGGCGCAAGGCGTCTGCAAGCTCGAGTGGCTGCGCGAGCTGGGCGAGGGGCTGATTGCGCTGTCCGGTGCGCAGGCCGGCCCGGTGGGGCAGGCGTTGATGCAAGGGGACGAAGCGCGGGCCGGCGATGCCGCGCTTGCGCTGGCGTCGACGTTCCCGCATCGCTTCTACATCGAGCTGCAACGTGCCGGCCGCAACGACGACGAAGCGCATGTCGGCGCGGCAGTGCAACTCGCCGCGCGGCTGAAGCTGCCGGTGGTCGCGACGCATCCGGTGCAGTTCACCACCGACGACGATTACGAGGCGCATGAAGCGCGCGTGTGCATCTCGGAAGGCGAGATCCTCGGGAATCCGCGCCGCACGCGCAAGTTCACGCGCGAACAATGGTTCAAGCCGCAGGCGGCGATGGAGCAGCTCTTCGCCGACGTGCCGAGCGCCATCGCCAACACGCTGGAGATCGCGAAACGCTGCAACCTCGTGCTCGAACTGGGCAAACCGCACCTGCCGGAGTTCCCCACGCCGAACGGCATGCCGATCGACGAATACTTCCGCTTCGCATCGCACGAGGGCCTGAAGGAACGGCTGGCGCAGCTCTATCCCGACCCCGCCGTGCGCGAGAAGCAGCGCGCACGCTATGAGCAGCGGCTCGAATTCGAGATCGACACCATCTTGAAAATGGGTTTCCCGGGTTACTTCCTGATCGTCGCGGACTTCATCAACTGGGCTAAGGAAAACGGCTGCCCTGTGGGCCCGGGCCGCGGTTCCGGTGCGGGCTCGCTGGTTGCCTATTCGATGAAGATCACCGACCTCGACCCGCTCGAGTACGAGCTGCTGTTCGAGCGCTTCCTGAACCCCGAGCGCGTGTCGATGCCCGACTTCGACATCGACTTCTGCCAGGCCAATCGCGACCGCGTCATCGACTACGTCAAGGACAAGTACGGCAAGGACGCGGTCAGCCAGATCGCCACGTTCGGCACGATGGCGGCCAAGGCCGCAATCCGCGACGTGGGACGCGTGCTCGACATGAGCTACACGTTCTGCGACCAGATCAGCAAGCTCATCCCGAACAAGCCGGGCACGCACATCACGATCGCCGAGGCGATGGTGCAGGAGCCGCTGCTCAAGGAGCGCTACGAGAAGGAAGAGGACGTCAAGACGCTGCTCGACCTGGCCCAGAAGCTCGAAGGTCTCGCGCGCAACGTCGGCATGCACGCAGGCGGCGTGCTGATCGCGCCGGGCAAGCTCACGGACTTCACGCCGCTGTACCAGCAGCCCGGCAGTGAATCGGCGGTGAGCCAGTACGACAAGGACGACGTCGAGGCGGCGGGCCTGGTCAAGTTCGACTTCCTGGGCCTCGCGACGCTCACGATCCTCGAACTCGCGAAGGACTTCATTCGCTCGCGCCACCCGGACCAGAAGGACTTTGCTTTCGAACGGGTGAAGCTCGACGATCCGCACACCTACAAGCTGTTCGCCGACGGCAAGACCGAAGCGGTGTTCCAGTTTGAATCGCGCGGCATGCAAGGCATGTTGCGCGACGCGAAGCCCACGCGCCTCGAGGACCTCGTTGCGTTGAACGCGATGTTCCGTCCCGGCCCGATGGAGAACATCCCCTCGTTCTGCGCGCGCAAGAACGGGCGCGAAGAGGTGCTCTACCCGCATTCACTGCTCGAGCCCGTGCTGTCCGAGACCTACGGGATCATGGTGTACCAGGAGCAGGTGATGCAGGCCGCGCAGATCCTCGGCGGCTACTCGCTGGGCGGCGCCGACTTGTTGCGCCGTGCGATGGGCAAGAAGAAGGCCGAGGAGATGGCGCTGCACCGCGACATCTTCCGCAAGGGCGCGGCCGAAAAGAAGATCGACGAGCACAAGGCCGACGAAATCTTCGACCTGATGGAGAAGTTCGCGGGCTACGGCTTCAACAAGTCTCATGCCGCCGCGTACTCATTGCTCGCGTATCACACCGGGTGGCTCAAGGTCCATTACACGGCGGAGTTCTACTGCGCGAACATGACGATCGAAATGGACGACACCGACAAGCTGAAGGTGTTGTTCGAGGACGCGCAGGGGTTCGGGATCACGTTCGAGCCACCGGATGTGAATCGCGGGTCTTATCGTTTCGAGCCGGTGAGCGACAAGGTGATCCGTTACGGCCTCGGCGCCGTGAAGGGCACCGGGCAGCAGGCGATCGACGCGATCGTCGCGGCGCGGGAGGAGGGCGGCGCATTCACGAGCATCTATGACTTCTGCTGCCGGGTCGACCGCACCCGGATCAACAAGCGCACCGTCGACGCGCTGGTCAAGGCGGGAGCGTTCGATTCGCTGAACCTCAATCGTGCTTCGATGGCGGGCTCGGTCGACCGCGCTTTCGAATTTGCGAACACGACCGCGGCCAATGCGAACCAGAGCGGCCTGTTCGATATGGGCGATTCGCACGCCGCGAGCACGCAGGAGCCGCCGCTGGTCGACGCCACGCCGTGGGGAGTGAAGGAGCGCCTGACGTTCGAGAAGTCCGCGATCGGCTTCTACCTCTCGGGCCACCTGTTCGATGAGGTCGCGCTGGAAGTGCGCCGGTTCGTCAAGCGCCGCATCGACGACCTGATCGACACGCGCGAGCCGCAATTGCTTTCCGGCATCGTCTCCGACTTCCGTACCGCCAACCTGCCGCGCGGCAAGCTCGCCATCTTCAAGCTGGACGACAAGTCGGGCGTGATCGAAGCGACGGCCGACGAGAGCGTGTGGAACATGCACCGCAACCTGCTCAAGGAAGACGAACTGGTCATCGTGATGGGCAAGGTGCAGCCCGACCGCTTCAGCGGCGGCTTGCGCATGAGCGTGTCGCAGGTGTGGGACCTGGCCACGGCGCGTTGCCGCTTCGGCAAGTTCCTGCGCGTCGCAGTCAATGGGCGCGCACCCGACATCAAGCGCATCCTGCGTGAATTTCCGCCCAAGCGGGAAGCGACGGAGCAGGGCGACCTGTTTCGCGGCTTGCCGGTGCGGCTGGCGGTGAAACGCGATGGGGCCGAGGCCGAGATCCAGTTGGGCGAGGACGCGAGGTTCTTTCCGAGCGACGCAGCGTTGGCGTCGTGGATCGCGCAGGCCGACCAGGGCGCGGCGCAGATCGTGTACGAGGGCTAGTCGCGCAGCTTGAAGGCGATGATCAGCGACGGCGGCACGCGCCCGTCGATGTCGCGGGGCAGCACCTCTGTCTTGTCGAGTGCACGCAGCACGGCGTCATCCCAGCTTTTGACCCCGCTCGGCTTCGCGATGCGGCGCGAAACAATGGTCCCGTCCGGGGCCAGCCGGACTTCGACTTCCGCGCTTGGATTGCCCGCGACGTCTTCGGAGAACACGATGTTCGGCTTCACCCGGGCGCGGATCCGGCCCGCGTAGCTGTCCGACGGACCCGACGATTTCTGCGCCGTTCCCTTCGAATGCTCTGACCCCGTTCCCGCCGCCAACGCCTGCATGCGCGCGATCTGGTCCTTGCGGGCCTGGTCGCGCAGCTTCGCCTCCTTCTCCTTCTTCACCTGTTCCCGTTTCGCGAGCTCCTCGCGCTCCCTCTTTTCTTCGGCCAGGCGCCGCTCTTCCTCGAGCCTGCGCTTCTGCGCTGCGACTTTCCTGCGCTCATCCTCTTCGTGGCGCCGCGCTTCCTGCTCCTTGCGATTCTTCTCGCGTTCGATGTTGATGTCGGGCTCTTTCGCGACGACCGGGGGCGGCGGGGCCTGCACCACGGGAGGCGCTTGCACGACTTGCGGCGGCTCGGGCACCGGAGGCGGTGCGGCTTCTTGCGGCAATGCGGACCACAGTTCCGCCTCGACGGCGGCCGGCGTCGTGTCCTTGTCCCAGTTGATGCCGAGGCTGAGCGCGATGATCAACGCGAGATGAGCGAGCACCGCCAGCACGAAGCCGCGCACCGCTGCCGGCTCGGGCGGCGGCGTGAAGGCAAGTGCGTCGGCGGTGGCTTGCATCTTTCGCTACTTCGCGACCTGCACCGAAAGCCCGACACGCTGCACGCCCGCGCGCTGCAGCTTGTCCATGACGTTCACGACGAGTTCGTACTTCACGCTCTTGTCGGCGGCAATGACGACGGCGCTGCTGCCTGCGGGCTTGCCCAACTGCGCCTGCGTGATGGTCTGTGCAAGGTCGGCCATCGGCACGCTGATGGTCTTGTCGCCGAGCTTCACGTCGATGCCTTCGTCCTTGCGGATCTGCACCCGGATGACTTCGTCCGGGGGCTTCGCCGCCTTGCCGACGCTGGGCAAGTCGATCACGCTGGGTGCGATCAGCGGCGCCGTCGCCATGAAAATGATCAACAGCACCAGCATCACGTCGATGAACGGGACCATGTTGATCTCGCTCATCGTGCGGCGGCCGCGGCCGCGATGCGTGACTGCAGGCATGTCAGTGCCCCGATGCCGACTGCGCGCCGAGATTGCGCTGCAGGATGTTGGAGAACTCCTCGATGAAAGTCTCGAGGCGGTTGGCGATGCGGTCGATGTCGCGCGCGAAGCGGTTGTACGCGACCACGGCCGGGATCGCAGCGAAAAGCCCGATCGCGGTGGCGACCAGCGCCTCCGCGATGCCGGGCGCGACGGTGGCGAGCGTCACCGTCTGCAACGCCCCGAGCCCGATGAAGGCATGCATGATCCCCCACACGGTGCCGAACAGGCCGACGTACGGCGACACCGAACCCACCGACGCAAGGAAGGACAAGTGAGTCTCGATGGCGTCGAGTTCGCGCTGGAAGCCCGCGCGCATCGCGCGGCGTGCGCCGTCGAGCAGCGTGGCCGGATCGGTGATGCGGCGCTCGCGCAGCTTCTGGTATTCGCGCATGCCGCCGGCGAAGATCCGCTCCATCGGGCCGGCGTGCTTCGAGTGCTGCACGGCGGCCGTGTACAGGTCGTTCAGGCTGGTGCCGGACCAGAACTCCTTCTCGAATTCCTCGTTGAGAAC
The DNA here is from genome assembly GCA_035526975.1 of Ramlibacter sp. Taxonomy (GTDB): domain Bacteria; phylum Pseudomonadota; class Gammaproteobacteria; order Burkholderiales; family Burkholderiaceae_C; genus Ramlibacter. The sequence continues at coordinate 13,595 of DATLBJ010000193.1, forward strand.
GTTCACGCGCCGGATCGAGAAGAGCTTGCGGAAGATCGCCGCCCAGCTTGCGATCGACACGCCGAGCAGCAGCAGCATGACGAGCTTGACCACCCAGCTCGCGTTGAGCACCAGTTGAAAGATCGACAGTTCGTTGGTCATTGTTCTGTTCTTTTCAGGGCTTCGAAAATGGCCGCCGGAATGCGCGCAGGCTGCAATGTGCCTGCCTCGACCCAGCCGATGCGGATCGTCCCCTCGCACAGCAGCTCAGCCGTGGCGGCCTTGAGTGCCTGCTGCGCGATTATCAGAGACGCGCGCCCCCATTGCCTGACCTCTGCCGTAACGGAAAGTTCATCGTCCAGGCGCGCGGGCTTCGCATAGCGCACGGAAGTTTCGAGGACGACGAACATGCCGCCCGTCGTTTCGCGCAGCCCTTGCTGCCCGACGCCCAGCGAGCGCAGCCATTCGGTGCGCGCCCGCTCGAAGAATTTCAGGTAGTTGGCGTAGAAGACGATGCCGCCGGCATCCGTGTCTTCCCAGTACACGCGCACGGGCCACACAAATCTCCGTTCGGGCTGAGCCTGTCGAAGCCCTTCGACAAGCTCAGGGCGAACGGTGGATTTCATGCAAGCATGTCCTTCAACCGCTGCGCGGCCTCTTCGAGGTGCTCCATCGAACTTGCCGTCGAAAAGCGGATGAAGTGCGCGGCCTGCGCTACGCCGAAGTCGCGCCCCGGCGTCACCGCGACGTGCGCGCGCTTCATGATCTCGAAGGTGAGGTCCCAACTGTCCTTCACGCCGAGTCGCTTGCAGATCGCGCTGCAATCCGCCCATGCGTAGAACGCGCCATCGGGCACGACCGGCACATCGAAGCCGATCTGCCTGAGCTGCGGGATGAACCAGTCGCGGCGGCGCTTGAACTCCGCGCGGCGCCGTTCGTACTCGGCGATGCTCTCGGGCTCGAAGCAGGCATGGGCAGCGTGCTGCGCGACCGCGCTCGGGCAGATGTACAGGTTCTGCGTGAGCTTCTCGATCGCCAACACTGCGTCGTCCGGCGCGACCACCCAGCCGAGGCGCCAGCCCGTCATGTTGAAGTACTTCGAGAAGCTGTTGATGCTGATGATCTGGTCCGAGATCGACAACGCCGTGTGCCCGTACGTCTCTTCATAAGACAGGCCGAGGTAGATCTCGTCGAGCAGCGTGATGCCGTCGCGCGAGCTCACGAACTCGTGGATGCGGCGCAGTTCAGCCGGGTGGATCGATGTGCCCGTCGGGTTCGACGGGGAGGCGAGCAGCACGCCACGCGTCTTCTCGTTCCAGTGCTCCGCGATCTTCGCCGCGGAAAGCTGGTAACGCTCGGCGGGGGTCGACGGGATTCGCACCGGCTCGCCCCCCGCCACCGTGACGAAGTGGCAGTTGCACGGGTAGCTCGGGTCCGGCATCAGGATTTCTTCACCCGGCTCGATCAGCGCAAGGCAAGCGAGCTTGAGCGCCGCGGACGCGCCTGCCGTCACGACGATACGCTTGGCCGGCACGTCCACATCGAAGCGCTGCTGGTACCAGCCGCTGATCTTCTCGCGCAGCGAATCGAGGCCCACTGCATGCGTGTACTGCGTCTTGCCGGCGTCGATGGCGCGCTGCGCGGCCGCCTGCACGAGCGGCGGAGCGGTGAAGTCCGGCTCGCCGATGTTCAGGAAGATCATCGGCTTGGTCGTGTGCGCAACTTCGCGCGCGAGCTGCGAGGCCGCCTTCGCGACCTCCATCACGTAGAACGGTTCGATCTTCTCGATCAGCTTGGCGATCCTCATCGCGCTTTTCCCGCCTTCTTGTCCGCTTCCACTTCCGCTGCCCGCAATTTCGGGGCAAGTCCGTTGAGCACGGCGTTGACGAACTTGTGGCCGTCGGTGCCGCCGAATTCCTTGGCGAGCTCGATGCACTCGTTGAGCACCACGCGCCACGGCACGTCCGGGGCGTGCATGAACTCCCAGGCGCCGATCCACATGATCCCGTGCTCGATCGGCGAGATCTCTTCGAGCTTTCGATCGAGCTGCGGCGTGATGAGCGCGTCCAGCTGCGCTGCCTGCTCGATGCAGCCGTGCATGAGAGCGTCGTAGTGCGCCGAGTCCGCCTTGTGGAAACCGGCGAGGTCGCGCGTGAATATGTCGATGGAATTCGCGTCGTTGCGGCCGACGATGTGCTGGTACAGCGCCTGCAACGCGAATTCGCGCGCGCGGCTGCGTGCCGACTTCGCCGATGCCTTGCGTGCGCCCGTGCTGGTGGTCGCTGCCTTCTTTGCCGTCGCCATCACATGTCGTCCAGCAGGTTGCACATCTCGACGATGACGCGCGCGGCGTCCCGCCCCTTCTCGGCCTGACGCTGCACGGCCTGTTCCATGTTCTCGGTGGTGAGGATCACGTTGGCGATGGGAAGCTGGTGATCGAGCGAGACGCGCGTTACACCCGCTGCGGATTCATTGGCGACGAGCTCGAAGTGGTAGGTCTCGCCGCGGATCACGCAGCCCAGCGCCACCAACGCGTCGTAGCCGCCTTTTTCCGCCATCGCCTGCAACGCGATCGGTATTTCCAATGCGCCGGGCACCTTGACATGGTCGATGTGCGCCTCGGTCACGCCCAGCACAACCAACTCCGCCTTGCACGATTCGAACAGGGCATTGGTCACGCTCTCGTTCCACCGCGCCTGCACGATGCCGATCACGAGGCCTTTGCCGTCAAGGCGGTCGGCCTTTCCCTTTTCTGCGCCAAACATGGTTGTTCTTTTTAGGTTGCGTTGGGCGGGATGTAACCCGCGATCTCGAGGCCATAGCCCGCCATGCTGGGCATGCGGCGCGGCTTGCCCATGAGGTTCATGCGATGCACACCGCACTCGCGCAGGATCTGGGCGCCCACGCCATAGGTGCGCAGGTCCATCTTGCCGCGTTCCGGCGCCTGTGCGGCGCGGGCGGTGCCTTCGAATTGCGCAAGCAGCTGCTGCGCGTCTTCGCCGCAGTTGAGCAGCACCGCGACGCCGCGCCCGTGCGACGAGATGTAGTTCAAGCTGGCGTCGAGGCTCCACGAGTGCATGGTGCGGCCCACTTCCAGTGCGTCGAGCACCGAAAGCGGCTCGTGCACGCGCACAGGCACCGTCTCGCCGGCCGACCACTCGCCTTTGACGAGCGCGAGGTGCAGGCCTTGCGAAGGCTTGTCCTTCCATGCGTGGGCGACGAAGTCGCCGAACGCCGTGTGGAGCGGGCGCGTGCCGATCTTCTGCAACAGCGATTCATTGCGGCTGCGGTATTCGATGAGCGACACGATCGTGCCGATCTTCAGGCCATGTTCAGCGGCAAAGGCCTGCAGGTCGGGCAGGCGCGCCATGGTGCCGTCGTCCTTCATGATCTCGCAGATCATTGCCGCGGGCGTCAGGCCTGCCATGCCCGCCAGGTCGCAACCCGCTTCGGTATGGCCGGCGCGCATCAGCACGCCGCCATCCACCGCTTGCAGCGGGAAGATGTGCCCGGGTTGCACGAGGTCTTCGGCCTTCGCGTTCTTCGCCACCGCCGCTTGCACCGTGCGCGCGCGATCGGCCGCCGAAATCCCTGTGGTCACGCCCTCGGCGGCCTCGATGCTCACGGTGAACGCCGTGCCCATCTTCGTGCCGTTGCGCGCCACCATCGGCGGCAGGCGAAGGCGCTCACAGCGCTCGCGGGTCAGCGTCAGGCAGATGAGGCCGCGGCCGAAGCGCGCCATGAAATTCACGGCTTCGGCCGTGACGTGTTCCGCGGCGAGCACGAGGTCGCCTTCGTTCTCGCGATCTTCTTCATCGACGAGGATCACCATGCGCCCCGCGCGCAGGTCCTCGACGATCTCTTCGACGCTGGAGATGGGCTGCGTCATGCCGCGGCTCCTGCGCCGAGCATCCGCTCGACATAGCGCGCAACCGTGTCGATCTCCAGGTTGACGCGGCTGCCGGCTTTCAACTCGCCAAGCGAAGTGTTCTGCACCGTGTGCGGAATCAGGTTGATGCTGGCTTCGGTGCCTTGCGCCGAATCTTTCACGCTGTTGACCGTGAGGCTCACGCCATTGATCGTGATCGAGCCCTTGTACGCGAGGTACTTGCCGAGACCCTTGGGGGCGAGCACCCGCAGCTCCCAGCTTTCTCCCACCGGCGCGAAGTGCGTGACGGAGCCGATGCCGTCGACGTGCCCCGACACGATGTGCCCGCCGAGGCGGTCATTGGCGCGCAAGGCTTTCTCGAGGTTGACCGCTCCCGCCTGCGCAAGGCCCGCAGTCTTGTCGAGCGATTCCGCCGAGATATCGATCGTGAACGCCGATTTCGCGGAGTCGAGGCTCGTCACCGTCATGCAGGCGCCGTTGAGGGCAATGCTGTCTCCCGGCCCGACATCGTCGAGGTAACCGGCCGGCGCTTGCACCGTCAGGCGCTTGCCATGCTCCGGCGAGCTTCCGAGGTCGTGGACTGCGGCGATCCGCCCCACGCCGGTGATGATTCCGGTGAACATCCCCGCATTTTCGCAGAGAGGGGCCTCAAGGTCGGGTCACCCGGGCGATGACCCGGATGTCCGGTCCGCACCGGGTCACCGAATGCAGGTGCAGCGGCAGTGCCTGATCGAGCTGGGTGAACGGGCCGATGTTCGCCATGTCGCGCCCAGCGCCGAGCAACTTGGGCGCGAAGTACACCAGCAATTCGTCGACAAGGCCACCGCGCACGAGGGAGCCATTGAGCTTGTGCCCGGCTTCGATGTGCAGTTCGTTGACTTCGCGCGCAGCGAGGTCGCGCATCATCGCTTCGAGGTCGACCTTGCCATTCGCGTCCGGCATTTCGATGACGGTGGCGCCGCGATCCTGGAGCATGGCTCGTCGATTCGGCTCCGGTGAGGCCGTGTAGATCAGAAGCGGCCGCGCATCGACGAACATGTGGGCGTCGGGCGGCGTCTCCAGCTTGCTGTCGACGATCACGGCGAACGGCTGGTGCGGTGTCGGCACGTCGCGCACGTCAAGCCGCGGGTTGTCTTCGAGCACCGTGCCGATCCCGGTGAGGACTGCCGTCGCGCGCGCGCGCCAGGCATGGCCGTCCTTCCGGGCATCGGGCGACGTGATCCATTGGCTCGCGCCGTTGTCCAGTGCGGTCTTGCCGTCCAGCGATGCCGCGATCTTCATGCGCACCCACGGCAGGTTGCGCTCCATGCGGCTGAAGAAGCCGATGTTGAGCTCCCGCGTTTCGTCTTCGCCCGGCCCGGCTTCGACCTCGATGCCGGCGGCGCGAAGTTTCCCGAAGCCCTGGCCCGCGACGAGTGGATTGGGGTCCAGCACGGACGCGACGACCTTGCGGATGCCCGCAGCCGCCAGCGCGTCGCAGCACGGGGGTGTGCGGCCATGGTGGGCACAGGGTTCGAGCGTCACCCACGCCGTCGCGCCCTTGATGTCTTCCCCGCGCGACGCCGCTTGCCGCATCGCCATGATTTCCGCGTGCGCATCGCCTGCGCGCTGGGTGTGGCCGACGCCCAGGATGCGATCGCCTTTCGTGATCACGCAGCCCACGCGGGGGTTCGGCTCGGACAGGCCGACGGAGAGCTGGGCCAGTTCCAGCGCCTGCTGGATGAAAGGGGGAAGGGGCGGCATCGCGGGTCGATTCTGGGGCATTCCTGCGGCATCGGCGCCACAGGCGAACCACTCGCCCCGGAAATCCGACCGATCGTCGGTGGGCGGGTGGCAGCCGGGAACCGTGGCCTTATGGTTCAGCCTCGGTCAAAGGGCCCAAAGAACGAGGAGAAGGCATGCGCAAGAAAAGATACGCCGGTTTCACGCTCATCGAACTGATGATCGCGGTGGCCATCATCGCCATCGTGGTTCGCCTGGCTTATGGCCAGTACACCAGCCAGTTCACCCGCGCCAAGCGCTCGGCGGTGGAGAGCTTCATGGTGCAGGTCGCCGCTCGCGAGGAGCAGGCGATGCTCAATTCGCGTGCTTACTTCGCGATTGCAGCGGGCACGGTGGCGCAGTGGTCGGCCGTGAACATCACCGTGCCGGCGGAAGTCGGCTCGAACTACACGGTGACCGTCGCTGCGAACAACGCCGCCACTCCCCCGAGCTACACGATCACCGCCACGCCGCAAGGCAAGCAGGCGAGCAACGACACGACCTGCGGTGTGCTGACCTACAACCAGGCCCAGACCAAGACCGCGGCCGGGAGCGGCGGCGTGGCGAATTGCTGGCGATGAGCAGGCCGATGAAATCCGCGGGCGGCTTCACGGTGATCGAGCTGATGGTCACGATGGCGATCCTGGCGATCATGATGGGCCTGGGCATCCCGTCGTTCCGCGCGTTCATCAGCAGCCAGAAGGTCAAGACCGGGTCGTATGAGCTGATGACGTCGCTGGTGATCGCACGCAGCGAAGCAGTCAAGCGCAACACCACGGTGACGCTCACGCCCACTTCCACGAGCAAATGGAACCAGGGCTGGTCCGTGACGGGCTCGGGGGCCACGCTGCACACGCAGTCCGAGATCCAGGGCCTGACGGTCACGACGTACACGAATTCCACTTGCACCGCCGCCGGAACGGTTGCGAACATCGCGTTTTCGAACAGCGGCCGCACCTCGGCGAGCAGCTGCTACAAGTTCACGGCCGACAGCACCAGCAACACACGCTGCGTGAAGGTCGACCTCACGGGCATCCCATCCTCGGGGAGTTGCTGATGAATCGACATCCGACATCTTCCAAAGCCCGGCGCGGGCAAGCCGGCGCGACGCTGATCGAGATTCTCGTTTCCATGGTGATCCTCATGGTGGGGCTCCTCGGCCTGGTGGGCGTGATGATCCAGAGCCAGCGCTCGCAGCTCGAGTCGTACCAGCGGGTGCAGGCGCTGATGCTGGTGCAGGAGATGGCGACTCGCATCGCGGCGAACAAGGCCATCGCAAGCTGCTACGTACTCACGGGATTCCTCGGCACGAGTGGCATGACCGTTCCCTCGTCCGGCTCGTGCGGCACGGGGACCACTCAGCAAAAGGACCAGTTTGCGAGCGACATGAGCGGATGGAACAACCTGTTGCTCGGCGCGTCCGAGAAGGACTCCGGCGGCTCCAACATCGGCGCGGTCCTCGGTGCCCGTGGCTGCATCACGTCGCCCTCGGCGAACGTCTACCAGGTGAGCGTCGCTTGGCAGGGCTCGGCGGCAACGACCGCGCCGCCGGCGGGCATTACCTGCGGCACCGGCCAATACGGCGCTGACGACGCACTGCGGCGTGCGGTCAGCGTGCAGATCCAGATCGAGTCGCTGAGCTGAACGCCATGAACACTTCCATGCGCTACTTCCCGCCGCGCCGGCAAGCCGGCCTGACTCTGATCGAGTTCATGGTCGCCATCGTCATCGGGATGCTGATGATCGCGGCGATGGCAACGCTGATCGCCAACCAGAGCACGAACCGCGCTGAAATCGATCGCGCGGGCAGGCTGATCGAAAACGGCCGCTACGCGATGTCCGCGATTGCAGTAGATGCCCAACTGGCGGGCTACTGGGGCGAGTACAACACTGCGCCAGGAAGCGGCGGGCCGATGGATCCATGCACGACGACGGTTGCCGACATCCAGTCGGACACGTTGGAGCACGTGCAGGGATTCGACGAATCGGCTGCGGACCCTTCGTGCGTATCGAACCGCAAGGCGAACACCGACATCCTGGTCATCCGCCGTGCGGAGCCGGACAGCAGCGACGTCGAAACGGGCGGGTTGGTCGACTTCACGAAGGTCAAGCAAGGGCAGTTGTACCTCCAGACCGGGCTGCAAGCCGGGATTCCCTCCCTTCAATACCGCATTGCCGCGGGCGCAGCGACAGCAGCGAACAACGCGACCGCCTTCAACCTCACGCAGAAAGACACGACGAAAGTGGCGAAGGTGCGCAAATTGAACGTGCACATCTACTACGTCAGCAAGTGCAGCGTGGAGGTCTCGGGCAGCTGTACCAACGCCGACGGCGGGACGCCCATTCCGACGCTGAAGCGCGTGGAGCTCACCAACTCCGGCGGTGCGACGTCGTTCACCACGGTTTCCATGGCCGAGGGAATCGAGAACATGCAGGTCGACTACGGCGTGGACACGAATGCTGACGGCATGCCCGACAGCTATCTCGGGGCGGCATCGATCACGACCTCGGCCGGGTGGGCCAGCGTGATGACGGCCCGCATCTACCTTCTTACGCGCGCAAGCGAAACCACCCCGGGTTACAGCGACGCAGGCCGCACGTATTCCCTGGGATCGTACGGAACGACGTCAGCTGCCGCCGGTGAAACCGGCTACAGGCGCCACCTCTTCACCCAGACGGTGCGATTCGTCAATCCTGCAGGAAGGCTCACGCAGTGAAACGCGACAAACAATCCGGCGTCACCCTCGTGGTGAGCCTCATCATGCTCATCGTGCTGACGCTGCTGGTCGTCTCGGCGATCCGCTTCGGCAACATCAACCTGAAGGTCGCGAACAACGCGCAGGTCGACGCCGAAGCGCAGGCTGCGGCCCAAATCGCGATCGAAAGAATGGTCGCCGCGGTCGACGACGCGGACAAGCCCGACGAAGTGGCTGCCATGGCCAACCTCAGCATCTCGACCGGCGGCGCGCTGTATCCCGTGAGCGTCGCGAAACCGAGTTGCATCCTGAGCAGCTACGTGATGTCGACATCGCTCGACCCATCCAAGGCATCGGACCGCGTCTGCTTCGGCGGGGGCGGAGCGGACCAGATCATCAACTCTTCGGGCACGATCATCGCGCAGCCTACCGAGTGCAAGAGCCAGAACTGGGAGGTCGTCGCGTCCCTCAACGACGCCAGCTCCGGCGCGAACATCACCCTGGTGCAAGGCCTGTCGGCGCGGGTCAGCGTCGAAGTCCAGTGTCCCTGAGCGTCCCGAGAAAACCTTCCGGAGAGTCCCGATGAAGAAAATCCAGGCCCTGTTCCTCGCCCTCAGCTTCCTGCTGATGGGGTATTCGGCATCCCTGCATGCCGAGGACATCGACATCTACGTGTCCAACGGTTCGAACATCGGCACACCGAACGTCCTGTTCATCATCGACAACGGCGCGGACTTCAGCGCCAGTGCGAGCATCGGCTGTTCCACGTATTCGGACGGCACCGGCCAGGCACCTTCGGCCGGCACGGACAAGACAGCGGGCGTGCTGCAGTGCGGACTCGTGAACGCGATCAGCACGCTGCCGAACGTCGGCGCCGTGAACATCGGGTTCCTGTTCAGCAACGCGAACAATTACGCAGAGACCCAGGCGACGACCGACGTCACGAAAGGCGGGTATCACGAGTTGTGCGCGGGTGGAGGCCTCGGTGGCTGCCTGCTGCGCAAGCTCACCCTGATGGACACGACCGGCAAGGCGAACGTCACCAAGTTCATCAAGGGATGGAAGCTTTCGGGGCAGAGCGATGCGGACGGCTTCAACGTGAAGGTGAACAGCTCGGTGCAAGGCAATTCCATGCAGGAAGCGTGGGCCTACTACAACGGCAAGACCGGGCTTTCGGGAAAGACGTATTCGCCCTCGGTGCTGGCGAGCGGATGCCAGCGGAACTTCATCGTCTACATCAGCAACACGCAGAAGAACCCGAGCTCGAACGAATACAACGATGTGAAGACGGCACTGGCCGCGGCGCAGGTCGGCGCGACGGACGCGCAAAAGGTCGAGATCACCGGCGCCATCAAGTTCAATCCCGCCATTTGCGGCAGCACGACGAGCTATACGCTCGCGGCCGGGCAGAACATGGCTGACGAATGGGCCCGGCTGATGTTCCAGCAGGATGGCGGCGCTGCGGGCAACCAGAGCGTGCAGAACATCATCACTTACACCATCGGCATCCAGTCGTCGGGCAACCAGTGCTCCACCGACACGTACGGCCTGGTCGCGTCGATGGCCAAGGTCGGCGGCGGCAAGTTCATGAACGTCTCCACGGTGAGCGACCTCCAGAATGCATTGCTCGTCGTGTTGAACGAAGTGCAAGCGGTCAACAGCGTGTTCTCGTCGGCTTCGTTGCCCGTGTCGGTGAACGCCGAGGGCAGCTACCTGAACCAGATTTTCCTGGGCATGTTCCGGCCCGACTCGAACGCCAGCCCGAGATGGCTCGGAAACCTCAAGCAATACCAGCTCGTGAAGAATTCTTCGGACGTGCTGGTGCTGGGCGACGCGTTGGGCAACGCGGCGATCAGCTCCTCGGGGACGGGCTTCATCTCGCCCACCGCCCAGAGCTTCTGGACTTACAAGGACACGTCGAAGGCGCCGGACGACACGACGACCGGCGGCTTCTTCAAGAACAATCCGGAAGGAACGCCGCCGACAACCTATGACCTGCCCGACGGCGAAGTCGTGGAAAAAGGCGGCGTGGCCCAGGAGATGCGCAAGGAAAACCTGAAGAACGACTGGAGCACCACGGCGGGCTCGTCGACGAACCCGCGCCGCCTCTATACGTATTGCCCCTCCGGTACGGGTTGCGTCGCCTCGCTGACGGACAGCACCAATGCATTCACCACGTCGAACGCCGGCATCAGCGTGGCGGCTTTCGGAGCGACGACGACCTTGCCGGTGACGCAAATCGTGCGCAACGGCTCGACCATCACGGTGACCACGCAGTCCGCGCACGGCTTCAGCGTCGGCACGTCATCCACCCTGCAGGGCTCCGGCGAAAGTGCCTACAACGGAAACTTCACGGTCACCACCGTTCCTTCATCCACCACTTTCACGATCAACGGGTTCAACGATTTTCCGACGACGCCCGCGACCAACGCGTACACCGTGGCACCGATCAGCGCCTCCAGCGCCATCACGGTCTCTTCGATCGCCCGCGCCACGCATACCACGGGCAGCAACACATCGGAGCTCGTGACGGTCGCGACCTCGACGCCACATGGCTTCGCGACGAACGATTCAGTCACGATCACCGGCACGAACAACTACAACGGCACTTACACAGTCACGGTGGTCGACTCGACTCACTTCTTCTTTACGGCGAACATCCTCCCCGTGGCTACATCGTCCGGGTGGAGTGCGCAGCTCTCCGCGGCCGCGTACCCGCAGATCACCGGTGCGACATTCACGAACCCGGCGACGGGCACGCTCACCGTCACGAAGACGGGCATGGTGGTGTGGGCGGGGCAGAAGGTCACGCTGAAGTCGACCAGCGGGGCCTCGAACAGCAAGTACAACGGCACCTATACCATCGCGTCAGTCAGTGCGGGCACGAACTCGTTCTCGATCACGGGCCTGGGCAGCGGCTTCAAGAACAACAATCCCGAAACGGGAACCGTCGACTACGACTACACGACCCAGCCGGTTTCGCTCAGCCGCGTCGCGACGACGGACAGCGTGACTGTCACCGCGACGGGGGCGGGGACCGGCGCATTCGGCGCGGCCGCGAACGACACGCGCACGGTCGTCGTGACGAAGAGCGGGGCCGGGGCAACGGAGACGGCGTACGGCTTCACGGGAACGATCACGTGCCAGAACGCGGGGTGCACGACGTTCACGTACCTGGCCTCGACGAGCCCCTCGACCGTCGGGACGGCTGCGAGCAATTCGACCATGACGGCAACAAAGGCCGGCGGCAGCAGCAGCGTCAACCTGGCCATCGGCGCGATCACCCGCAGCGGCACGACGGCGACCATCACCGGGCTGCCCTCCGCGAACTTCTCCAACGGGCAGCAGGTGGTCATCTCCCCGACTGCAGGCGCGTCGCTGAGCACCGAGTCTGCGTATGAGGGCACCTGGACCCTGGTCTGCACAGCACCGTGCACTTCGGCGACGTTCGGGCCGGTGACATTGACGCCGCTGACGCCAGTCACCAACAGCGGCATGTCGGTGTTCAGCGGCTCGACGCCGCCCGACAAGACATCGATGATCCGGTGGACGCGCGGAGAAGACAACTACGGCGACGAACTCGGACCGGGCAATGGCGTCACGGTGCGGCCGTCAATCCACGGTGACGTCCTGCACTCGCGGCCGCTGGTGCTGAATTACGGCGATTCGCGGGGCATCGTCGTCTTCTACGGGTCCAACGACGGCGTATTCCGCGCGGTCAACGGCAACCAGTCGACGTCCATCAACGGCGTGGCCCCCGGCTACGAGCTGTGGGGATTGATCCTGCCCGATCACTTCGGCATCCTGAACCGGTTGCGGACGAACTCGCCGGCGATGAAGTTCCCGGGAACGCTCGTTTCGTCCGCGCAGGCGAAGGACTACTTCATCGATGGGCCGACCGGCGTGTACCAGAAGCTCAAGGCGGACACATCGATCGACACGTCGATCATCTACCTGACCATGCGCCGCGGCGGCCGCTTCATGTACGCCGTCGATGTCAGCTCGCCGACGGCGCCTGTCGTGAAGTGGAAGATCAGCAGTGCCTCGACGGGCTTCACCGAAATGGGCCAAACGTGGTCGCGCCCGAAGCTGACGCTGCTGCAGTCATCGACGTACTCGACCACACCGGTGATGGTTTTCGGCGCGGGTTACGACCCCAACGAGGACAGCGAACCGCCTGTCGCCGGCTCGATGGGCCGCGGCATCTACATCATCGATGCGGTGACGGGCGCGCTCGTCTGGAGCGCAAACTCCACGTGCACAACGTCGACCACTTGCCGCAACGTGCCCGAGATGACCTATGCGATCCCGTCCGAAATCACCTTCGTGGATCGTGACGGCGACGGCTTCACCGACAAGATGTACTTCACCGACCTGGGCGGCAATATCTGGCGCGCCGATGTCGCCGCAGCCAACAGCGCCAACTGGACGGTCACGAAGATCGCTGCCCTTGGCTGCGACACCGGCGTGTGCTCGTCGGGGACGACTCCGCGCAAGTTCTTCTTCCCGCCTTCGGTGTTGTCCGTGCTGCCGGGGGGCACGACGGGCTCGTACGATCTCGTCTCGATAGGCTCCGGCGACCGCGAGCACCCGCTGAAATCGACGGCCAGCGGCTCTTCCTACAACGTGGCGAACCGGTTCTACACCATCAAGGACACCGGCACTGCACTGAGTACGCCGGTGACGAACAACATCCTGCAGTCGACGCTGTTTGACGCCACGAGCACGCAGTGGGACGGTTCGGGCGACGGTTTCTACCTGACGTTCGCCACGGGCGAGAAGGAAGTGAATGCGCCGACCGTCGTCAACGGGTACATCTTCTTCGCGACGAACAAACCTTCGAACCAGGACGCAACGTGTGCGGCCAACCTCGGGATCGCGACGGCATACGCTGTGAGCCCCTTCCTGGCGACGGTCACCAGCAACCAGCTTGCCGGCGGGGGGCTGCCGCCAAGCGCGGTGTCGGGCGTGATCCTGGTCAGCACCACCGATCCAGTCACAGGGGTCACGACGACGTCGCAGG
>DATLBJ010000194.1:0-18210 GCA_035526975.1 Ramlibacter sp.
GATCGGACGCGACGACGAGATCCGCCGCGCAATCCAGGTGCTGCAGCGGCGCAGCAAGAACAATCCGGTGCTGATAGGCGAGCCGGGCGTGGGCAAGACCGCCATCGTCGAAGGCCTGGCCCAGCGCATCGTCAATGGCGAAGTGCCGGACAGCCTGAAGGGCAAGCGGGTGCTGTCGCTGGACATGGCGGCGCTCCTGGCCGGCGCCAAGTACCGCGGCGAATTCGAGGAAAGGCTGAAGGCAGTGCTGAAGGAACTGGCGCAGGACGAAGGCCAGACCATCGTCTTCATCGATGAACTGCACACCATGGTCGGCGCCGGCAAGGCCGAAGGCGCGATGGACGCCGGCAATATGCTCAAGCCGGCGCTGGCCCGCGGCGAACTGCACTGCGTCGGCGCCACCACGCTCGATGAATACCGCAAGTACATCGAGAAGGACGCCGCACTCGAGCGCCGCTTCCAGAAGATCCTCGTCGGCGAGCCGAGCGTGGAGGCGACCATCGCCATCCTGCGCGGCTTGCAGGAGAAGTACGAAGTGCACCACGGCGTGGAGATCACCGACCCCGCGATCGTCGCGGCGGCCGAGCTCTCGCATCGCTACATCACCGACCGCTTCCTTCCCGACAAGGCCATCGACCTGATCGACGAGGCCGCATCGAAGATCAAGATCGAGATCGATTCGAAGCCCGAGGCGATCGATCGGCTCGACCGCCGCCTGATCCAGTTGCAGATCGAGCGGGAGGCCGTGAAGAAGGAAAAGGACGAGGCCTCCAAGCAGCGCTACTCGCTCATCGAAGACGAGATCAGGAAGCTGCAGAAGGAGATCGCCGACCTCGAGGAGATCTGGAAGTCCGAAAAGGCCACGGCGCAAGGCTCGGCCGAGATCAAGGAGCAGATCGACAAGCTGCGCACGCAGATCGAGGAGTTCACGCGCAAGGGCGATTTCAACAAGGTCGCGGAGCTTCAGTATGGCAAGGTGCCCGAGCTGGAGAAGAAGCTGAAGGAAGCACAGGCCAAGGAAACCGGCAAGGCGAAGGCCGGCCGCCCGCAGCTGCTGCGTACGCAGGTGGGCGCGGAAGAAATCGCCGAGGTCGTTGCACGCGCCACCGGCATCCCGGTGTCGAAACTGATGCAAGGCGAGCGCGAAAAACTGCTTGCGATGGAAGACAAGCTGCACCTGCGCGTGGTCGGCCAGGACGAAGCGATCAGCGCGGTTGCCAACGCCATCCGCCGTTCACGCTCCGGCCTTTCGGACCCGAACCGGCCCACCGGCTCGTTTCTCTTCCTCGGCCCGACCGGTGTCGGCAAGACCGAGTTGTGCAAGGCGCTGGCGACGTTCCTGTTCGACAGCGAGGATCACCTGATTCGCGTCGACATGAGCGAGTTCATGGAAAAGCACTCGGTCGCGCGGCTGATCGGCGCACCGCCCGGATATGTCGGCTACGAAGAAGGCGGCTACCTCACGGAAGCCGTGCGCCGCAAGCCGTACAGCGTGATCCTGCTCGACGAGGTCGAGAAGGCGCACCACGACGTGTTCAACGTGCTGCTGCAGGTGCTCGATGACGGCCGCCTGACCGATGGACAAGGCCGCACCGTGGATTTCAAGAACACCGTGATCGTCATGACGAGCAACATCGGGTCGCACCGCATCCAGGCGATGCCCGGCAAGCCGTACGAGGACGTCAAGGAGGCGGTGTGGGAGGAACTCAAGGACCACTTCCGCCCCGAGTTCCTCAATCGCATCGACGAGACGGTGGTGTTCCATGGCCTCGACGCCAAGGACATCGCGCAGATCGCGAAGATCCAGCTCAAGGTGCTGGAGCAGCGGCTCGCGAAGATCGACCTCGCGCTGCAGGTCTCACCCGCGGCGCTGGAGGAACTCGCGAAGGTCGGCTTCGATCCGGTGTTCGGCGCACGGCCGCTGAAGCGCGCGATCCAGCAGAGTATCGAGAACCCGCTGTCGAAATTGATTCTCGAGGGCAAGTTCCCGCCCAGGAGCTCGATCAGCGTCGGCGTGGACCCGGTGCGCGAGCCCGGCGTGTTCAAGTTCGGGGGCGCGCAGCCGAAAGCCGCGCGCGAAGAAGCACACGCCTGATCCGGGCGCGGCGGTACACTCGTTGCGTGGTCGACCTCTCGCCAGAAGGCACCGTCCGAAGTTATTACGATGCCCTGAACGCCCGCGACTACGCTCGCGCGGCAGGGCCCATCGCCGAAAGCTGCGACTGGGTCAGCATGCCCACCGAGAAGCACTTTCGGGGGCCTGCAGCCGTCGTCGCGGGCCTGCGCGAATTCACGACATCGTTCCCCGATTGGAGGGTGGACGTCGAACACGTCATCTCCAAGGGAGATATCGTGGTGATCGAGTGGCACACGAGCGGCACGTTCCTGAACCCATTCCGCGGCAACGAGCCCAACGGGCGCAGGTTCTCGCGACGCGGTTGCGCTGTCGCGAAAGTGGAGAGCGGGCGCATCGTCCACTATCGCGACTATTACGACCGCGCGAGCCTATTCGCGCAACTGGGCCTGCTGGAGCTGTTCACACCATAGTTACTGCGGCGCCTTTGTGATGCGCAGGTAAGGCTTCGGTGACTTCCAGCCCTGGGGGAACAGCTTCTTCGCGTCTTCGTCCGACACCGAGCCCGCGATGATCACGTCGTCGCCCGGCTTCCAGTTCGCCGGCGTCGCCACCTTGAACTTCGCAGTCATCTGCATCGAGTCGATCACGCGCAGGATCTCGTCGAAGTTTCGGCCCGTGGTCATCGGGTACGTGAGCATCAGCTTGATCTTCTTGTCCGGACCGACGATGAACACCGAACGCACCGTGGCGTTCGTTGCCGCGGTGCGGCCATCCGCCGCCACTTCTTCCGCGGGCAGCATGTTGTAGAGCTTGGCGACGTTCAGGTCGTTGTCCGCGATGATCGGGTAGTTCACCTTCGCGCCCTGCGTCTCCTCGATGTCACCGAGCCAGCGCGAGTGGCTGTCCACCGGGTCCACCGACAGGCCGATCAGTTTCGCGTTGCGTTTGGTGAATTCGGGCTCGATGCGCGCCATGTAGCCGAGCTCGGTGGTGCACACCGGCGTGAAGTCCTTCGGGTGCGAGAAGAGGATCGCCCACTTGTCGCCGATCCACTCGTGGAAGTCGATCGGCCCCTGCGTGGTGTTCGCCTTGAAGTTCGGTGCGGTGTCGTTGATTCGAAGGGACATGGTTGTCCTCCTGGTTGCAAGAGGGGCAAGCGTAGGCCGAACGAAAAGTGCGGTCAATCATGTGGATATGACGGCATGCACCTGGCGAATGCCAGGCATGCGCGGAACTCGTTTGCGATGGGCGGGCCGCGCACCTTATGCTGGCGCCATGGCTTCAATCTTCCGGGAACTGATGGTGGACGCGCCTGTCGAGCGCGTCTGGGATGCGGTGCGTGACGTGGGCGCGATCCATGAGCGGCTGGTGCCGGGTTTCGTCACGGACTGCCGGATGGAAGGCGAAGCGCGAGTCGTCACGTTCGCCAATGGCATCACGGCGCGCGAGCTCATCGTGGACTGCGACGACACCGCGCGACGGCTCGTGTGGTCGGCTCGCGGCGGGCGGCTCACCCATCACAACGCGTCGCTGCAGGTTTTCCAGGCGGGCAGCGGCTCGCGCCTTGTCTGGATCGCGGACCTGCTTCCCAGCGAGATGGCGCCCGCGATCGGCGGCATGATCGATCAGGGCATGGCCGCGATGAAACGCACACTGCAGGCGGCCCGGTAAGCTACTCGCTTCCCCGCAAGGAGCGCGACCATGTTCCAGGCCCTCGTCCTCGAGAAAAACCCGGATTTCACCGCCGGCGTTCGCGAAGTCGCGGACGACTTCCTGCCGGAAGGCGACGTCACCCTCGATGTCGAGTACTCCACGCTCAACTACAAGGACGGCCTTGCCATCACCAACAAGTCGCCTGTTGTTCGCAGCTGGCCGATGGTGGCGGGGATCGACGGATCGGGAACCGTTGCGCAAAGCTCCTCGGCACGCTGGAGCGTGGGCGACCGTGTCGTGCTGAACGGTTTCGGCGTCGGCGAAACGCACAAAGGTTGCCTCGCGGCCCGCGCGCGCCTGAAAGGCGAATGGCTCGTGCGCCGTCCGCCAGCATTCAGCGCAAAGCAGGCGATGGCGATCGGGACTGCCGGGTACACGGCGATGCTTTGCGTGCTCGCGCTCGAGCGTCACGGCCTCAAGCCGGGCGATGGCGAAGTGCTGGTGACGGGGGCGACGGGGGGTGTCGGTTCCGTCGCGATCGCGGTGCTTGCGAAGCTGGGCTACCCAGTCGTCGCGGCGACGGGCAAGGCGTCGGAGGAGCAATATTTGAAGTCTCTCGGCGCGGCTTCGATCATCGACCGCAACGAGCTCTCGACGCCCGGCAAGCCGCTGCAGAAGGAGCGCTGGGCCGCAGTCGTCGATGCGGTGGGAAGCCACACACTCGCCAACGCCTGCGCGCAAGTGCGCTACGGGGGCGCGGTGGCGGCATGCGGACTTGCGCAGGGAATGGACTTTCCCGCGACCGTTGCACCGTTCATCTTGCGCGGCATCTCCCTGCTCGGCATCGACAGCGTGATGGCGCCACTGTCCCTGCGCGACCAGGCGTGGTCGCGGCTCGCCCGCGACCTCGATCCGGCCAAGCTCGATTCGCTGACGACGGAGATCGGCCTTGGCGAAGCGATCGAGAACGCGCAGCGCCTGATGGCCGGGCAGGTGCGCGGCCGCATCGTCGTGCGCACCCGCTGAGGCCTTCACCGCGCAAAAGTTCCAGATCTCCCGATTCGCGCTTTCCCTCGTCCTCCGTGGCGGAGCTGGCGCGTTAAGGGGACATGCTGGTCCATCGAGCCGACATCACCGACACGGAACGCGCAGACTTCGAGCGCGCGATCCGCGCCTGCGGCAAGGACCCACGGTGCTTCACGGCGGAGCTGTTCGAAGCCACCCTGGTCGACAGCGGAGCCACGCTGCGGCGGGTGCACGTGCGGCAAGTGGGCAGTTGCGCGGCGGCACAGTACGAGGCCAGCGGCACCGTGAGCTGGACAAGCAAATTTGCATTGCACCTGGCGGTCGGCCGCTTCGGCTGAGCTCGCGGTTGGGGCATAGTGCCCCAATGAACTACCTTCCGCACATCGCGCCGATCTCCGCGCTCATCGCCGGCATCCTGATCCTGCTGGTGCCCCGCCTGTTGAACTACATCGTCGCGATCTACCTGATCGTGATCGGCTGCGTGGGGCTCTTCGGGCGCTGAGGCGTCAACCCTTCGCGCCCATGTGCCGGGCGTACAGCTTCTGCATCCCGCCTAGCCAGCGGTCGTAATCCTGGCCCTTGTTCTGGAAGTACTTCGCGACCTCGGGGTGCGGCAACACGAGGAACTTCTCTTCGCGCATCACGCGCACGATGTCCTCGGCGACCTGCTCGGTCGTGAGCACGCCATCGAGCCCGGCGGACCCGGTGCCTTGCGCCGTCATCGCGGTCGCGACCGATTGGGGACACAGGCACGAGACGCGAACGCCGCGGCGCCCATAAGCGATCCGCAGCCACTCCGCGATGGCCACCGCCGCATGCTTCGTCACGCCATAAGGGGGCGACTCGACGATGTTCAGCAATCCCGCGGCCGAAGCGGTGATGAGGAAATAGCCCTCGCCGCGCTCGACCATCCCGGGGATCACCGCACGCGCTGCCCAGATGTGGGCCATGCCGTGCACTTCCCACATCTTCTGCCACAAGTCGTTGTCCAGGCCGATGTCGCCGGGCGTGCCGAGGATGCCGGCGTTGGAGAAATAGATGTCGACCTGGTCGAACCGATCCTTCGTCTGCGCGACGAGCTGCTGGATCTCGGGCTCACGGCTCACGTCGCACTTGATCGCGACAGCACCGATATCCTTTGCAACGCGCTGCGCGTTTTCGAGGTTCAGGTCGGAGACGACGACGCCGCGCGCGCCTTCCTGCATGAATCGCTTTGCCGCCCCGGCGCCGATGCCGCTGCCGCCGCCCGTGACGATGGCCACTTTTCCACGAATTTCCATGAGCGTTCTCCTTGCGCCAAGTATCGGCGCAAGGGAGCGCGGCGCGAAGCCGCGAATGCGACAGGGGCCCGGGGCTAGTGGAAGCGGGCGGCCAGCAGCGCGGGCCACATGGAGATGCTGACCGCCAAGGTCGCGAAGGTAATCGTGGCAAACAGCAGGTACCACGGCCACGCCGGCCCCACGTCTTCGAGCCGCGCGATGAAGCGTTCGTGCGCGCGCCGGCGCGAGGCGTCGATGGCCTCGATGTGCTCGTCGTAGCGCGCGCGCTGCTTCGGGTCGGAAAGCACCGCATAGGCTTCGTTCAGCTGCGCCATCAGCTGCTCGGCCTGCGCATTGCCGCGCATCTTGTCGGGGTGATATTGCTGCGCGAGCTTGCGATAGGCCAAGCGGACCCGGTCGGGCCCGGCACGCCGGTTCACACGCAGGATGTCGTAGTAGGTCAGGGCTTGGCCACTCATCCGGTCAAAGCAGTTGCTAGCGAAAGTGTAGCGACGGATGCGCTGGGCGAAGCGATCCGCACGCAACCCGAGTGCCCTTCTGTGGCGCAACGCCGACATCGATCACGCGCCGGAGTCCTACACGGCTGAGGCACCGCGTGCCCGACGATCCGCCCGCAAGCATTCAAACAACAAGGAAAGCCTTCATGGACGATGCAATCGTGTGCGACGTCGACGCGGCCCGGGAGGACGCGTACTGGCAGCAGGCGTTCCGTCGCGAGCGCTACTTCAGCTCGCACCTCGACTACGAGGACTACGCGCCCGCGTATTGCGTCGGCTACACCGGCTTCGCGCAATATGGCGGCGAGTTCGAGGACGCGGAGAAGTCGCTGTACGCGAACTGGGAGCGCATCAAGGGCGACTCGCGGCTTTCGTACGAGCACGCGCACCTGGCGATGCGCGCGGCTTGGGAGCGCATGTCGGTCCCCGCCGCGGCGTTGGCCTGAACGTCACGCGAACGCAGCGCCGAGCTTTCGAAGCATCGCCGCACCGTCGCCTTCCCACGCGCTGCCGTGCATGCACGCGAGCAGCCGCGGTTTGAGCGCGGCAAGCTTCTCGATCAGCCGCGGCGCTTCTGTCGTGTGCGAGTAGTAGTCTTCGCGGCTGCGGAAAGTCTCGCTCGGCGTCAGGATGTCGCCCGAAGTGACAGGCGCGTGCTCGTGGCCGGGTTGGGTGAAGAGATCCCCGCAAAAGAGCGTGCCCGTCGTTTCGTCGAACATGAATCCGCATTCCCAGCCGTGGGGCAGGTGCGGCGTGGATTGCCACACGAGGCGGTGTTTGCCGAGGTCGAGCACCTGTCCGTCCTCCATCGCGATGGCGGGAACGTCGATGGCATCTGCGATCGCGATCATCACGGCAACGCGTCCGCAGACCGGCTGGGCATGGGGGGCGGCGGCGAGGAAGTCGGCGAGGCTTCCGCACTCGTCGGCTTCCACGTGCGAAAACGCGACATAACGCAGTTGCTCCAGCGGCATCACTTTTTCGATCTGTGCACGGACGAGGGGGAACAGCCTCTTGGGGCCGGTGTGGAAAAGCAGCGGCTTGTCGTCGACGACGAGGAACTGGTTGAAGCTGAAGCCCCCCGGGAACATCTCGGGAGGCATGGCGATGCTGATCCGCCAGGTATCGGGGGCGATCAGGTCGATCGTGGAGGGGAGGGACTGCATTTGGATTTCCTTGGAGCCGGACGGGACGGGGAGGCTGCGGGCCAGGATCCGGCGCCGGCGAGCAGCAACTGATGAAGTGCGCGGCGCACCGTGGCGCGCGGCATCTTGTGGTCGCGCGCGAGGCGATGCCACATGTCGAACGAAAGCAGGCTTTCCCAGATCGCGATCGTGTCGCGGTGGTCGCCGGGCCCGAGATGAAGCTCGAGCAGTTGCCCGACCACATCCGCCAGGCGCTTGCGCCTGGCGTCCATCACCTCCTTCAGGGCGGGAACGAGGCGGCTCTCGCCCCAGGAAGCCCAGGGTTCGGCATAGGCATGGAGGCGCTCCACGGCGTCGACCATCGCGGCCGCGCTCGAATCGAGATTGCCGGCGGAGAGAATGAGCTCGACGGGCAGCGCTGGCGCCCGGCTCGCAACATGGGCGGTGCACGCGGGGATGAGATGGTCGCGGGTCGGAAAGTGGTTGTACACGGTGGGCAGCGATACCCCGGCCCGCAGCGCGATGTCGGAGTAGGTGGTGCCCAGGACGCCCTTTTCGGCGTGCAGCTGTGCAGCTGCGGCCGCGATGCGCGCCCTCAGCCCGGCTTGCTGCTGCTTGCGGGTTTCGCTGTTGTAGGCGCGCGGGGGCATGGCGTTCAATTGATTTTAGTTTATATTAACTTAAATCAATTGCGCGCACCAGCCTTTCCAGGAATATCGCCTGCGCGGCGTTGATGCGCGCGCGTGCGTCGTCGATCGCGAACCAGCGCACCTCTTCCAGCTCGGGGAAGGTTTGCATGCGGCCCGAGCGCGGCGGCCACTCCATCTCGAAGGTGTTGCACTGCATCGCTGCCGGGTCGCAGTCACCTTCGAAAGCCCACGCGCTCACGCGCTTTCCAGCCTTCTGCACGACATCACCGAGCGGAAGGAAAGGGGGATGCGCGGGAAAGCCGGTCTCTTCGGCCCATTCGCGCAGGGCCGCGGCCAGCGGTTGTTCGGGGGGTTCGTATTCGCCCTTGGGCAACGTCCACGCGCCCGTGTCCTTGCCGCGCCAGTAGGGGCCGCCGGGCCGGGCCAGCAGCACTTCGATCGCTCCGCCACTGGTGCGGCGGTACATGAGAAGGCCGGCGCTGCGCTTCACCGGCCCAGGTCAACTCACGGGTGGCCGCTCGTCGCGGAAGGCTCGTCGGGGTCGAGAATCTGCTTCCGGTGTTTCTGGTCCTGCGAGATCATGTGCGCGAATGCGCTCGCAGCTCCTTCGCCGGTTTGCCCGTGCTCGGACGCCTCCCCACGCATCGACCACTCCTGGCCGGCGTGTTCCTGCTTGGTATCGCTGGGGCTGCTTTTCGTCATGGTGGGGCTCCTCGACTCACACGCCGATTGTGGGTCGCCAGCAGAACTCAGCCATTCGGACGGCGGCTGAGCCAGGTGTAGGAGGATTGCCAATCACGCGGTCTCGGCCAGCCCGGCGGCGCGGCGCACCTCGATGCGGATCTCCTCGGTGAGGCGCGCCTTGAGATCCATGAACGGCGGCTTTGTCTTGACCGAGTAGTGGCGCGGGTGGTCCAGCGGCACCTCGACGTCGCACTTGATGCGACCCGGCCGTGCGCTCATGACGACCGCGCGAGTGCCCATGAAGATCGCTTCGTCGATGTCGTGCGTCACGAAGAGGACCGTCTTGCGCTCCTCCTCCCAGATTCCGAGCAACAACTCCTGCATCAACTCGCGCGTCTGGTGGTCCAGCGCCCCGAATGGCTCGTCCATCAGCAGGATGCGCGGGTCGTTCGCGAGCGCGCGCGCCAGCGCCGTGCGTTGCTGCATTCCCCCCGACAGCTGCTTCGGGAAGTGGTTCTCGAAACCTTTCAGGCCCACCTTGCCGATGAAGCCGTGCGCGATGTCGAGTTGCTGTTCGCGTGCCATGCCTTTCTCCCGCAAGCCGAAGCACGCGTTCTGCAGGACTGTGAGCCAGGGGAAAAGCGTGTAGCTCTGGAACACCATCCCTCGGTCAGCGCCGGGCCCGGTGACCGGGCGCCCGTCGAGCTCGATCGTTCCCGACGATGGCGTGTCGAGCCCCGCGATCATGCGCAGCAGCGTGCTCTTGCCGCATCCCGAAGGGCCGAGGATGGTGATGAAGTCGTTCTCTTCGACCGAGAAGTCGGTGGCCTGCAGTGCAACAGTGCCAGTGAACGTCTTGGAGACATTGCGGATGGACAGGATCGGCATGTGTTTCAGCGTCCCAGTTGCGCCCAGGGGAACAGGCGGCGGTTCGCCGCCTTGAACGCGAAGTCGCTCACCAGGCCGATCACGCCGATCACGATGATCCCGAAGATGATCTGGTCGGTGGCGAGCAGCGCCTGGCTGTCGGTGATCATGTGGCCGATGCCGCTCGAGGCGCCGATCAGCTCGGCGACGATGACATAAGTCCACGCCCAGCCGAGCACCATGCGCAGCGTCTCGGCGATCTCCGGCGCGGAAGAAGGCAGCAGCACGCGTGTGACGATGCCGCGATCGCTGGCGCCGAGCGTGTACGCCGCTTCGACAAGGTCGCGGCGGGTGTTGCCGACGCTCACGGCGATCATCAGTACGAGCTGGAAGAACGAGCCGATGAAGATCACGGCCAGCTTCTGCGCTTCGCCGATGCCCGCCCACAGGATCAGCAGCGGGATGAAAGCGGAAGCAGGCAGGTAGCGCGCGAAGCTCACGAAAGGTTCGAAGAATGCTTCGATCGGCTTGTACGCTCCCATCGCAACGCCCAGCGGCACCGCGAGGACTGCAGCGATCACGAAGCCGCCGAGCACGCGCCACACCGTCATGCCGATGTCCTTCGCGAAGCCCTGGTTCGCGAGCAGGTCCCAGCCCGACCGGACCATCGTGAGGGGGTCGGCCAGGAAGGTCTTCGAGACGAAACCGCCCAGCGTCGCCGCCGCCCAGAAGGCGACGAAGACGACGAAGAACGCGATGCCGAAAGCGACGCGGGTCGTCGGCGATACGGGGACCAGAGGTTTCATTCGGCTGTCACCCCGGCGAAGGCCGGGGTCGTTGGCGATGGATGAATTGCGCTTGAACCACCGCGCACGATCCGGGCCTGCGCCGGGATGACCCATGCTCTCGCCGCTTCGCGCCAGTGTCTGGGTCACTTCAAAAAGCGCGTGTCGGCGAGCTTGCCCATGTCGGGCAGGCCCTTGATGATTCCCGCTTCCATCAGCAGGTCGGCGGCTTCCTTGCTGAACTGCGCGTGTTCACCCGCGAAGAACTTCTGGTTGGCCGCGCGGTCCTGCCAGCGCAGGTATTTCGCGCTGGATTCGAACTGTTCGCCGGACTGCTTCACGTCGGCGCCCATGATCTCGTAGCTTTTCTTCGGGTCCTTCTGGATCATCTCGAGCGCTTCGAAATACGAATCGGCCAGCGCCTTCGCGGCCTTCGGGTTTTCGGCAAGGAATTTCGGCGTGCACCCGAAGGTATCCATCACCATCGGGTAGTCGAGCGTCGTCGCGATGATCTTGCCGGCCTCGGGCTTCGAACGCACCGCGGAGAGATACGGTTCGTACGTCATGCCGGCATCGATGTCATTGTTGCCCGCGATCATCGCGTTGGCGGCAGCTTGCGGCTCGAGGTTCACGACCTTGACGTCCTTCACCGACAGGCCGTTTTTCTTGAGGATCCACGCCAGCGCGAAATAAGGCGACGTGCCCGGCGCGCTTGCGGCAACCGTCTTGCCCTTGAGGTCCGTGATCTTTGCGATGGCCGGCTTCACCACCATGCCGTCAGCGCCATAGCTCTTGTCCAGCTGGAAGATCTGCGTGGTTGCGACGCCGTTGGCGTTCCACGCCACCCATGTCTCCACCGTGGTCGCCGCGCACTGCACATCGCCCGATGCGATCGCGAGGTGGCGGTCCTTTTGCGGAATCTTCTTGATCGTGACGTCCAGGCCGTTCTTCTTGAAGATGCCCGCTTCCTTGGCGAGCGTCAGAGGCGCGAAGCCCGTCCAGCCCGAGATGGCGACGGCAATCTTCGTTTCCTGCGCTTGTGCCGCGCATGCGGCTGCGACGAGGGAGAGCGCAAACAATTTCTTCATCATGGTGTCTTCTCCGTTGGGTTGAAATCAGGCAAGCCGCAGCGCGTGCAGCTCTGGAATCTGTTGCTCGATGGCGTGGCCGATGTCGCCGCACTCGACGAGATGGTGCACCGCCTCGATGTCGCGGGCAAGCGAGCGATCCAACATCATTGCCGGCGAGACGCTGCGCACCAGACGCATCACGTTCTCGAGCGGCGGAGCGCTTTTCAGCGGCCGCAGGAACTCGATCCCTTGCGAAGCCGCGAGCAATTCGATCGCGACGATGTGGCCCGTGTTCTCCAGCATCGCGCCCAGGCGCCGCGCGGCAAATGTCGCCATGCTCACGTGATCTTCCTGGTTGGCCGACGTGGGCAGGCTGTCGACGCTGGCCGGATGCGCCAGGGACTTGTTCTCGGAGGCGAGTGCCGCCGCTGTGACGTGAACGATCATGAAACCGGAGTTGAGGCCGGGGTCAGGCGTGAGGAAGGCGGGCAGCCGGGAGATCACTGTGTCGATCAGCATCGCGATCCGCCGCTCGGAGATCGCGCCGATTTCCGCGATCGCGACGGCGAGCGCATCTGCGACGAGCGCGACCGGTTCCGCATGGAAGTTGCCGCCGGAGAGCAGCTCACCCCGCTGCCCTGAGTGTGGCGAAGGGTCCGCGAACGTCAGGGGGTTGTCGGTGACGGCGTTGGCTTCGCGCACGAGCACCTGTGATGCGTAACGCATCTGGTCGAGGCAGGCGCCCATCACCTGCGGCTGGCAGCGCAGGCAGTACGGGTCCTGCACGCGGTCGTCGTTCTCAAGGTGCGACGCGCGGATTTCGCTGCCGACCATGAGCGAGCGATACGCCGCGGCGCAGGCGATCTGGCCGGGCTGCCCGCGCACTTCGTGGATGCGCGGGTCGAATGGCGCATCGCTGCCGCGCGCAGCGTCGATGGTGACGCTCCCC
The DNA here is from genome assembly GCA_035526975.1 of Ramlibacter sp. Taxonomy (GTDB): domain Bacteria; phylum Pseudomonadota; class Gammaproteobacteria; order Burkholderiales; family Burkholderiaceae_C; genus Ramlibacter. The sequence continues at coordinate 12,684 of DATLBJ010000194.1, forward strand.
GCGATCACTGCGGCTTCGAAGAGCCGGTCGGCAGCGAGCAGGGCGTCGAGGGCAAGGGCCGTCGAGACCTGCGTCCCGTTGATCAGCGCAAGCCCTTCCTTTGCACCCAGTTGCACGGGAGCGATTCCGCATTGCTTCAATGCCGACGCCGCCGGCATGCGCTCGTTGCGGAAGAAGACTTCGCCTTCACCCACCAGCGGAAGCGACAGGTGCGCGAGCGGGGCCAGGTCACCCGATGCGCCGACCGAACCCTGGCATGGGATCACGGGGGTGATGCCCGAGTTGTGCAGCGCGAGCAATGCGTCGATCACTTCCTCGCGCACGCCCGAGTAACCGCGCGCCAGGCTTGCGGCCTTGAGCAGCAGCACCAGCCGGACGACGCGTTCGGACAACGGCTCGCCCACACCCACCGCGTGCGAGCGCAGCAGCTTGAGCTGCAGCAGCGCGAGGTCATCGCGCGCAATGCGCCGGGTGGCGAGCTTGCCGAACCCCGTATTGACGCCGTAAACCGGCTCATCGCCCTGCGCGGCGCGCGCAACGAGCTCGGCGCTCGCACGCACGTTCGGGCGGCACTTCGCGTCCAGTTCGACGCGAACGCGCTCCGAGCCGCACAGTCTTCGCAGCTGTGCGAGCGTGATCTCGCCGGGAACGAGCTTTTCGGTCATCAGCCGATCATCGGCAGCTTCAGGCCGTGCTCACGCGCGCAGTCGATCGCGACGTCGTAGCCCGCATCGGCGTGGCGCATGACACCGGTGGCCGGGTCGTTCCACAACACTCGTTCGAGCCTTTCCGCCGCTTCCTTCGTGCCGTCGCACACGATCACGACGCCGGCGTGCTGCGAATACCCCATGCCGACGCCGCCGCCGTGGTGGAAGCTGACCCAGGTTGCGCCGCTCGCCGTATTGAGCAGTGCGTTGAGCAGGGGCCAGTCGCTCACCGCGTCCGTGCCGTCCTTCATGGCTTCCGTCTCGCGATTGGGCGATGCGACCGAACCGCTGTCGAGATGGTCACGGCCGATCACGATCGGGCCCTTGAGCTCGCCGCTCCTGACCATCTCGTTGAACGCGACGCCGGCCTTGTGACGCTCGCCGAGGCCGATCCAGCAGATTCGGGCCGGCAGGCCCTGGAAGCTGATGCGCTCTTCGGCCATGTCGAGCCAGCGATGCAGGTGCTTGTTGTCCGGGAACAGCTCCTTCATCTTCGCGTCGGTCTTGCGGATGTCTTGGGGGTCGCCCGAAAGTGCGACCCAGCGGAACGGGCCGACGCCGCGGCAGAAGAGCGGACGGATGTACGCGGGAACGAAGCCCGGGTAGTCGAACGCGTTATCGACGCCGAAGTCCTTTGCGACCTGGCGCAGGTTGTTGCCGTAATCGACGGTGGGAATGCCCATGGCATGGAACTCGAGCATCGCGCGCACGTGCTTCGCGCACGATTCGCCGGCTGCCTGCATCAACGCTGCGTGCTGCGATGCGTCTTTCTGCGCGGCTTGCCATTGCTCGACGCTCCAGCCGATCGGAAGGTAGCCGTTGATGATGTCGTGGGCTGAAGTCTGGTCGGTGACGATGTCCGGCCTGATGCCGCCGGCCCTGGCGCGCTTGACGAGGTCCGGAACGACTTCGGCCGCGTTGCCGCAGAGGCCGATCGAGATGGCTTCCTTCTTCGACGTGTGCTCCTTGATCATCGCGAGAGCTTCGTCGAGATTCCTGGCCTGCTTGTCGAGGTACTTCGTGCGCAGGCGGAAATCGATGCGGGATTGCTGGCACTCGATATTGAGCGAGCACGCGCCTGCGAACGATGCGGCCAACGGCTGCGCGCCGCCCATCCCCCCGAGACCGGCGGTGAGCACCCAGCGGCCTGCGAGGTCGCCGCCGAAATGCTGGCGCCCGGCCTCGACGAACGTTTCGTAGGTGCCTTGCACGATGCCTTGCGTGCCGATGTAGATCCAGCTGCCGGCCGTCATCTGCCCGAACATCATCAGCCCGGCGCGATCGAGCTCGTTGAAGTGTTCCCACGTCGCCCACTTGGGCACGAGGTTGGAATTCGCCAGGAGCACCCGGGGTGCGCCGGTGTGCGTGCGGAACACACCGACGGGCTTGCCCGACTGGATGAGCAGCGTCTCGTCGGCCTTCAGCTGCTCGAGCGAATCGAGGATCGCGTCGAAGCACGGCCAGTTGCGCGCTGCCTTGCCGATGCCTCCGTACACCACGAGCTTGTCGGGGTTCTCGGCCACCGCCGGGTCCAGGTTGTTCTGGATCATCCGGTACGCGGCTTCGATCTGCCAGTTGGCGCACGTCAGTTGCGTGCCCTGCGGCGCACGCACGGTGCGCGGCTTGCTGCCCATGAAGCGGGATTGGGAAAGGTCGGACATCGCGGTCGCTCCGTGAATTGCGGCGCATCTTAAGTTGTCTATACAACTCGTGTCAATCGGGTTATGCTCGCCGTCCATGGGCAAGAGTGATTTGCCTGCGTACGAGCAGGTGAAGGCGTGGATTCGAGGGCACATCGCCAGCGGCCAGTGGCGGCCGGGCGACCCGGTGCCGAGCGAGGCCGCGCTCATGCACAAGTTCGGCGTGAGCCGGATGACCGTCAACCGCGCGCTGCGCGAATTGGCCGGGGAAGGGCTGGTCGATCGGGTGCAGGGTTCGGGCACGCGCGTGGCGCAGCTGCACCGCATCTCTTCACGCCTCACGATCCGGGACATCCACGAAGAAGTGGCCGAGCGCGGGCATGTGCACACCGCGAATGTGCTGCACGCGGCGCGGGAGAAGGCCAGCGCGGAGCTTGCGAAGGCGATGGGCCTGCGTGCGGGGGCCGCCGTTTTCCACACGATCCTCATCCACATGGAAAACGGCGTAGCCATCCAGTACGAGGACCGCTACGTCAATCCCGCGGCAGCCCCGGAATACATGGACACGGACTTCACCGAGACGTCGCCCACGCTGCACCTGCTGCGGCACGCGCCCCTGACCGAGGCGAGCTATTCGATCGAAGCGTGCCTGCCGACCGCCGATGAAGCAAAGCAGCTCGGCATCAAGCGCAGCGAGCCCTGCCTGGTCATGCGAAGGCGCACAGTCAGCGGTGCGAATGTCGCGAGCGTCGCGCGGCTCGTGTACCCCGGCACGCGCTACAGTTTCGCGGGGCAATTCCAGGCATGAACTGGCACGAAGTGCGACTGGACGAAGTGTTCGCCACGCCGTGGAAGAACGGCGGCGGGTCGACGCGCGAACTGCTCGCCTGGCCGCATCGTGACAACTGGACCGTGCGTGCATCGATCGCGGACGTCGAGGCAAACGGCCCGTTCTCCGAATTCGCGGGCGTGACGCGATGGTTTGCCGTGCTTTCCGGCGAGGGCGTGAAGCTGCACATGTCTGCGCAAGAGCATGCGTTGCGGGCCGGGTCTGCGCCGCTGCGGTTCGACGGAGGTGCGAACGTGGATTGCGAACTGATGGGCGGCGCGACGCAGGACTTCAACCTGATGCTGCGCGGGTGCGAGGGAAAGCTCGAGCACGCGAATGGCCGCAATGAGCGCACATGCCGCAAGGGATCGCTGGTGGGCGTGTATTCGCACGATCACGAAGTGGCGTTCCGCGCCGTCGAAGTGCGCGTCGTGATTCCTCCGCGCACATTGGCGTGGAGCATCGTGCCGACCAATGAACGCGTTGACTTCGCGACCCAGGGCGCGTTGTGGTTCGAGGTGCAGCCGTGACCGCGCGCGTGTGGACCCACGCGCGGCTCGCGACGATGGCCGGCGGCGAGTACGGCCTGCTCGAAGAGGGCGCAATCGTCGTCGAGGGTGAAAAGATCGCGTGGCTCGGCGCGTCTGGGCAGTTGCCGGCGCAATGGCGGGCAGTCACCGCGACCGACTGCGGCGGAAAGTTGATCACCCCGGGCCTCGTCGACTGCCACACGCACCTCGTCTACGGCGGTGACCGCTCGAATGAATTCGAAATGCGCCTGAAGGGCGCGGGCTACGAAGACATTGCACGCGCCGGCGGCGGGATCGTTTCGACGGTGAAAGCGACACGTGCCGCTTCGGAATCACAGTTGCTTGAGCAAGCCGAGGCTCGTCTCCTTTCGCTGATGCAAGAGGGCGTCACGACGATCGAGATCAAGACCGGTTACGGGCTGGCGCTGGAGCACGAGCGCAAATGCCTGCGCGTCGCGCGCGAACTCGCGCAGCGCCACGCGGTCGATATCCGCACGACCTTCCTCGGGGCACATGCCATTCCGCCCGAATTCGCCGGCCGGCCGGACGAGTACATCGACGAAGTCGTGCACATGATGCGCGAGCTTCACCGCGAAGGGCTCGTCGACGCGGTCGATGCTTTCTGCGAGCGGATCGCGTTCAGCGCGGCTCAAACGCAAAAGGTGTTTGCAACCGCGCGCGAGCTAGGCTTGCCCGTCAAGCTGCATGCGGAGCAATTGAGCGACAGCGGCGGTGCGCAACTCGCGGCGCAATTCGGCGCACTGAGCTGCGATCACCTCGAGTGGCTCAGCGAGGCGGGCGCCCGCGCGATGGCGCAAGCAGGCTCCGTCGCGGTGCTGCTCCCCGGCGCTTTCTACTTCCTGCGGGAAACGCGTGTGCCGCCCATCGACCTGCTGCGAAAGCATGGCGTGCCGATGGCCGTGTCGACCGACTGCAACCCGGGCAGCTCGCCTTGCACTTCGTTGCTGCTCATGCTGAACATGGCATGCACGTTGTTCCGTCTCACGCCCGCGGAAGCACTGGCCGGCATCACGCGCAACGCGGCGCGCGCGCTCGGCCTGCACGATCGCGGTACGCTGGCCGCCGGACAACGCGCCGACTTCGTCGTGTGGAGCGTCGACCATCCGGCGCGCCTCGCCTGTGAGTTCGGATCGAACCCCGTCACGCAAGTCGTCTTCAAAGGGCAGCCGCGATGACCCCCACATTGCAACAAGGCACTGCGCCGCTGCTGGTCAGCATGCCGCACATCGGAACGGAGATCCCCGCGGACTTGCGCGAGCGTCTGGTGCCCCGTGCGCTCGATGTCGAGGACACCGATTGGCATCTCGCGCGCCTGTACGACTGGCTGCCGCAAATGGGTGCGAGCATCCTGCAGCCGCGCATCTCCCGCTACGTCATTGACCTCAATCGCCCGCCCGACGATGCGCCGATGTACCCCGGCGCTTCGAACACCGAGCTGTGCCCGACGCGGTTTTTTACAGGCGATCCCCTCTATCGCGAAGGCCGCGAACCGGATGCGCAGGAACGCGCGAGGCGGCGAGAAACGTATTGGCAGCCCTACCACGACGCGCTGGCGCAGGAGATCGAGCGCATCAAGGCGCGCCACGGGTTCGCATTGCTATGGGACGCACACAGCATCCGCTCGCGCATCCCATGGCTCTTCGAGGGCGAACTGCCCGCGTTGAACATTGGCACGGCTTCAGACCTGAGCGCCGACGAGAAGATCACACGCGCTGTGGAGAAGGCGGCGGGACGCCATCCGGAGTTCGCGCATGTCGCCAATGGGCGCTTCAAGGGCGGCTACATCACGCGAAACTACGG
>DATLBJ010000195.1:0-35065 GCA_035526975.1 Ramlibacter sp.
GATGCCGCTCACACTGTCGATGCCGATGGTGGGCGGCAGGAAACCCGACTTGCGCCGGTCCGACAACGGGAAGCTCATCGACGGCACCGGCAGCACCGGCACGCCCATGAAACTCAGCGTCGCGCCCTGCGCCTGCCCGACTTCCTCTTCCTCGTCGATGCGGATGCTGGTGGCGCGCAGGATCCAGTCGGGCATCCACTTGGGGCCCGGCTGGCGCTGGCACGTCGTGTACGTCGCGTTGCGGATGATGCTGCGCTTGTCGTCGATGAAGTCGACCCGGTCGGCCTCCCCATAGGCGTCATTGCGCAACAGCCGGTAGCGCGGCTGGTTGAAGAAGCCCTCGAAGGACTCGACCTTCAACTCCAGCGACGGGCCTTCGAACACATTGCCCGCGCGATTGATGTGCACGTTGCCGCGGGCCTTGGCGAGGTCGTCGGGGGCGTAGTACTCGAGGCGGTCGGCGCGGATCACGGTGTCGCCGCGGCGCAACTGCGCATGGCCTTCGACGATGGTTTCGAGGTCGGGCGTGCCGCGCACCGTGTCGCCCGAGACGAACGACGGCAACTGCTGGCGCCCCGCCGGCGGGATTTCCTCGCGCAGCATCGGGCTGGTCTTCAGCTGCAGCGGCGGGTCGGCCGCAGGCTGCGCCTGTGCGTATGCGGCGCCGCCGTGGATGAGGGCCCACGCGACGAATGCAACGGGGGACAGGGAAAAGCGCGCGCGGCGTGCCTTCGGTTTCAAGTGCGGCATCGATCGATTTGTAGAATCGATTATCCATGAGCGCACCCCTTGTTTCCCCCGAGAATGCCCCCGGTGCGGTCGGCTGGGCCGACCCCGCGCGTGCGCAGCGATTCGCCGAATGGCTCGCCGGCGTCGCGCCTGCACGCCGTCTCGTCCCCGCGAGCTTGCGCATCGCGTCGGCCGACGCGAGTTTTCGACGCTACCTGCGCCTCGACGACGAAGCGGGTGCGAGCTACATCATCATGGACGCGCCGCCGGACAAGGAAGACTGCCGGCCGTTCGTGAAGGTCGCGCAATTGATGGACGAAGCCGGCCTGAACGTGCCGCGCGTGCTCGAATGGGACGAAACGCAAGGCTTCATGCTGATCACCGACCTGGGCACGCAGACGATGATCGACGCGGTCGACCGCGAGCACGCGCACGCCAACGGCCCGCTGTATCAGTCCGCCATCGATGCGCTCATCGCCTGGCAACTCGCGTCGAAACCGGATGTGCTGCCGCAGTACGACGCTGCGCTGCTCACGCGAGAGCTGCAGCTCTTCCCGGATTGGTATATCGAACAGCATCGCGGCATCGCCGTCGAAGGCAAGCTGCGCGAGACGCTGGCGGCGATGTTCACGCTGATCGTCCAGCGCAACCTCGCGTCGGCCGCGGTGTACGTCCATCGCGACTTCATGCCGCGCAACCTGATGATGCCGCGCGATCCCGGCGAGGCGCGGCTGGGTATCCTGGATTTCCAGGACGCGGTGCATGGCCCCATCACCTACGACATCGCTTGCCTGATGCGCGATGCCTTCCTGTCGTGGGACGAAGAGTTCGTGCTCGACATCACGGTGCGCTACTGGAAGAAGGCCACCGCGGCCGGGCTGCCGGTCGATGCGGATTTCGGCGAGTTCTATCGCGCGGTGGAGTGGATGGGATTGCAGCGCCACCTGAAAGTGGCCGGCATCTTCGCGCGCCTCACCTTGCGTGACGGCAAGCCCAGGTACCTGGCGGATGCGCCGCGCTTCATCGCGTACATCCGCGCGACCGCCTCGCGCTATCGCGAACTGGCGCCGCTCTTGGCCGTCATCGACCAGGTCGAAGGCACGGCTGCGCCGTCGGCGTACTCGTTCGGGCGGATCGCGTGACGCTGTCGCGCCTGTATTGCCCCGGGCCGCTGGCGCCGGGGCCGTCGTTCGAGCTTCCCGCGCGCGCCGCGCGGCACGTGCAGGTGCTGCGCATGCAACCCGGGCAGGAGGTGGCGCTGTTCAACGGCGAGGGCGGCCAGTGGCGCGCGGTGATCGAGCGCATGGGGCGCAGCGACGTGGAAGTGCGCGTGATCGCGCACGAGGACATCGAATGCGAAGCGCCGGTCAGGGTGCACCTGGCGGTCGGCATCCCGGCCAACGAGCGCATGGACTGGCTGGTGGAAAAGGCCACTGAGCTGGGCTGCGCGTCGATCCAGCCGCTGGTCACCGCGCGCGCAATCTTGCGCGTGGCCGGCGAGCGCGCGGAGAAAAAGCGCGACCACTGGCAGGCGATTGCCGCGGCGGCGTGCGAACAAAGCGGGCGCAACCGGGTGCCGGTGGTGCATGAGCCGCGCGCATTTCCCGAGTGGGTCGATTCCGCCGCTTCGGTCGGTGCTCAAAAGGTGGTGCTGTCACTGCAGGCAAGCGCACAGGCGTTGTCGCTGGACAGCCGACTTGCCAATCAGAAGGACTGGATGTGCCTCTCGGGGCCCGAAGGCGGGCTCGAGGCACGCGAAGAAGATACAGCTGTTGCGGCGGGCTTCACCCCGGTGTCGTTGGGCTCGCGCATCTTGCGTGCCGACACCGCGCCGATCGCGTTGCTCGCGGCGGTCGTTCTCAGCGCACCCCGCTGAAATTCGCATCGAGCCAGTGCTTCAACGTCGCGAAGACGGCTTCCTTGTCCGGCTCGTTGAAGATCTCGTGATAGGCGGACGCGAAGCAGTGCGTCGTCACCATCTGCGGCGGCGCACTCTCCGCGAACGCACGGCTGCCCGCCGGGCTGACCAGTTTGTCATTCCCTGCGAACATGAGCAGCGTGGGCACCGACCATTTCGGCGCGTGCCGGATCACGGTGGGGCCCGCGTCGGCGATGAAGCGTGCGAGCCGCGCGGAGATGCGGTCGTGCACGCGCGGGTCGGCCTGGTAGGCGGCCACGACCGCGGGGTCGTGCGAGATGAACTGCGAATCGACGCCGTTGGAGACGGACAGGTTCGGCGCGAAACGCGGCAGCGTGGCCAGCAGCACCTTCTGGATCGGTGACAGCCCGGCATCCAGCGCCGGTGACGACAGGACCAGGCCGTCGATGCGCACATGGCCGATGGCCGCGAGGCAGGCCGCAACGAGCCCGCCCATGCTGTGGCCCAGCACGATCAGCGGCAGGCCCGAGTGCATCTTCTGGCGCGTGGTCTCGACCACATCCCCCAGGTCGTCGATCAGGCGCGACTCCACCGGCAGGCCGCCGCGTTCGCCCCCGGAATCGCCATGGCCGTAGTGGTCGTAGCCGCGTACGGCGAAACCCCACCCGTTGAGGCGGCGCGCAACGGGGTCGTAGCGGCCGGCGTGCTCGCCGAGACCGTGAACGAGGACCACGGTGCCGCGCTGCGCCATGCCTTCCGGCAACGGCCAGTCCTGCATGGCGAGGTTGTCACCATCGCTTGCCGTAAAAGTCGAAAGCGTGCTTTCGCTTTGCTCGTACACCATAGGGCCGCGATGTTCGCGCGCGGCGCGCCCGGGCGCAACGGGGTTTTGCTCCCGCGCTACACAGCAATGCCCGAAATCCGGTGCCTTGTGAATGCCGCGCAAGTTTCCTGTGTGTCAAATCACAGGAAAGGCGACTCGTGGCGCGGCCTTACGGCATTTGCGCGATGACTTGCGCGACCGCGGCGGTCAGCTTTTTCGCGTACGGCACGTGCAGGAACTCGTTCGGGCCGTGCGCGTTGCTCTTCGGGCCGAGCACGCCGCACACCATCATCTGCGACGTGGGGAAACCCGTCGACAGCATGTTCATCAGCGGAATGGTGCCGCCTTGGCCAATGAAGCCGCACGGCGCGCCGAAATGCGCGTTCGATGCGGAATCGAGGGCCTGCCGGAACCACGGCTCGGTGGTGGGCGCGTTCCAGCCGGTGGCCGCATGGTCGGGATGGAAGGTGACGTTCGCGCTGTACGGCGCGTTGTCCTCGAGCAGGCCTTGCAACTGCTGCACGGCCTGTTCGGCATCGACCAGCGGCGGCAGGCGCAGCGACAGCTTGAACGCCGTGTACGGACGCAGCACGTTGCCGGCATCCTGCAGCGCCGGAAAGCCTTCGGCACCGGTCACGGACAGCGTCGGTGTCCACGTGCGGTTGACCAGCGCCTGCAGCGGATCCGTCGTGGTCGGCAGCGCGAACGCGCTCGAGCCCTCGCAGTCGTAGTGCGCCCACGGAAAGCGCTTGTAGATCTCGTCGCCGAGGATCTGCGCCGTGGCCTTCGCCTCTGCGACGCGATCGGCCGGCATCTCGCAATGGAAACTGGCGGGTAGCAGGCGGCCGCTCTTGCTGTCCTCGAGACGGTCGAGCACTTGCCGCATGATGCGAAAGCTCGAAGGCACCAGGCCGGACGCGTCGCCGGAGTGCACGCCTTCGGTCAGGATCTGGACCTTGAGCACGCCGCTGGCCATGCCGCGCAGCGATGTGGTCAGCCACAACTGGTCGTAGTTGCCCGCGCCCGAATCCAGGCAGACGACGAGCCCGACATCGCCGAGGCGCGCGCGCAAGGCGTCGACATACGGCAGCAAGTCGTACGAGCCGGACTCTTCACACGTTTCGATCAACCCGACGATGCGCGGGTGCGCGACCTTCTGCGCCTTGAGCGCCTGCACGGCCGCGATGCTGGCGTACGCGGCGTAGCCGTCGTCGGCACCGCCGCGGCCATAGAGCTTGCCGTCCTCGTACTTCGGTGTCCACGGACCGAGGTCCGCGCGCCAGCCGGTGAACTCGGGCTGCTTGTCGAGGTGGCCGTACATCAGCACGGTCTGCTTCGCATCGGGCTTCGTGCCGGCGATCTCGAAGAACAGCACCGGCGTGCGGCCTTCGAGGCGCACGATCTCGAGCTTCAGGCCATCGACCTTCTGCGCCTCGATCCACGCCGCCGCGTTGCGGATGACGGTTTCGATGTAGCCGTGTTTCTGCCACTCCGGATCGAAGCCGGGCGACTTCGCGGGAATCGCGACGTAGTCGGTCAGTTGCTTGACGATGTCGCGGTCCCACTGGTCGGTGACCTGGGCAAGCGCGGCGGCACTGTCGACCAGGCCGGCGGGCATTTCTCGGTGGAGCGGAGCGTTCATGGCAGAGCTAGGGAAAAGGGGCGCAAGTGCCGAAGCCCACACTGTACGCCACTGACATTTCGTTCGCGGCGCGGGCCTACCATGTCCCCATGAACGAACGTATCCGCGTCGGCGTCGGGGGCTGGACCTTCGAGCCGTGGCGCGACAATTTTTTCCCGAAGGGCCTGCCGCACGCGCGCGAGCTCCAGTACGCGAGCCGCCAGCTCACGACGATCGAGGTGAACGGCACCTACTACAGCACGATGAAGCCCGCCACCTTCGCGAAGTGGCGCGACGAGACGCCCGACGGCTTCATGTTCACGGTGAAGGCCAACCGCTTCGCGACCAACCGCAAGGTCCTCGCCTCTGCCGGCGAATCCATCGAACGTTTTGTCGCAAGCGGCATCGGCGCACTCGGCGATCGCCTCGGCCCGATCCTGTGGCAATTCATGCCCACCAAGAAATTCGAGCCCGGCGATTTCGCGGCGTTCCTAAAGCTGCTGCCGCGCGAAACGGCCGGCCGGCCGCTGCGGCACGTGCTCGACGTGCGCCACGACAGCTTTCATTGCGACGAGTACCTCGATCTCGCGCGCCGCCACGGCTGCTCGACGGTGCACACCGATTCCGCCAAGTTCCCGAACATCGCCGATGCCGCCGGCGAGCTGGCTTACCTGCGCCTGATGCGCAGCGAGGCCGACCGTGCGACCGGCTACCCGCCGGCGCTGCTGGACCAGTGGGCGCTCGGCTGCAAGGCGTGGACGCAGAAAGGCTCGCAGCGCGAGGTTTTCTGCTTCTTCATCAACGGCGCGAAGGAGCGCGCGCCCGCGGCGGCCCTCGAGTTGATCCGGCGCCTGCGCTGACGTCCGCACGGCACAACGGCGCTCCGCTCTCGATTTCATAGCAATCAGTAGGAAGCGGATTACATCGTGTTCCGCCGGTGGCGGGCATTGCGGCTGCGGGTGCGGGCGCCCAATCACACCAGTCGTTTTAAAAAACAAAGTTGGGAGCCAGGTCCATGGCCTATGTCTTCGAAACCGTCCCGCGGGACCGCGGCCGCATCGATTTGAGCGATCCGCGCGAGGTGAACTGGTGGCGCAAGCAGTTCGGCTGCAGCGAGAACCAGTTGCGCGATGCCGTGGCCGAAGTCGGCGAAAGTGCCGCCATCGTCGAGCAGGTGCTCGACGGAAGCCGCACCCTCATCACGCTCTAGCGGATCGCGACGCCCCAGGGGGACTCGCCCACGGGCACGTCCCGCACATGCGCGAGCGTGGCGGTGTCGATCACCGAGACGCTGTTCGAGCGCCCGTTGGCCACGTACAGCTTCGCGCCGTCCGGCGTGAGTGCCATGTTCCATGGGCGCTGCCCGACGGCAATCGTCGCGATCGCTTCCCCGCGCACCACGTCGAGCACCGTGACGCTGGCGCCGCGGCCATTCGAGACATAAACCCGGTCGCCCCGTGGGCTGACGACGATGCCGTTGCTGAATTCACCGGCGCGGATCGTGCGCTCGACCCGGCGCGCGGCCATGTCGATGACGTACACGGCGCTGTCCAGCTCGCACGCGACGAATGCACGCGCGCCGTCCGGCGTGAACGCGATGCCGCGCGGGCGCCGCCCGACGGTGATGCGATCGACCTGGCGTCGCGCGGCCACGTCGATCACGTCGACCTCTGCGCCGTCTTCGGCACCCGTCAACAACCAGTGTCCGTCCGGTGAGAACGCCGTGTGCTCGGGGTTCTTGCCGTCGACCTTGATCCGCGCGGCGACATTGCCTTGCGCAACCTCGACGAGAACGACGGCGTTTTCTTCTTCGATCGCCGCCGCGAGCCAGCGCCCGTCGCGCGACAGCTCGATGCCTTCCGGTGACGCCCCGAGCGCGATGCGGCCGCGCAGTTCGCGGCGGTCCAGGTCGAACAGCAGCAGCGCACCCGACTGCTGTTCGCTCACATACAGCGTGCGGCCGTCGGGGCTGGCCGCGATGCCGCGCGGCTTGCCGCCTGTTGGCAGCTCGCCGGCGACGCGATCGGTGCGCGTGTCGATGATGCTGATGCTGCCGGACTTTTCATTGGGCACATAAGCGAACGGCTGCGCGAGCGCGGCGCATGACGCGGCCAGCGCGGCGATGAAGGCTGCGAACCGGCTCATCGCAGCCGCGCGATTCCCATGCGCGCCATCACACCATCGCGCTGCCAGCCGTGCCACAACGCGGCAGCGACATGCAGGGCGACGAGCGCCACGAACAGGCACGCGGTCGCGTAGTGGACATCCGCCATCAGCTGCTTCGCAGCCGGCCAGTCGAGGTGCGGCGTGGGCACCACCGCGCCGAAGTAGCGGATCGGATAGCGCGTGAAGCTCGAGCCGAGGAACCCCGTCAGTGGCATCACGGCCATGCACACATACAGCAAGCGATGCGTCGTGCGTGCGGCGGCGCGCTGCCACGCGGTGTCGAGATCCGGCTGCGGCACGCGGTGCGTGGCGCGCCACACGATGCGCAGCAGCACGAACGCGGCGATCGTCATGCCGAGCGACTTGTGCAGGTTGAACCAGCCGGCGCGCAGGCCCACGGGCGTCTTGGGAATGTCGAGCATCCACCAGCCGAGCGCCAGTTGCGCGACCAGCGCGGCCGCAAGCAGCCAGTGCAGCGCGATGCCCAGCCGCGTGTACCGCGAAACCGTCGAGCTAACGTCGTCCGAAGGAGCCATGGTGCTGTCGAATGCGCCTGCATGATGCCCCAAAAGAACGCGCGCTGTGTAGACTCGAACGCACTAAACAAGGCGCGCCTTTCACTTGAATCGAGCGCGCCGCCGGGAGTGGATGCATCGCGTTGCGATGCATTCGGGCGATGGGGCCATGATGGAGTGTTCGTGACCGCAAGGATCGTCCTTTTCGCAGCAGCATTCGCTTCGCTGGCCGCGCTCGCGCAGGCCCCCGCCCCCGCCGACGACGGCCAATGGGTCATGCCGGCGCGCAACCATGAGAGCACGCGCTTCTCGCCGCTCGCAGAGATCAACGGCTCGAACGTCGCCGGGCTGAAGCTCGCATTCAGCATGCCGACGGGCATCCTCAAGGGGCACGAAGCCGCGACCATCGTTGCCGACAACACGATGTACATCGTGACGCCGTACCCGCATGCGGTGATCGCGCTGGACCTGGCGAAGCCGGGCGCCAACGTGAAGTGGCGCTTCGAGGCAAAGGCGGACCCGAGCTCGCAAGGCGTCGCGTGCTGCGATGTCGTCAATCGCGGCGGCGCCTACGACAAGGGGCGCTTTTTCTTCAACACGCTCGACAACCAGACGATTGCGCTCGATGCGAAGAGCGGCAGGGAGTTGTGGCGCGCGAAGCTGGGCGACATCAAGAAGGGCGAGAGCATGACGATGTCCCCGCTCGTCGTCAAAGACAAGGTACTGGTGGGCAACAGCGGCGGCGAGTTCGGCGTGCGCGGCTGGCTCAAGGCGCTCGATGCGGCCTCGGGCAAGGTCCTGTGGACCGCCTACACCACCGGCCCCGACAAGGATGTGCTGATCGGCGCGAACTTCAAGCCCTACTACGCGCAGGACAAGGGCGCCGACCTCGGCGTCAGGACCTGGCCGGGCGATGCGTGGAAGATCGGCGGCGGCACCGTTTGGGGCTGGATCTCCTACGACCCCGAACTCGATCTCGTGATCTACGGCACGGCGAACCCGGGGCCGTGGAATCCGGAGCAACGCCCCGGCGACAACAAGTGGACTTCGACGCTTTTCGCGCGCAAGCCCGACACCGGCGATGCGGTGTGGGCTTACCAGAAATCGCCGCACGACCTGCACGACTACGACGGCGTGAACGAGGCGGTGCTGGCCGACATCGACTGGCAGGGATCGAAGCGCAAGGTGCTGCTGCATCCCGATCGCAACGGCTACATGTATGTGATGGACCGCGCGACCGGCCAGGTGCTGTCCGCCAATCCGTTCGTCCACATCACCACGTCGTTCGGCGTCGACCTGCAGACCGGCGCGCTGCGCTACAACCCGGCCAAGGATCCGCACGGCGGTGAGGTGATCCGCGACATCTGCCCGGCCTCGCCGGGCGGCAAGGACTGGCAGCCGAGCGCGTGGTCGCCGCGCACGAAGCTGCTGTACATCCCGCACCAGAACCTGTGCCAGGACGCATCGCCCGGGACGGCGAGCTACATCGCGGGCACGCCGTATGTCGGCATGGACATCAAGATGTATGCGGGACCGGGCGGCTATCGCGGCCTGGTGACCGCGTGGGACCCGGTGCAAGGCAAGCCGGCATGGCAGGTGCACGAGCACTTCCCGGTGTGGAGCGGCACGATGGCCACCGCCGGCGACATCGTGTTCTACGGCACGATGGACGGCTGGTTCAAGGCGCTCGATGCGAAAAGCGGCAAGCCCTTGTGGCAGTACAAGGCCGTCTCGGGAATCATCGGCCAGCCGGTGAGTTATCGCGGCCCGGACGGCAAGCAATACATCGCCGTGCTGGCAGGAGTCGGCGGGTGGGCGGGCGCGGTCGTGTCGGGTGACATGGACACGCGCGACGCCACGGGCGCTTCCGGTTTCGCCAACGCGATGCGTGACCTGAAGGCAGCAACGCAAAAGGGCGGGATGCTGTATGTGTTCTCGCTGGACGGAGGGGCGAAGTGAAGCGCCTCGTTCCGATGTGGGTCGCATTGCTTTGCGCGCACGTGTTCGCGGCGGAGCCGCTGCGCGTCTGCGCCGACCCGGACAACCTGCCGTACTCGCGCAGCGACGGCAGCGGCTTCGAGAACCGCATCGCGCAACTGGTCGCCGACGACCTGCACCTGCCTCTCGCGTACGCGTGGCTGCCCGACCGCCGCGGCTTCGTGCGCAAGACACTCGGCGCGCAGCTGTGCGACGTGATCATCGGCGTGCCTGCGGGATTCGAGCGCACCGCGACGACACAACCGTATTACCGCTCGACCTATGTATTCGTCGAGCGCACGAGTGACGCGCCGCCGGTCCGTTCCTTCGACGATGCGCGGCTGTCGACGATGCGCATCGGCGTGCAGTTGATCGGCAACGACCTGGCCGCATCCCCGCCGGGTTACGTGCTCGCGAGCCACGGCTATACGCAGAACGTGCGCGGTTATCCGCTTGCGGGCGACGAGCCGTCGTCACAACGCGCGGTCGATGCGATCGCGCGCGGCGAGATCGACGGTGCGTTCCTGTGGGGCCCGCAGGCCGGTTACTTCGCGCAGCGCGCAGCCGTGCCGCTGCGCGTGACGGCGCTGCCCGCACCCGCCGGCGCGCATTTTGATTTCGCCATCGCGATGGGGGTGCGCCGCGGTGATGCCGTGTTGCGCGAGCGCCTCGACGACGTGCTTCGCCGGCGCCAGGCCGACATCGATCGCATCCTCCGGGAGTACGGCGTGCCGCGCGTGCAGGGAGCGCCCCAGTGAAGCGCGCACTGGTCGCCATGCTCGTCGCGCTCGGCCTCGTGGCGTGCGAGCGCGAAGCCCGCCGGTTCGATACGCCCGTGAACAACCAGACGCCCACCGAGGAAGCAAGCCGCACCTCGAACAACCAGCCCGCACTGCCGCAGCAAGGCAAGGTGCGCACGGCCTTGCGCGACACGAGCCCGTATGACGAGAACGCGTACGCCGTGAACCAGGGCAAGCGCCTGTACCACTGGTTCAACTGCAATGGCTGCCACTCCAACGGGGGCGGGGGCATCGGCCCGCCGCTAATGGACAGCGAATGGAAATACGGCGGCGACTCCGCGAGCATCTTCAACTCGATCATGCAGGGCCGGCCCGAAGGCATGCCTTCGTTCGGCGGCCATATCCCCGAAGACCAGGTGTGGCAGATCGTCGCGTACGTGCGCTCGATGAGCGGGCAGTTGCGCAAGGACGTCGCACCCAGCCGCGCTGACACGCTCTACCCCGGCAACCCGGAAAACGCGCGCGAGAAGCTGCCCGTGCAGGCCCAGAAGCCGCCGGCCGCTCCCGCCTCGCCAGGAGTTTCGCGATGACGCCCGTGATGAACCTGTTCCTGCGCGCGCTGGTCGCGCTGGCGCTGATGCTGGTGCTGTGGTCGCTGGCGGACTACACGCTGGCCGCCACGCCGGTGGAAACCGTGCACAACGCGCTCGAGCCCTTCGGGCCGCAAGGCGGGCACTTCGTGGATCTGTGGCGGGTGTTCCTCGCGGCGTGCACGTTGGTGTTCGTCGCGATCCTCGTCGCGGTGTTCCTCGCATTGCGCCGCGCGCCGCGCGCCGGCGAATCGACGCCCGCCGACCTGTCGATGGTCAACCGCCCCGAGCCGATGCTGAAGCGCCAGGTGGGCCGCGCCGTCGCCGCGTCGGCGCTCGCGCTCGTCGCGCTGGTCGCCGCCAGCGTGTTCACCGACCGCGCGATGGCCCGCATGTCGCTCGCGAACGCGGTGCATGTGGAACTCACCGGCCACATGTGGTGGTGGACCGTGCGCTACACCGACGGCGCGGATGTGCACGACATCTTCACCACCGCCAACGAGATGCATATTCCCGTCGGCCGGCCCGTCATCATCAAGCTCAACTCCGACGACGTGATCCACAGCTTCTGGGTGCCGAGCCTGGCCGGCAAGAAGGACCTGATCCCCGGGCGCACCGCACTCGTCAACATCCGCGCCGACCAGGCCGGCATCTATCGCGGCCAGTGCGCGGAGTTCTGCGGGCTCGAGCACGCATTGATGGGCCTGCTCGTCATCGCGGAAACGCAGGACAAGTTCGACCAATGGGCAGCGTCGCAGCGCAGCGCGGCGGCGGAGCCGGGCGATGCAACGGCGCAGCGCGGCAAGCAGGTGTTCCAGTCGTCAAGCTGCGCGATGTGCCATTCGATCCAGGGAGCGGACTTCGCCGGCGCGCAGCATGCGCCCGACCTCACCCACGTCGCGAGCCGCCAGACGCTCGCTTCCGGCACGCTGAAGAACACCCGCGAGGACATGGCGGCGTGGATCCGCAATCCGCAGACTTTCAAGCCGGGCACCGCCATGCCCGCGACGACGCTGTCGCAGGAGGACCTCGATGCCGTCGTGGCCTATCTCGGAGGACTGAAATGACCGTCAAGGACGGTGCGCTGGGCGATTCGCAGGTTGCGGCCATGCTCGATGCGACCTGGTCGGACCCGCCCGGGTTCTTCGGCTGGTTCTGCGCGGTGGACCACAAGCACATCGCCAAGCGCTTCATCGTCACCTGCCTCGTGTTCTTCGCGCTGGCCGGCGCGCTGGCGGCGGTCATGCGGCTGCAGCTGTCGCGGCCCGAGAACAACGTCGTCGGCCCCGACATGTACAACCAGCTGTTCACGATGCACGGCACGACGATGATGTTCCTGTTCGCCGTGCCGGTGATGCAGGCCGTCGCGGTGTTCCTGCTGCCGCTGATGCTCGGCTCGCGGCAGGTCGCGTTTCCGCGCATGAACGCTTTCGCCTACTGGATCTTCCTGTTCGGCGGGCTCACTTTGTTCATCGCGTTCGCGACGAACACCGGGCCCGACGCGGGCTGGTTCGCCTACGTGCCGCTGTCCGGCCCCGACTACTCGCCGGGCAAGCGCGTCGACATCTGGGCGCAGATGATCACGTTCACCGAACTGTCCGCGCTGCTCGAGGCGATCACGCTGATCACGACGGTGTTCAAGTTCCGCGCCCCGGGCATGACGATGAACCGCATCCCGCTGTTCGTGTGGGCGACGCTCGTCACGTCGTTCATGGTGCTGTTCGCGATGCCTTCGGTGATGCTGGCGAGCTCCGCGCTGATCATGGACCGGCTCATCGGCACGCACTTCTACAACCCGGCCGAGGGCGGCGACCCGATCCTGTGGCAGCACCTGTTCTGGTTCTTCGGCCACCCCGAGGTCTACCTGATCTTCATTCCCGGCCTGGGCTTCCTGTCGGCGATGATCCCGACCTTTTCGCGCCGCCCGCAATTCGGCTATGCCGCGATGGTGCTGGCGCTGATCACCACGGCCTTCCTCGCGTTCGGCCTGTGGGTGCACCACATGTTCGCGACCAACCTGCCCGAGATGGGCAAGGGCTTCTTCACGGCGGCCAGCATCCTGATCGCCATTCCATCGGCGATCCAGATCTATTGCTGGATCGCGACCATGTGGACGGGCAAGCTGAATTTGCGCACGCCGATGCTTTATTGCATGTCGTTCTTCTTCATCCTCGTGATCGGCGGCCTGACGGGGTTGATGCTCGCCGCGGTCCCGCTCAACTACCAGGTCCACGACACATACTTCGTGGTCGCGCACCTGCACTACGTGCTGATCGGCGGCGCGGTGTTTCCGCTGTTCGGCGCGTTCTATTACTGGTTCCCGAAATTCACGGGCCGCATGATGGGAGAGCGCCTGGGGCAGTGGTCGTTCTGGCTGATGTTCATCGGCTTCAACGTGGCCTTCTTCCCGATGCACATCCTCGGGCTGCACGGGATGCCGCGCCGCGTGTGGACCTACCAGGCGGGCATGGGATGGGACGCGCTCAACCTCCTCGCCACGATCGGCGCTTACACGCTCGCGATCGGAATCCTGCTGACGTTGATCAACGCCGTCCGCGCGGGCATGGCCGGTGCACTCGCGCCCGCGAACCCGTGGGGCGGTGGCACGCTGGAGTGGTCGACGCCGTCGCCGCCGCCGCCGTGCAACTACTACGCCGTCCCGATCGTGCATGGCCGCGACCCGGTGTGGCAGCCCGCGCCTGCCGGTGAGCCGGCGCTGGTTTCCGGCCTGGCCGCCGATGCGCGCGAGCAGCTGGTGACGACCGTGATCGACGCGTTGCCCGATCACCGCTACGTGTCGCCGGGCCCGACGCCGATCCCCTTCCTGACCGCGGTTGCGACGACGGTGCTCTTCATCGGCTCGATCTTCACGCCGTGGGCGATCGTGTGGGGCTCGGTCATCGTGGCGGTGCCGCTGATCGCGTGGTTCTGGCCGAAGCGCGACGAATCCGCGGAAGAACTCGCGCTGGAGAAGAAGCCATGAGCGAGGCGCGCGTGATGAGTGGAACGCTCGACGTCTCGGGCTTGCCGAGCCATCGCTTCTCGCACCACAGCCCGATGTGGTGGGGCACGCTGGGGATGATGGCGATCGAGGGCACGGTCTTCGCGCTCGCGGTCATGTGCTACTTCTACTTGCGCAGCCAGTCCCGCGTATGGCCGATGGGCGTGCTGCCGCCCGACGTGATGTGGGGCACGCTCGTGCTCGTCATCATGCTGGCCAGCGCCTGGCCGAACCAGCTGGCGAAGAACGCGGCCGAGCGCTACGACCTGCATGGCGTGCGCCTGTGGCTGGGTGTCGGCGTCCTGTTCGGCGTGGCCCTCCTCGTCGCACGCTGCTTCGAATTCGCGTCGCTCAACGTGCGCTGGGACAGCAACGCGTACGGCTCGATCGTGTGGACGCTGCTCGGCCTGCACACCGCGCACCTGGTCACCGACTGGCTGGACTCGGTGGTGCTCGAAGTGCTGTTCTTCAAGGGCCCGCTCACGGGCCGGCGCTTCGTCGACGTCAGCGAGAACTCGATGTACTGGTATTTCGTCGTGATCTCGTGGATCCCGATCTACGCGGTGATCTACTGGGGCGCGCGCGCCACGTGAGGCCGACATGAGAATCTGGCTCGCCCTGCTTGCATCGCCCAGCCTCGCGCTGGCGGCGCAGTCGATCATGTTTTCGCTGGTCACGCCCTCATGCACGCAGCAGACGCGCATCTGGCTCCATGTCGTGGCGGCGGCGACGCTCGCGGCATCGCTGCTGTTCACCTGGCTCGCGCGCGAAGCGGGCGCACCGGTGCAATTCGCCGCCGACGACGATGCGGCCGATCCGCCGATGACGCGCCACTTCCTTGCGGTGTGCGCCACCGCCGTCGGCGCGATCTCCTCGCTCGTCATCCTGTGCATGTGGATGGTCGCGTGGGTGTTGTCGCCCTGCTATTCCTGATGCACTTCAGCTTCGAGCCGTGGGTGATCGCGCCGCTGGCCGTCTCGGCGCTCCTGTATGCGGCCGGGGTGATTCGCCTGTGGCGGCACGCCGGTGCCGGCCGCGGCATCTCGCGCCGCCAGGTGGTGTGCTTCGCGGCCGGCTGGCTGGCGCTCGCGTTCGCGCTGGTCTCGCCGCTCGACGAACTCGGAACGCAGCTGTTTTCCGCGCATATGGTGCAGCACGAGGTGCTCATGCTGGCCAGCGCGCCGTTGATGGTGCTGGCGCGGCCGCTGGCCGCCTGGACCTGGGCGTTCGCACCCGCGCAGCGCCGCCGCCTCGGCCATGCGGTCCAGGCGCGCGGGTGGGCCGCCGTGTGGGGCTTCATCACCGATCCGCTCGCCGCCTTCGCGCTGCACGCCCTCGCCTTGTGGGTCTGGCATGCGCCTTCGCTGTTCGACGCCGCGATCGACAACGAGGCGATCCATGCGCTTCAGCACGCCAGCTTCCTCGGCACCGCGCTGCTGTTCTGGTGGGCGGTGATCGGCCGCGACGCGCGAACGCGCAGTGGCGCGGCGATGGCCTACCTGTTCGTGACGATGCTGCACACCAGCGCGCTCGGGGCGCTGCTCACGCTCGCGCCGGCGCCCTGGTATCCGCACTACGCCGGAACGGCGATGCAGTTCGGGCTCGATCCGCTCGAAGACCAGCAGCTCGGCGGCCTCGTGATGTGGGTGCCCGGCGCCGCGGCCTACCTGTTCGCGGCGCTCGTGCTCGTCGCGCGGCTGCTCACCGGCGGGAACCAGCTGCGCAGCCCTTCGCTCGTGCCGCCGGGGGCCGAGCCGCGCGCGGGACGGTATTCGCAACCGACCCAGCCGTCCCAGCCGCACCGCGCCGAGACCTCGTCGATCACGCCGAACAGGTAGTCGTAGTTGACTTCGCCGATGTCGGGCTCGTGCCGCTGCGGCACACCGGCGATCTGGAAGTGGCCGACGCGCCCCGTCGGCAGGTACTGGCGGATCTTCATTGCCACATCGCCTTCGACGATCTGGCAGTGGTAGAGGTCGAACTGCACCTTGAGATTGGATGCGCCGGCTTCCGCCACGATCGCGTGCGCGTCGCCCTGGCGGTTCAGGAAGAAGCGCGGGATGTCGCGGGTGTTGATCGGCTCGATCAGCGTGTCCACTCCGGCTTTCGACATCTCGCCCGCGGCCCACGCAAGGTTCGCAACGTACGTCTTGCGCAATGCGGCGCGATCGCTTCCCTCGGGCGCAAGGCCCGCCATCACATGCACGCGCGGACATTCGAGCACACTCGCGTACTCCACCGCCTTGCCGATCGAGGAGCGGAATTCTTCTTCACGCCCGGGCAGGCACGCGAGTCCCTTCTCGCCCTTGTCCCAGTCGCCGGGCGGCGCGTTGAACAGGACCTGCTTCAGTCCGTTCGCGCCGAGCCTTGCCTTCAATTCTTTCGCGGGATACGCATACGGAAACAGGTACTCCACCGCCTCGAAGCCGTCCTTCGCCGCCGCCTCGAAGCGGTCGAGGAAATCCAGCTCGGGATAGAGCATCGACAAGTTCGCGGCGAACTTCGGCATGTCAGCGCACCGCGAGCTTGACGGCTTGCGGGTTCTCGCGGATGTATTCGCGGATCACGTCGTCGAAATCCGGATTCGCCGTCAGCCCCAGCGCATTCGCACGTGCCGACTTGACGTTGCCCGGCCAGGTGTTCACGAGCTTGAGGATGTTCGCGTCGGGCGTCCAGTCGAGCAACGCGGTCGCTTCCTTGCCGGCGATGCGCTCGAGCGCCGCCGCCATGTCGCCGACACTGCAACGCAACGCCGGCAGGTTCAGGCCCGTGAGCGGACCCCACTCGGCATCCGTCGCTTCGGCGCAGCGGATGATCCCGGCAATCGTGCGCGAGGGCGACAGGATCGGATGCTCGACTTCGCGGCCCACGGGCACTTGAGCGCGCACGCCCGCGAGCGGCTCGCGGATCATCCCGGAGAAAAAGCTCGAAGCCGCGCCGTTGGGACGTCCCGGGCGCACGCTCACCGTCATCAGCCGCACGGTGCGGGCGCGAATGAATCCCTTGCGGCCGTAGTCGGCCATCAGGGTTTCGCCGATCGCCTTCTGCGCGCCGTAACTCGATTGCGGCGTCGGCAGCGTGAAGTCCTCGATCGGGTCGGGCATGCCCAGGCCGGGCATCTTGCCGAAGACCGCGACCGAACTGGAGAACACCACCGTGGGTTTCGTGCCGAGACGGCGGCAGGCTTCGAGCAGCGCATGCGTCGCGGCGAAATTGCTGCGCATGCCCAGGTCGAAATCGGCTTCGCATTCGCCGCTCACCGCCGCTGCGAGATGGAAGACGACGTCGGTGCCCGCTGCGGGAAGTTGCTTCGAGGCAATCTGCTCGTTCAGGTCGCCGCCGATGAATTTCACGCGCGGGTCTTTCGCGAGGTCGTCGGGCGGCGGCGCCTTGTCGGCCAGCACGACGGTCTCGATTCTTTTCGCGGGCGCCCCCGCGACGGACAACTGGCCTTGCGCAAGCAGCGTGCGCGCCAGGCGTGCGCCGAGGAAACCGCTGCCACCGGTGATGAGGATGTTCATCCGGGCAATGATAGGGCGAGGCCCGCGACTGCACAGCCCGCGATCACCGGGATCACGCCCATCTTGTAGCGCAACAGTGCTATTGCGGCTGCCGCAGCAATGACAAGGGCTGCGATGTCGACGGGTCCGTCCATCACCGGCCGCGCGATGTGCACGAGAAAAAACAGCGCGAGGCTCGCGATCACGCCGACCACGGCCGCCGTGATGCCCGTCAGCGGCGCGGTGAATTTGAGGTTGCCGTGCGTCGCTTCAACGACGGGCCCGCCCGCCAGGATGAACACGAACGAGGGAAGGAATGTGAACCACGTGACGATCGTCGCCGCCAGCGCCGCGCCAAGGAAGAGCATCTCGGGCCCGAGCACCTGCTGGGTCCAGCCGCCGACGAATCCGACGAACGCCACCACCATGATCAGCGGGCCGGGCGTCGTTTCGCCCAGCGCCAGCCCGTCGATCATCTGCAGTGCCGTGAGCCACTCGTACTGCTCGACCGCGCCCTGGTAGACATACGGCAGCACCGCATACGCGCCACCGAAGGTGAGCAGCGCGGCCTTGGTAAAGAAGCTGCCCATCTGCGTGAGCGTGTTGTCCGCGCCGCGCATTGCCACGAGCAGCGCCATGGGAATCGCCCACAACAGCAAGCCCGCGATCACCACGCGCGCGAGCCGTGCTTTCGTGAACGTCGCATGCCCCGGCGTCGGCGTGTCGTCATCGATGATGTACGTCTCCGTGCCGTGCTGCTGCACCTTTGCGCCGTGCGCCCCGCCGCCGGTGAACTGCGCCGGCCACCACTTGCCGCCGAGCGCGCCGATCACGCCTGCGGTGAGAACGATCGCAGGGAAGGGCACGCGCAGGATCGCGATGCCGACAAAGCTGAAGATCGCGATGGCCCACAGGATCGGCACCTTGCGTGGGTCCTTGAGCGTGCGCGAGCCGATGCGCCACACCGCCTGCAACACGATGGCGGACACCGCCGGCTTGATGCCGTAGAAGATCGCCGCGATCCACGGCACGTGGCCGTATGCGACGTAGATCCACGACAGCGCGACCAGGATGAACAGCGACGGCAGGACGAACAGCCCGCCTGCCACGATGCCGCCCCACGTGCGGTGCATCAGCCAGCCGATGTACGTCGCGAGCTGCTGCGCCTCCGGTCCGGGCAGCAGCATGCAGTAGTTCAGCGCATGCAGGAAACGCTTTTCCGAAATCCAGCGCTTGCCTTCCACGAGCTCGCGATGCATGACCGCGATCTGGCCGGCCGGGCCGCCGAAGCTGATGAAACCGAGCTTGAGCCAGAAGCGAAGCGCCTCGGTGAAAGTGACCGGCGAAGACGTCATGCCGCGGCGTCCTTGGGCGCCGTCGGCAGCCCGGCTTCGATCCAGCCTTCGATGCCGCCTTCGAGGAAGCGTGCGCTCCAGCCTGCCGCGCGCAATTGTGCGGCGGCCTGCGCGCCGACCTCGAGGCCGTGCACGCAATAGACCACGACCTCGCGCGGCGGCTGTCCCCGCGCGAATCGCTCGACGTCGCCGGGGTCGCAGCGCTGCGCGCGCGGAAGGATCTTGTCGCTTTCGGCAAAACGCCCGTCACGCCGCACGTCGAGGACGAGCGGCGCGTCGTCGCGCCCGAGGCGCGCGGCAAGGTCGGCGGGAGATACGGAAACGGGTGCGGTGTCCACGGCGGAAACTCCATGAAAGGAAGTTGCCAGCGCTTGGACGGGACACCGTCTTGCCTTGTTTTCCAAAGGCCCGGGAGGCTGTGTTCCCGGATGCAGTGGATGCTACCTCAACCGCGCTCGAACTTGAACACCGCGGTGCCGGCGCGCACGTTCGGCAGCGCGCGCACTTCGCGGCCGTCCTGAAGGCCGAAGGCGTCGAGGATCGCGAGTTTGTTCTTCGTCGCGAGCACTTCGAAATCCTTGTACGTGCCGACGCGGATGTTGGGCGTGTCGTACCACTGGTAAGGCAGCCGCCGGGTCACGGGCATGCGCCCGCGCAGGATTGCGAGCCGGTTGGGCCAATGCGCGAAATTCGGAAAGGCGACGATGCCGGTGCGGCCGACGCGTGCGGTCTCCACCAGCATCGTCTCCGCGTTGTGCAGGTGCTGCAGCGTGTCGACCTGCAGCACCACGTCGAAGCTGGCGTCGCCGAACATCGGCAGGCCTTCGTCGAGGTTCAGCTGGATCACATTGACGCCGCGCTTGGCGCACGCGAGCACGTTGGCGTCGTCGATCTCGATGCCGTAGCCGGTGCAGCGCCGCTCGCGCAGCAGGAGTTCGAGCAGCGCGCCGTCGCCGCAACCGAGGTCCAGCACGCGCGAGCCTTCGGGCACGAGCCGAGCGATCAGGTCCATCGTGCGACGGTCGCTCATGCCAGCTCCTGCGCGATGTGCTCGAAATACGCGCGCGCGACGCCGAGGTAGCGCTCGTCCTCCAGCAGGAACGCGTCGTGGCCGTGCGGCGCGTCGATCTCGGCGTAGCTCACGTCTCGCTTGTTCTCCAGCAGCGCCTTGACCAGCTCGCGGCTGCGCGCGGGCGAGAAACGCCAGTCGGTCTTGAAACTTACCAGCAGGAATCTCGCGCGCGCGGCGGCCAGCGCCTTGGCGAGGTTGCCGTCGTGCGAACGCGCGGGGTCGAAGTAGTCGAGCGCGCGCGTGATCAGCAAATAGGTATTCGCGTCGAAGTACTCCGAGAACTTGTCGCCCTGGTAGCGCAGGTAACTCTCGATCTGGAACTCGATGTCCTGCGTGGAGTACTGGTAGGCCGAGCGCACCGCGCCGTCCACCGCGCTGCGCAACTCGCGCCCGAACTTCTCGTTCATCACGTCGTCGCTGAGGTACGTGATGTGGCCGATCATTCGCGCGATGCGCAGGCCGCGCTTGGGCACCACGCCATGCTCGTAGAAGTGGCCCCCGTGGAAATCGGGGTCGGTGACGATCGCGCGCCGCGCGACTTCGTTGAACGCGATGTTCTCCGCATTGAGGTTCGGCGCGCTGGCCACCACCACTGCGTGGCGCACCCGCTGCGGGTATTGCAGCGTCCACGACAGCGCCTGCATGCCGCCGAGGCTGCCGCCCATCACGGCCGCGAGCTGCGCGATGCCGAGCCCGTCGAGCAAGCGTGCCTGCGCGTTGACCCAGTCCTCCACCGTGACCACCGGAAAGTCCGCGCCGTAGACACGGCCGGTGTCGGGGTTCACGTGCATCGGTCCGGTCGAGCCGAAGCACGAGCCGAGGTTGTTGATGCCGATGACGAAGAAGCGGTCGGTGTCCACCGGCTTGCCCGGGCCGATCATCGAGTCCCACCAGCCGACGTTGTCCGGCTCGCCGGCGTACACGCCTGCCACGTGGTGCGACGCATTGAGCGCGTGGCAGATCAGCACCGCGTTGCTCTTGTCGGCATTGAGCGTGCCGTACGTCTCGTAGGCCAGCGAATAGCCGCGGATCTTCGCGCCGCTGCTCATCTCGAGCGGCGCGGCGAAGGTCATGGCTTTCGGTTCGGCGATCAACGGCATGGCGATCAGAAAAAACAAAACCCGGTTCGCCAAACACGAGACCGGGCTGCCGGAGCTTCGTCTTTAGCTGCATTTGGTAAAGCGCCCGCAAGCGGAAGCAAATCGGCGCTGGAAAGAAGTATACCGAAGCTCACAGCACCAGTGCTGCGACGGCCAGCGCCACGAAGATCCCCGCCGAGACGATGTGCACCATGCGAATCGGCACCACGCGCGTCACCCGTTCGCCCAGCCAGACGACGGGCGCATTGGCCAGCATCATCCCGAGCGTCGTCCCCGCAACCACGGCAGCGACTTGCGAGTAGCGCGCGGCGAGCATCACGGTTGCGACCTGCGTCTTGTCGCCCATCTCGGCGAGGAAGAAGGCGATCACGGTCGTGCCGAACACGCCGAAGCGCGCGGCCTTCGGCGTGTCGCCGTCATCGAGCTTGTCCGGCACGAGCATCCACGCGGCCATCGCGATGAACGACGCGGCGAGGATCCACCGCAGGAGTTGCGGGCCGAGCAGCGTGGTGATCCACGCGCCCGCCACGCCCGCGATCGCGTGGTTGACCACTGTCGCGACGAAGATCCCCAGCACGATCGGCCACGGCTTGCGAAACCGCGCGGCCAGCACGAGTGCGAGCAGCTGCGTCTTGTCGCCCATCTCCGCAAGCGCGACAAGGCCGGTCGAGACGAGGAAGGCTTCCATGGGCGGGGGCGCAGTCTATCCGCGTCCACCTGACGATGCGCGGACGCGCACGCTTGTGGCGCAGATTTTGCTTCCTCGTGGTGCGCGATCGCGAAACGGCCGTCGCGCGCACCAACAACAGGCAATTCGATCCAAAGAGGAGCTTATGGAGGCACTCAAACAGGGCGCAGACGCGCTGTTCATCCTGCTCGGCGGAGTCATGGTGCTGGCCATGCACGCCGGATTCGCGTTCCTGGAACTGGGGACCGTGCGCAAGAAGAACCAGGTGAACGCGCTGGTCAAGATCATGGCGGACTTCGCGGTGTCGACCGTCGCGTACTTCCTCGTCGGGTATTCGATCGCGTACGGCACCACCTTCTTCGTCGGGGCGCAGGAGCTCGCCGCGAAGAACGGTTATGAGCTCGTGAAGTTCTTTTTCCTGCTCACGTTCGCCGCCGCGATCCCCGCGATCATCTCGGGTGGCATCGCGGAGCGCGCGCGCTTCGGCCCGCAGCTGGCGGCGACGGCGATCCTCGTCGGCTTCGTCTATCCGCTGTTCGAGCATGTCGCGTGGAACCAGGGCTTCGGCATCCAGGCGTGGCTCAAGTCGGCCACGGGCGACGAGTTCCACGACTTCGCCGGCTCGGTGGTCGTGCACGCGATGGGCGGCTGGATCGCATTGCCCGCGGTGATGCTGCTCGGCGCGCGCAGCAACCGCTATCGCAAGGACGGCGCGATTTCGGCGCATCCGCCGTCGAACATCCCGTTCCTCGCGCTCGGCGCGTGGATCCTGACCGTGGGATGGTTCGGCTTCAACGTGATGAGCGCGCAAACGCTCGACAAGATGTCGGGCCTGGTTGCGGTCAACTCGCTGATGGCGATGGTGGGCGGTACGCTCGCGGCGCTGGCGCTGGGCCGCAACGACCCGGGCTTCGTGCACAACGGCCCGCTCGCGGGCCTGGTGGCCGTGTGCGCCGGCTCGGACCTGATGCATCCCATCGGCGCACTCGCCGTCGGCGCGATCGCGGGCGCGATCTTCGTGGCGATGTTCACGCTCACGCAGAACAAATGGAAGATCGACGATGTGCTCGGGGTGTGGCCGCTGCACGGCCTGTGCGGTGCGTGGGGCGGCATCGCGGCCGGCATCTTCGGCGCCCAGGCGCTGGGCGGCCTCGGCGGCGTGAACGTCGCCGCGCAGGCCATCGGCACCGCGATGGGCGTGGCGTGGGCCCTCGCCGCAGGTGTCGTCGTCTATGCGGTGATCAAGGCGATCTCCGGGTTGCGCCTGTCGGCCGAAGAAGAATACGAAGGCGCCGACCTCGCGATCCACAAGATCGGCTCGACTCCGGAGCGCGAGGTGAATTGGTAGCAGCGCTGTGCGATCATCGCCCCCGATGAGCGCCGTCCCGATCGAGCACCAGCTCGCCGAGCACCGCACCTACCTGCTGCGGTTCGCGCGGCTGCAACTGCGCAACGATGCGTGGGCCGAAGATGCGGTCAGTGAAACACTGCTGGCCGCGCTGTCCAAGCCGCAGTCGTTCGGCACCCGCAGCCAGCTCAAGACCTGGCTCGTCGGCATCCTCAAGCACAAGGTCATCGACATCCTGCGCCAGCGCCGGCGCGAGGTTCAGCTGGCCGACGACGAAGGCGACGGCAGCGAAGAGCTCGAGGCGCTGATGTTCAAGGCCGACGGCCATTTCGCGAACCAGCCGTCGGAGTGGGGCAACCCCGAGCGGGAACTCGATTCGCGCCAGTTCTTCATGGTGCTGGAAGCGTGCACGGACAAGTTGCCCGCGGCGATGGGACGCGTGTTCCTCATGCGCGAGTGGCTCGAGCTGCCGAGCGACGAGATTTGTAAGGAGCTCCAGCTGACGCCGACCAATCTGTACGTCCAGTTGCACCGGGCCCGCCTGCGCTTGCGCGAGTGCCTCGAGCTCAACTGGTTCGGCAACAAGCCCGCCCCCGCCCCATGATCCTGCGCCGCACCTGCAAGGAAGTGGCCGCCCTGCTGGTGGCCCGCGAAGACCGACAGCTCCCGGCCCACGAGCGGGTCGCCCTGCGCCTGCACCTGGCCGCCTGCAACGCCTGCCCGAAATTCGAGCGCCAGCTGCTCATCATGCGCAGCGCCATGCAGCGCTGGCGCCACTACAGCGGCGACTAAAACGCCACGAAAGTGTTCAGCCACGCCCGGTTTTTCCGGGTTTTTAGGGTTTTTGCGGCCTTGCTTCCCGCCGCCGGGCTGCACTGTTCGCGAAACTTTGCTCATAATGGCCGGGCGTGCCAGCAGTACGTCACGCGCAGATAGCGGTGATCAGGTCAGTGTTTCGCTTGGAAAATGCGTTCTCGGGACTCCATCGCACAGTGTTCGTTTCTCTTATGGAGTCCCTGAATGGGCAATAAACTTTACGTCGGCAACCTGCCGTATTCCGTCCGCGACAGCGATCTCGAACAGGCATTCGGCCAGTTCGGCTCCGTCACCAGTGCCAAGGTGATGATGGAGCGTGATACCGGCCGTTCCAAGGGCTTCGGCTTTGTCGAAATGGGCAATGACGCCGAAGCGCAAGCTGCAATCAACGGCATGAACGGCCAGCCCCTGGGCGGCCGCAGCGTCGTCGTCAATGAAGCGCGTCCGATGGAAAACCGTCCGCGCGGTGGCGGCGGCGGCGGCTACGGCGGTGGCGGCGGTGGGGGTTATGGCGGCGGCGGTGGCGGCGGCTACGGCGGTGGCGGCGGCGGTGGCGGCGGCCGTCGTGAAGGCGGCGGCGGTGGCGGCGGCTACCGTGGGGGCGGGGGCGGCGGCGGCAACGACGGCGGCTTTCGCAGCCCGTACGGCTCCGGCCCGCGCGGCGGCGGCGGCGGTGGCAACCGCGGCGGCTACTAAGCAGCGGCAGATTCGCGAATGAAAAAAGGGGCTTCGGCCCCTTTTGCGTTTCTTGTCATGCCGGACTTGATCCGGCATCCAGCGGCTGTTGTGGAAGACACTGGATTGCGGGTCGAGCCCGCAATGACAACTGTCAGGGGTTCGCCGTCTGCCGGTGCTTGCGCGGACGTCCCGCGAACACGCGGTCGTACAGCACGTTGGGCAGCAGCCGCATCAGCTTCGCGACGATGCCCATCTGCCACGGGATCACCTTGTAGCTCGCGCCCGCCTCGATGGCGCGGAAGGCGGCGTCGGCGAAGTCGTCGGCCTTCATCAGGAACGGCATCGAATAGCGGTTGGCTTGCGTGAGCGGGGTGTCGATGTAGCCGGGCACGATCGTCACCACCTTCACGCCGCTGCCCCGCAGTTCGCCGCGAAGGCTCTCGCAATAGGCGATCACACCGGCCTTGCTTGCGCAGTACGCGCCGTGGCCCGGCAAGCCGCGAATCCCCGCGACGCTCGCGATGCCGGCGAGGCGGCCGGACCCGCGCTTTTGCATGGCTTCGACGAAAGGATGGAACGTCGCCGCGAGGCCGACGTTGTTCGTCGCGAACGTGCGCGCCATCACGGCCATGTCTTCGCGATACGCCGTGTCCATGCCGACACTGATGCCGGCATTCGCGATCACGGCATCGGGCACGCCTTGCTTGTCGATGCACGCCCGCCCCGCCGCCACGATGCTGTCGGTGTCGGCGACATCGGCCGCATACACCGCGAAGCGATCCGCGGGCAACTGCTGCGCGCGCGCCCACTGCTCGATCTCGTGAGTGCGGCGCGCCGCGAGCGCAAGATTCCAGCCCGCACGGCAATAGCGCGCTGCAAGGGCCTGGCCGATGCCGCTCGAGGCGCCGGTGATGAAGACCAGCGGGCTCACCGCGGCATCACCGTGCCGCGCACGTGCCCGCTCATCTCGAGCACGTCGGTGGCATTGCTGAACGTCATGCTGTCGGCCGACAGGCGGTCGTGGCCGCGCAGGATCTCGACGGGCTTGTTCGACGTGACGCGCTCGGTGTTCACGAACACGTGCAGGTACTCGCTGTGGATCTCCAGCCGCGGCTTCGGCCTGGGCGAGCCCTCCGGGGCCGCTTGTCGCGTGACCACTGCGTCGCCCAGCAATTGCACCTCCGACGCATCGGAGTTGCTGATCGCGCGCTTCGCGGTCGCCACGGTGACGTCGCCGTCCGCGCCGATCGCGCGCATGCGGGGATGGTCGATCTCGACCGTGTCGGTGTCGGGATAGTGGCGCGCCTCCACGCCGAAAATCTCGTTCTTCAGGCGACCGCTCGCGTCGAAGCTTTTCACCGAAAACCGGCGCATGTACGAATCGGGTTCGTGCGTGGGTTTCGATTGCGACTGCGCCGGCCCGACGTTCGGTGTGTTGCGCGCCAGCCAGTACGTGCCCAGCGCGATCAACCCCATCAGGATCACCGGCAGGTACACCGACAGGCGCTCCCAGCTCGCGCGCAGCATGCGCCCCGACGGCGGCCGCTCGATGAAACCCCCGACCATCACGATGCGTAGCCTTCCAGCAGCGCGCCGTAGCGCCCGCTTGCCACCAGCAGCACGTCGCAGAACTCGCGCGCTGCGCCGTGGCCGCCGGCGTTCGCCGTGACGTGATGAGCGATCGCCTTGACTTCGGTGTGCGCGTTGGCCGGCGCGCACGCAAACGCGGCGCGCGTCATCACCGGCAGGTCCGGCCAGTCGTCGCCGATCGCGGCCGCCTCGCGCCATTGCGCCCCGAGCTGCTGCAGCGACTGCTCCGCGGCGGCGAGCTTTTGTTCCGTGCCGTAGTGCACGTGCGCGATGCCCAAAGCGGCAAGGCGCGCGCGCAGCGCGGGCGAGTCGCGGCCCGTGATCACCACCGGCGTGATGCCCGCCTGCGCGATCAGCTTCAGGCCCAACCCGTCGAGGATGTTGAAGCGCTTGAGCGGCTCGCCATCGTGCGCGAGGTACAGGCCGCCATCGGTCAGCACGCCGTCGACGTCGAAGAACGCGACCTTGACGCCTTGGGCGGCGAGCAGCAGCTGCGGCGGGAAGTGCAGCGCGGGCGTGGACGCCGGCATCAGATCACCTTCGCGCGCAGCAGGTCGTTGCTGTTGATGGCGCCGGCCAGCCGCCCTGCCGCATCGACGACCAGCACGAGCGTGATGCGGTACTGCTCCATCACCTGCGCAGCTTCCGCGGCGAGCGCTTCGGGATGGATCGTCTTCGGTTTCGTGTGCATCACGTCGGCGGCGGTCATGCCGCGCATGTCGGCGCCTTTTTCGATCAGGCGGCGCAGGTCGCCATCGGTGAAGATGCCCAGCACCTTGTGGTCGGCATCCGTGACCGCGGTGGCGCCCAGGCCCTTGCCGCTCATCACGCGCATCATGTCGAAGAAGCCGGTGGACGACGTGACGACCGGCAGCTGGTCCCCCGTGCGCATCACATCGGACACATGCGTGAGCAGCTTGCGCCCGAGAGCGCCGCCCGGATGCGATCGCGCGAAATCCTCGCTGCGGAAACCGCGCGCATCGAGCAACGCGACCGCGAGCGCGTCTCCCAGCGCGAGTTGCGCCGTCGTGCTGGCCGTCGGCGCGAGCTGCAGCGGGCACGCTTCCTTTTCGACGCCGCTGTCGAGCACGATGTCCGCGTGGCGCGCGAGCGTGGACTTGGGGTTGCCCGTCATCGCGATCAGCGTCGAGCCCAGCCGCTTGATGACGGGCAGCAGCGTGGTGACTTCGCCGACCTCGCCGCTGTTGGACACGGCCAGCACCAGGTCGATCGGCTTGATCATGCCGAGGTCGCCGTGGCTGGCTTCGGCCGGGTGCACGAACATCGCGGGCGTGCCGGTCGACGCGAGCGTGGCCGCGATCTTGCGCGCGATGTGGCCGCTCTTGCCGATGCCCATCACGACCACGCGGCCCCGCACCGCCAGCATTTTCTCGACCGCATGCGCGAAAGCCTCGCCGGTGCGCTGTTTCAGGCCCAGCACGGCGGCGGCTTCGATCTCGTAGGTCTCCTGGGCGAGCTTGAGCGCCCGCTCGCGGTCGATGGCCATGCGGCATTCTATCGAGGCCCGTCACGCGGGCTTGTTAGCATGAGGCATGTCCACGCTGGAGCTGACCCTCGTCTACTTGCTCGCTGCGGTGCTCGGCGTGGTGGTCTTCCGCTTGCTCAAGCTGCCGCCGATGCTGGGCTACCTGGTGGTCGGCGTGCTGATCGGGCCGCACGCGCTCGCGCTGGGCGGCCACTCCGAGGCGCTGCGCCATATCGGCGAGTTCGGCGTGGTGTTCCTCATGTTCGTGATCGGGCTGGAGTTCAACCTGTCCAAGCTGCGCGCGATGCGCCAGCACGTGTTCGGGCTGGGGCTGTCGCAGGTCGTGATCACGATCGTCCTCGGCACGGTCGGCTCGCTGTTCCTCGCCGTGCTCGCACCGACGCTGTGGAAGATGGACTGGCGCGCGGCCGTCGCGCTGTCCGGCGCGCTCGCAATGAGCAGCACGGCGATCGTGGTCAAGCTGCTGTCGGAGCGCCTCGAGCTCGAAAGCGAACATGGCAAGCGGGTGATGGGCGTCCTGCTGTTCCAGGACCTGGCCGTCGTGCCGCTGCTCGTCCTGATCCCCGCCCTGGGCAGCCCCGCGGAAACTTTGTTCACCTCGCTCGCGATCGCCTCCGTGAAAGCGGCGGTCGTGATCGCGGTGCTGCTGGTCGGCGGCCAGCGCGCGATGCGCTGGTGGCTCACGCTCGTCGCGCGGCGCAAGAGCGAAGAGCTGTTCGTGCTGAACCTGCTGCTGGTCACGCTGGGGCTGGCGTGGATCACCGAGCTGGCGGGCCTGTCGCTCGCGCTCGGCGCGTTCATCGCGGGCATCCTGATTTCCGAGACCGAATACAAGCACCAGGTGGAGACCGACATCCGGCCGTTCCACGACGTCCTGCTGGGGATGTTCTTCATCAGCATCGGCATGCTGCTCGACTGGCGCACGATCGCGCACGAGTGGTGGCTGGTCCTGCTGATGATGACGGTGCCGGTGCTGTTCAAGCTGGCGATGGTCACGGCGCTGGCGCGCATGTTCAAGGCGACGACGGGCGTCGCGCTGCGCACCGGGTTGTACCTCGCGCAGGCCGGCGAATTCGGCTTCGTGCTGCTCACGCTTGCGCATGAAAGCCAGATCGTGCCCGCCCGCCTGATGAACCCGATTCTCGCCAGCATGGTGCTGTCGATGCTCGCGACGCCTTTCATCATCATGCACACCAACCGCATCGTGATGAAGCTGGTGGCCAGCGAATGGCTGCTCCAGTCGCTGCAGATGACGACGATCGCGCGCAAGTCGATCAACCAGAACAAGCACGTGATCATCTGCGGCTACGGCCGCTGCGGCCAGAACCTCGCGCGCGTGCTGGAGCGCGAGTCGATTCCCTACATCGCGCTCGACCTCGACCCCGACCGCGTGCGGCACGCCAGCGCCGCCGGCGAGCATGTGGTGTTCGGCGATGCGGCGCGGCTGCAAGCGCTCGTGGCCGCGGGCCTGGCGCGTGCGAGCGCCGTCGTCGTCACTTATCTCGATGTGCCCGGCGCGATGCGCGTGCTCGCCAATGTCCGCGTGCATGCGGCGCAGGTGCCGGTGATCGTGCGCACGCAGGACGACCGCGACCTCGAGAGGCTGCAGGCCGCGGGCGCGACGGAAGTCGTGCCCGAACTGCTCGAAGGTTCACTCATGCTGGCCAGCCACGCGCTCGCGCTGGTGGGCGTGCCGATGCGCCGCGTGATCCGCATCGTGCAGGACCAGCGCGATGAGCGCTACAGCCTGCTGCGCGGCTACTTCCACGGCGCCGACGACGACACCGCCGACGAGATCGACCAGGAACGCCTGTCCACCGTGACACTGACGCAGGACGCCGCGTCGCGCGGCCGCGCGTTGAGCCAGCTGGCGTTGCAGGCGATCGGCGTGCGCGTCGTCAGCCGCCGGCGCCCGGACGGAAAGCCGGTCGATCCGGGCGCCGACGCGCCGCTCGAAGACGGCGACACGCTCGTGCTCTCGGGACGCCCCGAGGTGCTCGCAATCGCGGAAGAAAAGTTGTTGCGCGGGTGATCAGCGCAGTTCGCCGTACTGCGTGCCGCTGAGCAGTGGGGTGCGCGCGGCCTCGTCCGCGACTTCGGTGTCCTCGAAGCCGGTGAGCAGCGTGTAGCTTTGCGGCCCGTGGTGCTGCTTGCCGTCGAACGCAACCGCGCTCGCGCCATGCGCCACGCCGCTGGCCGCCGCCGCGACGGCCGCCGGGTTCTGCACGCCGGCCGCCATGGCTTGCTTGAAGGCTGCGACCTCGTCGGCGCCGATCGGGTCGTAGTGCGAGCGGGTGACCGGCTTGGGCTCCAGCGGCATCGGCTCGGACTCGAGCGCCGCCGGCTGCGACACATCGCGCGCATCCTGCACGGGGTGGCCGACGGCGACGTGTTCGCTCATGCGCCAGTACACCGAGGTCACGAGGATGTCGTGCCGCGCCTTGGCCGACTGCGCGATCATCGCTTCGATTTCGGCAAACTGCCGCACCTCGACGCCGCAATCGCGCGACAGCTCGATCATCACCATGAACTGGCGGCCGCGCCCGTCGAGCGACAGCACCTTGAACTTGTAGCCGGCCGACAGCACGCCCGCGCGCACCATCGCTTCGCGCACGACGACATAGAGCAGTTCGCGCCGCGCCATGCGTTCATGTTTGCGGTTGGCCGGTTGCGCGTTGTCCACCGGGATGTCGCGGGCGCCGCGGCGCACCGGCCGGGTCGGCTCTTCGCGCGACAGCCCCGAGCTGTCAGGCAGCGGGGGCTGCTTGGCGTCCGGCGTCTTGGCCGGGAACATCCAGGAGAGTAATGACATAGCGCTGCATTATTCGCGCGCAGGCGGTCTTGCAACCACGCGCGAGCGGAAGTTCCGTGAAAAAGTTGGGGCGGTGCCGCGAAACGCGAGGGCACTCAGGTCACCGCGACCCGGCGCGGGCGGTTGGCGAGCCGCCGCGAGACCAGCGAGCCCAGCGCCATGGCGATCTCCAGGGCGACTTCGGGCTGGCGCTTGCTCAGCTCCGAAAAGCGCAAGGGGGTCAGGCTCCAGATCTTGCTGGTGGACGCGGCTTGCACCGTGGCACTGCGAGGCTGGCGGCTGAAGAACGCGCCTTCACCGACGGCCGACCCGGGTCCGACCACCGCGAGCCGCACGCGGCCCTTGGAGTCTGCGTAGTGCACGGTGAGGCTGCCGGTTTCGACGATATACAGCGTGCGGTCTTCGGCGCCCTGCTCGATCAGCGTCTGGCTGCCCACCACCGCGAACGGCTGCAGGTAGCTGCCCAGCATGTCCCATTGCGCGGGCGTGAGGCTTGGCGTGAACACGTCGCTCGACGGATTCTGGGCGATCGCATCGATCAGCCCTTGCACGTCGAACTTGACCGGGTTGCGAAGCGGCGCGTTCATGATGGACGCACGTTACCGCTGAGGCACGCGGGTCCACAAGCACGCTGACGCGCGCTTACACCTGAAACCTCAAGCTCTTCAGTTGTAACTTCAACGCGCGGGCAGCTTTCCCATCTGCCACAGCAGGAACGCGTACATGTCCGCCCGGACCTGCTGGCGCTGCGTCACGGTGCTGCCGATGCCGTGGCCGGCCTGCGCGTCCAGGCGCAGGAGCACCGGCTTGCCGCTGGTGGTCGCGGCTTGCAGGCGCGCAGCGGCCTTGCCACTGTTCCACACGTCGACGCGCGGGTCGTTCATGCCGTGGATGAACATCACGGCGGGGTACGCCGTGCCGTCCTTGATGTTCTGGTAGGTGCTCATCTCCATCAATGCAGCGAACTCCTTCGGGTCCTTCACCGTGCCGAACTCGGAAATGTTGGTGACGCCGTTCGCGCTGAACTCGGCGCGCGTGCTGTCGAGGTCACCGACTTCGGCCACCGCGGCTGCGAACAGTTGCGGCGCCGACGTGACCATGCGGCCCACGAAGATGCCGCCCGCGCTGCCGCCCCAGCCCGCCATCGTTTGCGGCGATGCATAGCCTTGCGCGATCAGGTACTGCGCACACGCCACGCCGTCTTTCCACGTGTTGGACTTCGTCGTCTTGAAGCCGGCGTAGCGCCACGTGTCGCCGTAGACGCCGCTGCCGCGCACATTGACGTGCGCGATCACGCCGCCGCGCTCGAACCATGCATACGCCGACGAGTCGAAGTACGCCGTCTCGGAGATGCCGTACGAGCCGTAGCCCATGAGCAGCGTGGGATTGCTGCCGTCGCGCGGCAAACCCTTGCGATGCAGGAGGGTCATCGGCACTTGGGCGCCGTCCCAGCTCGTGCACTTCACGTCGGTGACTTCCAGATCGGGCACGCCCTCGGGCTTCCGGGCGGTTGAAAGGCCCGCGTCGACCGACTTGTCACCCGACAGGCGCAGGATCTGCTGCGGCCGCGTCCACGACGCCAGGTGGTACATCCAGTCGTCGTTCGCGCGCGCCGGGTCGGCGACCAGGTGCGCCGCGCCTTTCATCGGCAGCGGCACCGCGCGGCCCTTCACGTCGCGGCCGTCGTAGCGGCGCAGCACGATGCTCGCGCCTTCGCGCACTTGCGCCATCAACTCGTTCTTGCCGACGACGAAGCTTTCCAGCACGCCGCCCTCGGGCGGCAGCGCGACGTCCTTCGCCTTCGCGAGCTGCGCGTCGCGCAGGTCCAGCTTCATCACCTTGTAGCGCGGCGCGTCCTTGTGCGAGCGCACGTAGAGCGCATCGCCCTTCAGGTCGATCTCGACGATCTTGTCGTCGAACTTCGCGATCTGCTTCCACACCGAATCGCCCTGGCCCAGTTCGCTCACACGCGCGACGAACAGGTTGCCTTCGGGCAGCGTCGTGTCGGTCGTGCGCGCGATCATCCACTGCGAGCCGGGCGAAAAGGTGATGCCCGCGACATCGAGTCGCACCAGGCCGAGTTGCCGGGTCACCGTCGGCCCGAACACGGCCTTCGCTTCGGACTCGGGCGCGCCGAGCTTCAGCCACATCACCTTGGAGTCGAGGTAGAACTCCGTCTCCGGGTCTTCCGCGGTGAGCTCGCGCAGCTGGTTGTAGGTGATCGACTTCGAATCGGGCAGCCAGCTCACCAGGCCTTCGTTGACGCGCGGAATCGGCTTGCCGACGTGCGCGCCCGTCTTCACGTTCAGGATGTACAGCGATGCCTGCTCGGACCCGCCCGACGACATGCCATACGCGATGTACTGGCCGTCCCACGACGGAGTGAACCAGTTCACCGCGTGCGGCACGCCGGTGCGGTCCTGTTCCTTTTGCGGGTCGACCAGGACGCGGTCCTTGTGGCCCGCCTCGCGCAGCATCAGCTTGTACTGGCGCTCGCCCTTCACACGCTTCATGAAGAACGTCTTGCCGCCCGGAAAGCGCTGCACTTCACCGACCACATCGCCCGTCGACGCAGTGAGTTCGACGATGCGCTTGAGGATCGCGTCCCGCCCCGGGATCGCATCGAGCGTCGAGCGCGCGTAATCGCCCTGGCCCTTCATCCACGCAAGGACCTCGGGATCCTTCACGTTTTCCATGTAGCGATACGGGTCGTGCACGGTGACGCCGTGCATCGTCTCGGGCGTGTCGCGCACGGGGGCGACGGGCGGCGCGGCGAACGAGGAAGAGGCGGCCAGGGTGAGGCCTGCGAGAAGCGGCATGAGCTTGTGGTTCATGCGGCTGATTGTCGCGCGATTGCCGCTGCTACTTCCCGATGCAGAATTTGGAGAAGATCACGCCGAGCAGGTCGTCGGCTCCGAACGCGCCGGTGATCTCGTTCAAGGCGTTTTGCGACAGGCGCAGTTCTTCGGCGAGCAGGTCGAGGGCTTGCGCTTGCTGCGCGAGCAGTTCGTTTGCCGCGACCAGGTGTGATTCGACACGGCGCAGCGCGTGGACATGGCGCTCGCGCGCGATGTAGACGCCTTCGGGCGCGGCGTGCCAGCCGGCTACTTCCAGCAGCCGCTTTCTAAGCGCATCGAGCCCCGCGCCGGTTTTCGCGGATAACGTGACGCCCTCATGCGACGAGACGGGCGCAGCGTCGGCCTTGTTCCAGACGTCGACGACGGGCGCGCTGACTTTTTCCAGCAGCAATTGGGCGATCACGCGGTCGCCTTGCTGATAGTCCGACGAGTCGGAGCGCGTGAGGTCATGCAGGAAAACCACCGCATCGGCCTTCTCGATCTCGCTCCACGCGCGTTCGATGCCGAGCTTCTCTACGTGATCGCTCGAGTCGCGCAGGCCGGCCGTGTCGATCACATGCAGGGGCACGCCTTCGATCTGGATCTGGCCGCTCACGACGTCGCGCGTCGTGCCGGGAATCGGCGTGACGATTGCCAGCTCCGCGCCGGCCAGCGCGTTGAGCAGCGAGCTCTTGCCCGCGTTCGGTTGGCCCGCGATGACGACCTTGATGCCCTCGCGCAGCAACGCGCCTTGCTTGGCGTGCTTCAGCACGTTCGCAAGCGTCGCACGCAGCCGATCGAGCTGGCCTTGCGCGTCGGACTGTTTCAGAAAATCGATTTCTTCTTCGGGGAAGTCGAGCGTCGCTTCGACCAGCATGCGCAGGTGGATCAGCGCTTCGCGCAGGGTATGGATCTCGCGCGAGAACTCGCCGGCGAGCGAGCGGCTTGCGCTGCGCGCCGCGGCTTCGGTGCTCGCGTCGATCAGGTCCGCGATCGCTTCGGCTTGCGCCAGGTCGAACTTGTCGTTGAGGAATGCGCGCTGTGTGAACTCGCCGGGCTGCGCCACGCGCAAGCCCATTGCCGCGCCCGCTTCGAGACACCGCGCGAGCAACAGCTGCATCACGACGGGGCCGCCGTGCGCTTGCAATTCGAGCACGTCTTCGCCGGTGTACGAATGCGGCGCCGGGAAGTGGATCGCCAGGCCCTGGTCGATCGGCGCACCGTTCGCGTCGACGAATGCCAGATAGGTCGCTTCGCGAGGTTTCAGCGCGCGGGCGCAGACCGCGTTGATGATCGCCGAGACATCCTTCGCCGACACGCGCACGATCCCCACCGCGCCGCGTCCGGGGGCCGTGGCGATGGCGGCGATCGGGTCGGAGAGGGTGGCGAGCATCACCACCGATTGTCACCCCGGCGAAGGCCGGGGTGACGCCTTCTCAGAACTTCGGCAGGTTGAACTGCACCGGCACGCCCATGCGCGTGTTGATCAACCACTGCTGCGCGATCGACAGCACGTTGTTCGTCACCCAGTACAGCACCAGGCCGGACGGGAAGAAGAAGAACATTACCGAGAACGCGAGCGGCATGAACCACATCATCTTGGCCTGCATCGGGTCCGGCGGGGCGGGGTTGAGCGCGGTCTGCAGCAGCGTGGTGAGGGTCATCACGACCGGCAGGATGAAGTACGGGTCCGGAGACGAGAGGTCATGGATCCAGCCGAC
>DATLBJ010000196.1:0-2221 GCA_035526975.1 Ramlibacter sp.
CTGACCCTGCGTGATCTCGATGTAGAAGCCGTGCACCTTGTTGAACTGCACGCGCAGGTTGGCGATGCCGGTGCGCGCGCGCTCGCGTGTTTCCAGGTCGAGCAGGAAGCCGTCGCAGTTCTCGGCGATCGCGCGCAGCTCGTCGAGTTCGCTGTCGTGGCCGGTGGCGATCACACCACCGTCCCGCACCATTGCCGCCGGTTCTTCCATCAGCGTGCGCTGGAGCAACGGCGCGCAGCCGGCGGGCGGTGTCAGGTCCGCGCGCAGGGCTTCGACAAGTTCAGCCCGAACGGTATCTCGCGCCAGCGTTTCCAGGCGGTGCGCGAGGACGGACGACTTGTCCAGCGAATAGCGCAAGCCGACGAGCTCGCGTGGGCGGACCTGCCGCAACGCGATGCGTGCCGTGATGCGTTCGACGTCGCTGCAGCCCTTCAGGTCATGTCGCAGCGCTTGCCACAGGCCCTCGCGCAGCACCGTGACTGCGTCGTGCCGCTGCACCGCCTGCGTGCGCTCGCGGCGCGGCTCGAGCATCCAGCACTTGAGCATGCGGCTGCCCATGCCCGTCATGCACGTGTCGACTACCGAGAACAGCGTGGGCGAATCTTCACCGCGCAATGTCTGCACCAGTTCGAGATTGCGCCGGGTGCTGACGGGAAGGTCGATCAGTTCGTCGTCGCGCTGGACCTGCAAGCCTTGCACGTGCGACAGCGCGCGGCCTTGCGTGTGCTCGGCATACGAGAGCAGGGCCGCCGCGGCGGCATGTGCGCAGAACATCTCGTCGGCACGCCAGGCAGTGAGCGTCGCGCTATTGAGCTGCTCGAGCAACTTGCGAAGGCCCAGGCCTTCATCGAACGTCCACTTCGGCCGCTGCGCGAGCGAATACGCGCCGTTCGATCTCGCGGACTTGAGCCGCTGCTCGAATGCCGGTGTGACGTCCGCGCTGAACAGCACTTCGCTGGGCGCGATGCGCGCGATCCACGATTCGAGCTCGTCGCCCGCGCACTCGGCCAGTTGCAGCGCGCCTTGCGTCACCGACAACCACGCGAGCCCGAGCTTGTGGCGCGAGCCCTGGTGCACGGCCAGCAGGATCGCCTCGGCCTTGTCGTTCATCAGTTCCGTGTCGGTGAGCGTGCCCGGCGTGACCACGCGCACCACCTTGCGCTCGACCGGGCCCTTCGCCGTTGCGACGTCACCCACCTGTTCGCAGATCGCCACCGACTCGCCCTGCTTGATCAGCCGAGCGAGGTAGCCTTCGACCGAGTGAAACGGAACGCCGGCCATGACGACGGGTTCACCATTCGACGAGCCGCGCTTCGTCAAGGTGATGTCGAGCAACCGTGCCGCTTTCTCCGCATCCGAGAAGAACAGCTCGTAGAAATCGCCCATGCGATAGAAGACGAGCGTGTCCGGATGGTCCGCCTTGACCCGCAAATACTGCGCCATCATTGGCGTGTGCTTGCTCAGGTCGGCGGAAAGGGGCGGCGTGCTGCTCATGCAGCGCCGATTATCAGGGCGTGTCGTCGCCTTCCGGCTGCGGGTCTTGCACTTGTGTGCCCGGTTTCGTCTTCGGGTCCACCAGGTTCAGCACGTTTTCACGTACCGAGCGCTTTTCAGCAACGCTGGCGAACTTGCTGTACTTGTGCAGGATGGCCACGAGCTGCCCGTAGACCTTGGGATTGCCCGCCACGCATTCCTTCTGCTCGAAGAAATCGGGCTCGCCCGTGAAATTGCCGATCAGGCCGCCGGCTTCCGTGACCAGCAGCGAACCGGCTGCAACGTCCCACGGCGACAGGCCGGTCTCGAAGAAGCCGTCGGTGAAGCCCGCGGCGACGTAAGCGAGGTCCAGTGCCGCCGCACCGGGACGACGCAGGCCGGCAGTGCGCTGCATCACCTCGGACATCATGCGCAGGTAGTTGTTGAAGTTGTCGCCCGGCCGGAAAGGGAAGCCCGTGGAGATGAGCGAGTTCTTCAGCTCCGTGCGCTTGCTCACGCGGATGCGGCGCTCGTTCATATACGCGCCGCGCCCCTTCGTGGCGGTGAAAAGGTCGTTGCGCGTGGGGTCGTAGATGACGGCCTGCTCGACGCGGCCCTTGACTTGCAGCGCGATGCTGACGCAGTAGACCGGGAAGCCGTGGATGAAGTTGGTGGTGCCGTCCAGCGGATCGATGATCCAGACGAACTCGGAGTGCTTGGCGCCGTGGGTGCGGCCCGACTCTTCGGC
>DATLBJ010000197.1:0-11515 GCA_035526975.1 Ramlibacter sp.
GCCCAGCGAACCTGCGCGCCGAGCGCCTGCAGCGTCTCGATCAGCACGGCCGTCTGGATCGTCATGTGCAGCGACCCGGTGATGCGCGCGCCCTTGAGCGGCTGGGTTTGCGCGAATTCCTTGCGGATCGCCATGAGGCCGGGCATTTCGGTCTCGGCAATGCGGATTTCCTTGCGGCCCCAATCGGCGAGCTTGGCGTCGGCGATGACCGAGTCGGTCGCGGCGGGCTTGAGTACGGCGTTCATTCGTGTGGCTCCTGTGTATCGAGGGGCCACTGCCGTCGCGCGGGAATAAAAAAACTCACCGCACTTCGACAGTGGGTGAGCGT
Source organism: Ramlibacter sp. (assembly GCA_035526975.1). Lineage (GTDB taxonomy): Bacteria > Pseudomonadota > Gammaproteobacteria > Burkholderiales > Burkholderiaceae_C > Ramlibacter. The sequence goes on from DATLBJ010000197.1 coordinate 329, forward strand.
CGTTGCGCGGCGCGGGCGCCGCTGGCATTCTTTTCCGAGCCTGACACCGCCTTTGGGTGTTGCAACGCTCCTCGGATGGGCTGGATTATAGATTACAAAGGGGGAAATGGCCTCATCCCCGCCCGCGACCACGCCGCCCATCGAACCGATGCTCGCCAAGATCGCCGAAGAGCTTCCGCCGGCCGACGGTTTCCTGTTCGAACCCAAGTGGGACGGCTTTCGCGCCATCATCTTTCGCAACGGGGACGAGGCTTTCATTCAGAGCCGCGACCTGAAGCCCTTGAACCGCTACTTCCCGGAACTCGAGCGTGCGTGCATCGAGCGGTTGCCCAAGGGGTGCGTGATCGACGGGGAAATCGTCGTGGTCGGCCCGCGCGGCCTGGACTTCGACGCGCTCCAGCAGCGCTTGCATCCCGCGGCATCCCGCGTCGCAAAGCTCGCGAGCGCGACGCCCGCTTCGTTCGTTGCATTCGACCTCCTCGCCGCGGGCGGAAAGTCCACGATGCTGCTGCCGCAAAACGAACGCCGCACGCGATTGGAACGATTGCTGGGGAGCGTGCTGCCGCCGATCCACCTCACGCCGGCCACGGGCGACCGCGACGTCGCGCAGGATTGGCTGCGGCGCTTCGAAGGCGCGGGCCTCGATGGCGTCGTCGCCAAGCCGCAATCGTCCCCGTACCTGCCGGGCAAGCGCGCGATGCTGAAGATCAAGCACGCGCGCACCGCCGATTGCGTGGTCGCGGGCTTTCGCTGGTACCGGGAAACGGATGACGCCGTGGGTTCGCTGCTGCTCGGCCTCTACGATGATGAAGGCGTGCTGCATCACGTCGGCGTGACGTCGTCGTTCACCCTGGCGGTGCGCAAGCAGCTCGTCGAAGAACTCGCGCCGCTGCGCAAGGACGCGCTGGCGGATCACCCGTGGAAAGGGTGGGCGGACGCCGCCGGCGACGAGACCCAACGAATGCCGGGGGGTCAAAGCCGCTGGAGCGCAGGCAAGGACCTGACGTGGGAGCCGCTGCGCACCGAGCGCGTGGTCGAAGTCAAGTATGACCACCTCCAGGGCGATCGCTTCCGCCATGCCGCCGTGTTCGTGCGCTGGCGCCCCGACAAGCCGGCGGAAGATTGCCGTTACGACCAGCTCGAAGTGGTTGCACCGTTCGAACTCGCGAAGGTGTTTCGCGCCAAGAGCTAGCTGCGATGCTTGCCGCGCACGGGGCGCTGCGGCGGCAACGGGCAACCCGCGTTGATGTTTTCGAGGGCGCCCGCGAGCCCGTTCAATTCGAGTTCATGGCGCATCGTCCCCTGCGGCGTGACTTCCTCGATGCGGACCTTGCGGCTTTTCGCGAGCTTCGCGAAGTCTTCCCCGGTAAAGGCGATCGACTTGGTGTCCTTCTCCCCGATGGAAGGCGCACGCTGCGCGCCCATCGGCTGGTCGTCGAAGCCGAAAGCGACGCCCTTCACTTCATCGCCGGTCTGCAGCACCAGCATGTCCTTGCTCAATTGCACGTGGCGGTTGGCGCGGTAGAAGCCGGTGCATGCGGTGCCTTCGCCGGCACGCACCGAGCGCACGACGAACCACGGCCCGCTGCGAAACACGGGGGTGTTCGGCCGTTCGGGCGGTTGCGCGATTGCGGTCGAGGAAACGAAGGCCGCGGCGAGCAGGACATGCTTCATGCGGCCGCATGCTAGCGCTTGCGATAGTAGGGCGGCCATGGGGCATCCCCTTGCCCGGCCTTCTCCTGTTGCGACGAAAGTTCGAGCAACCTTGCAATTGAATACGCCGCTTCATCGATGCTTTCATGCGGATCGCCGATCTTCACGAAGCGGTTCGGCACGGAACGGATGGTGAAGTCGCGCGGATCGCACGCTTGCAGTTCTTTCCAGGTCACCGGCGTCGACACCCTGGCTTCCGCGTTGGGCCGCACCGAGTACGCCGAGCACACGGTGCGGTCCTTCGCGTTCTGGTTGTAGTCGATGAACACGCCGTGGCGTTCTTCCTTCCACCATGCGCTCGTGGCCAGCTTCGGTGCGCGCCGTTCGACCTCGCGCGCGATCGCGAGCGCTGCACGACGCACTTCGTCGAAGCCCCAGCGTCGCTCGATGCGCACCAGGACGTGCACCCCGCGCGAGCCCGAGGTCTTGGGCCATCCCGCAAGCCCGAACTCGGTGAGCACTTCGCGCACGACTTCGGCCACCTGCAGGATCTGCTTCCACTTCACGCCGGGCACCGGGTCCAGGTCGACCCGCAGTTCGTCGGGATGGTCGAGGTCGTCGGCGCGCACCGGATGCGGATGCAGCTCGATGCATGCGAGGTTCGCCATCCACGCGAGTGACGCCGCATCGCGCGGGACGATCTCCTGCGCCGTGCGCCCGGACGGGAAGCGGATTTCCGCCACCTCGATCCAAGGCGGCCGCGTGCCGGGCACACGTTTCTGGAAGAAGGACTCCTCCTCGATGCCGTTCGGGTAGCGCTTGAGGACGCATGGCCGCCCGCCCGCGCCACGCAAGGCGCCTTCAGCCACGGCGACGTAGTAGCGCGCCAGGTCGAGCTTGGTCACCTTCGCCGGCGCAATGAGGAGCTTCGACGGATTCGTCACGACGACCTCGCGATCGCCCACCGCCAGCCTTTCCTGCTCGACCTTTTGCGCCATGCGGACCAGCGTAAGTCGCGGCACGGCACAATAACGACAGCTTTCGGAGCCTTCCCTTGTCTGCCTCGCCTTACGCCGCCGAAGTCCGGCGCCGCCGCACCTTTGCCATCATCTCCCACCCCGACGCGGGCAAGACCACGCTCACGGAGAAGCTGCTGCTGTTCTCGGGCGCCATCCAGATCGCCGGTTCGGTGAAGGCGCGCAAGGCCTCGCGCCACGCGACGAGCGACTGGATGGAGATCGAGAAGCAGCGCGGCATTTCGGTGGCCTCGTCGGTGATGCAGATGCTCTACCGCGACCATGTGATCAACCTGCTCGACACACCAGGCCACAAGGACTTCTCTGAAGACACGTACCGGGTACTGACCGCCGTCGACTCGGCGCTCATGGTCATCGATGCGGCCAACGGCGTGGAAGCGCAGACCCGCCGCCTGATCGAAGTGTGCCGCCAGCGCGACACGCCCATCATCACGTTCGTGAACAAGATGGACCGCGAAGTGCGCGAGCCGCTGGACATCCTCGACGAAGTGGAGCGCGAGCTCGGGATGCCGTGCGTGCCGATGACGTGGCCGGTCGGCAAGGGCAAGTCGTTCGGAGGCATCATGAACCTGCGCACGCAGGCGATGACGGTATTCGAATCCGGCAGCGAGCGCCGGCCGCAGGACTTCGACACGATCGCGCTGTCCGATGCGGCCGCATTGAAGTCGCGCTTCGGCGGCGAATACGAACACGCGGCGGAAAGCATGGAGCTGGCGGCCGGCGCATCGCCCGAGTGGAACCACGAAGCCTTCCTCGGTGCAAAGCAGACGCCCGTCTTCTTCGGCTCGGCGGTCAACAACTTCGGCGTGATGGAAGTGCTCGATGCGCTGGTCGACATCGCGCCCGCACCGCGCCCGCGCACGAGCCAACTCGTCGTCAACCGGCAGGTGCAGGAAAAAATCATCGAGCCCGACGCGGAAAACTTCGCCGGCGTCGTCTTCAAGGTGCAGGCGAACATGGATCCGTCGCATCGCGACCGGATCGCTTTCGTTCGCATGGCATCAGGCAGGTACGCGCCCGGCATGAAGCTGAAGGTGCAACGCACGTCCAAGGAACTGCGCCCGACATCCGTCGTGACGTTTCTATCGCAGCGGCGTGAAGCGGTCGACGAAGCCTATGCCGGCGACATCATCGGATTCACCACGCACGGCGGCGTGCAGCTGGGCGACACGATCACCGACGGCGCGAGCCTGCAGTTCACGGGCTTGCCGTTCTTCGCGCCCGAGTTGTTCCAGACCGTGATCCTGCGAAACCCGCTGCGCACGAAGCAATTGCAGCAGGGGCTCGCGCAGCTCGGCGAAGAAGGCGCGATCCAGGTGTTCCGCCCGCAGGTCGGCGGGCCCATGCTGCTCGGCGCTGTCGGCCAGCTGCAATTCGAAGTGGTGCAACACCGCCTGAAGACGGAGTACGACGCCGACGTGCGCCTGGAGGGCTGCCAGTACACGGGCGCGCGCTGGATCACCGCGGACAGCGAAACGGAGCTCAAGGAGTTCGTCAACGCGTATCCGCAGCGCATGGCGCTCGATGCCGCCAATTCGCTTGCGTTCCTGTGCACCTCGCCGTACGACGTGCGGCTGGCGCAGGAGCGCTTTCCGAAGATCCATTTCCACCCGTTGCGTGAACACGCGGGGCTGGCGCTTCACGGCGCCTCGTAGACAATTCGCCCATGCAGCCGCTGGCCTCACTTCCTCGCGACACCGCCGCGCGCATCCACACGCTGTTCGCCGACATCGACGACACGCTCACCACGCACGGCAAGCTGACCGTCGACGCGTACGCCGCGCTCGAATCGCTGCAACGCGCGGGCATCCGGGTGGTGCTCGTCACGGGGCGGCCGGCCGGATGGTGCGACCACATCGGGCGGATGTGGCCGGTCGACGCGGTGATCGGCGAGAACGGTGGGTTCTACGTCTGGTACGAAGCCGCAGCGCGCAAGTTGCGCACGCGTCATGTGTTCGACGAAGCCACGCGCGCCACGAATGCAGCCAGGATGCTGGCCGTGCGCGATCGCATCCTGCGCGAAGTGCCCGGCACCGCAATGGCGTCCGACCAGTTCTGCCGCCTCTACGACATCGCGGTCGATTTCTGCGAAGACGTGCCGCCGCTGGGTGAGACGGAAGTGCAGCGCATCGTCGCGGCCATGGAAAAAGCCGGCATGACGGCAAAGGTCAGCTCGATCCACGTCAACGGCTGGTTCGGCGGCTACGACAAGCTGTCGATGGCGAAGCTGCTGACGCGCGAACGCTTCGGCTTCGAGCTCGACGCCGAGCGCGAGCGCTGCGTCTTCGCCGGCGATTCGCCCAACGACGCGCCGATGTTCGCGTACCTGCCGAATGCAGTCGGCGTCGCCAACGTCAGGCGCTTCGCGTTGCCGCCGGGGCAGGCACCCGCGTACGTCACGCAGGCTGAAGCGGGCGCGGGGTTTGCGGAGCTGGCGCGGGCACTGGTTGCCGCGCGTTGAAGTTCGCCCACACCGCATCGAGGAAGGCCTGCATGATGCGGCCGTACTCCGGGTGTTCGGCCCAGCCCCACTCCGGGTGAAACTGGAAGCCCCACGCGTACTGTGAAGCATCGTGCCAGCGGAAGGCTTCGACGAGGCCGCATTCCGAATGCCCTTCCGCGACCAGTCCTTCGCCCAGGCGATTGATGCCCTGCGAATGCAGTGAGCTCACCGCGAACTTGCGGCTGCGCGCGATGCGCTCGAGTTCGCCGCCGGGCACCACCTCGAGCGCGTGGCGCAACGTGTATTGCTCGTCGAGCGATTCGTCCGCGCATTCCCAGTGCGTGATGTCGCCGCCGCGGCGGCGCAGCGACTGGTGCAAGGTACCGCCCATCGCGACGTTGAGATCGTGCGCTCCGCGGCAGATGCCCAGGACCGGCACGCGCCGCTCGATCGCGAGCCGCAACAGCGGTTGCGCAACGGCATCGCGATCCGGGTCGTAGCACGGCACGTCGGCTTCTTCCGCCTCGCCGTACAGGCTCGGGTGCACGTGCGTCGCGGAGCCGCCGAGCAGGACACCGTCGACGATGTCGAGCATCGAAGGCAGGCGTTCCGGGGGCACGCCGGGGAAGGTCATGGGCTGCACACCCATGTTGAGCAGCGTGCGTGTGCCGGCTTCGTCCATCACGGAGTACATCTGCGGGTGGCCGTGCTCGTTGCCGAGCGTTCGATGGCTGGCAACGACCCAGACGCAAGGCACCCGCGCGCTCCTCACGTGGCCGCCTCCTCGCGCCGCTGCCGGTGCTCCATGCACGCCTGCGCGAACGCCCCGAGCGTGTGCTCGTAGAACGGGTTCGTCTCGTGATGCCACTCCGGGTGCCACTGCACGCCGAACGCAAATGCGGGCGAGCCGTCGACACGCACGCCTTCGATCAGACCATCGGGCGCAAACGCTTCGGCAACGAGGTTCTGGCCCAGGCGCTTGATGCCTTGGCCATGCAGCGAATTCACCTTGGCCTTGATCGCGCCGGCCCACTCGGCGAATGCGCTGCCGGGCAGCAACTCGACGTCGTGCCGTTCCGCGAATTGCACTTCCAGCGCTGCGCCCTCCGGCTCGCGGTGGTCCATCATCCCTTCCTCGGTGTGCAGCCGCTGGTACAGCGAGCCGCCGAGCGCCACGTTCATCTCCTGCAATCCGCGGCACACGCCGAACACGGGCACGCCCGTTGCGATCGCCGACGGCACGAGCGCCATCGTCAGCGCATCGCGGCGCGGATCGAGCAGGTCGGTTTCCAGCGCCGTCGCTTCGTAGCGCGTCGCGTCCACGTTCGACGGCGAGCCGGTCAGCAGGATGCCGTCGACCAGCGACAGCAAATCCGTCACGTCGCCGGCCCCGGCCATCGGATACAGGACGGGTTGCAATCCGAGCTTGCACACCGCCTGCGCATAGCGATCCGCCAGCACCGTGTACCCGCCCGGATCGTCGATGTCGAGATTGCGGTGGCACGCGGGCAGCCAGACCAGCGGACGTTGTGCAGCCATCTCCGGATACTGCCCCCGTTCGCTCGACGGCAGCCGGCGAGCCCAACGGTATTTGGCGTCGGACGCCGCCGACGTGCCTGGCTCAGCGGCTAGCGCGCGAGCACGGACGCCAATGCCTGGCCCGTGTGCGTGCCGTCCTTCACCAATTGCTCAGGTGTGCCCGTCGCGACCACGCGGCCGCCCGCCCCGCCGCCTTCGGGTCCCAGGTCGACGACCCAGTCCGCTTCGGCGACGATGTCGAGATCGTGTTCGATCACGATGACGCTGTGGCCGCCGTCCACGAGCCGATGCAGAACGCGCGCGAGTTTCTCGACGTCCGCCATGTGCAATCCGACCGTCGGTTCGTCGAGCACGTACAGCGTGTGCGGCGCCTTCTGCCCGCGCCGCGTGATGTCATCGCGCACCTTGGACAGCTCGGTCACGAGCTTGATGCGTTGCGCTTCACCCCCGGACAACGTGGGCGACGGTTGCCCCAGCGTGAGGTATCCAAGCCCCACATCCTTGAGCAGCTGCAAGGGATGGCTGATGTTCGGCATGGAGCCGAAGAATTCCACCGCTTCGTCGACCTCCATCCGCAGCACGTCGCCAATGCTCTTGCCGCGCCACGTGACGGCCAGCGTTTCGGGATTGAAGCGCGAACCATGGCAGGACTCGCACGGGACCTTCACGTCGGGCAGGAAGCTCATCGCGATCGTGCGCACGCCTTGTCCTTCGCACGTCGGGCAACGGCCTTCCCCGGTGTTGAACGAGAAGCGGCCCGGGCCGTAGCCGCGCGCCTTCGCTTCGAGCGTGTCGGCGAACAGTTTCCGGATGGTGTCCCAGAATCCGATGTAGGTCGCGGGGCACGAACGCGGTGTCTTGCCGATCGGCGTCTGGTCGACCTCGAGCACGCGGTCGATCACCTGGTAGCCGGCGAGCGACTTCGCACCGACCCAGTTCGGCCGCTTGCCCCTGTCGTCGGCATCGCGCCCCGCTTTCGTCGAACGCTGGTGCACGGCGGCGTGGACGTTCGCGAGCAGCACGTCACGCGCCAGCGTGGACTTGCCCGAACCCGAAACACCGGTCACCGCAACGAGCCGCTGGAGTGGAACGTCGAGGTCGACGTCACGCAGGTTGTGCATGTCCGCGCCGCGCAGCGCGAGCTCCTGGGTCGTGCGCGTCACTTCGCGGCGCGCCTTCACCGGATGCTTCATCGCGTGCAACAGGTACCGGCCGGTCACCGACTCTTCCACCCGCGACAAATCGTCCGGTGTGCCTTCGGCGACGACGCGGCCACCCCGCTTGCCGGCGCCCGGACCGATGTCGATCAGGTGATCGGCGCGGCGGATCGTGTCCTCGTCGTGTTCGACCACGACGAGCGTGTTGCCCTTGTTGCCGAGCTTGTGCAGCGCATTGAGCAGCACCTGGTTGTCGCGCGCATGCAGGCCGATGGTCGGCTCGTCGAGCACGTAGCACACGCCCTGCAAATTGGAGCCCAGTTGCGCGGCGAGGCGGATGCGCTGGGCTTCGCCGCCCGACAATGTCGGCGCACCGCGATCGAGCGTGAGGTAACCGAGGCCGACCTCCTCGAGGAATTCGAGGCGCGACTTGATCTCGGGAATCAGGTCGCGGGCGATGCCCTTCTCCCGCACGCTCAGCACGTCCTTGACCTGCAGGCTTTCGATCCAGCGGCGCACGTCGACCACCGACAGCGCCGCGATTTCCTGGATGCCGGTGCGATCGAACTTCACGTTGCGCGCCTGCAGGTTCAATCGCGAACCGTGGCATGAGGGACACGCCTCGTCCGCGACGTCCTCGACCTCGGGCTCCGCGAACGTCTGCTCGCGGCCCTTGTCGTTGTCGTCCGCGATCGTGTCGTCGAACGCCTTGCGCTGTTCGCGCGTGAGCTTCACGCCCGTGCCCACGCAATCGGGGCACCAGCCGTGCTTGCTGTTGTACGAGAACAGCCGCGGGTCGAGCTCCGCATAGCTCGTCGCGCACACCGGGCACGCGCGCTTCGTCGAGTACACCTCGACCTTGCCGATGTGGTGATGCCGGCCGAGGCCTTGCACCATCGCGCCCTTGAGGCCATCGAGCGGTGCGAGCACATGCAGCACGCCCTTGCCGTGTTCCAGCGCTTCGGTGAGCTTGTCGCGCAAGAGCTGTTCATTGGCCGCCGTGATGTCGAGGTCGCACACCGGCAGCTCGATCGTGTGTTCCTTGAAGCGGTCGATGCGCGGAAAACCCGTCGTCGGCAGGAAGTTGCCGTCGACGCGCAAATGCGAGTAGCCGCGCGGCCGCGCCCAATCGGCGAGCTCCGTGTACACGCCCTTGCGGTTGATCACCAGCGGTGCGAGCAGGCCGATGTGCTGGCCCTTGTACTTGCGCATGATCTGCGCGGCGATCAGGTCCGGCGTCTGCGGCCGCACCTCCGCACCGTCGTTGACGCAATGCTGCACACCGAGCTTGACGTAGAGCAAACGCAGGAAGTGCCACACCTCCGTCGTCGTCCCGACCGTCGACTTGCGCCCGCCGCGCGACAGCCGCTGCTCGATGGCGACCGTCGGCGGGATGCCGTACACCGCATCCACCTCCGGCCGCCCCGCCGGTTGCACGATGCTGCGTGCATACGCATTGAGCGATTCGAGATAGCGGCGTTGCCCTTCGTTGAACAGGATGTCGAACGCCAGCGTCGACTTGCCCGACCCGGACACGCCGGTGATCACGCTGAACTTGTTGTGCGGGATCGCGACGGTCATGTTCTTGAGGTTGTGCTCCTTCGCATTGACGATCCGGATATTGGGGTCAGATTCCAATTTCTTCGGCGCCGCTGCGTAGGCCGCGCCCGCTTCCGCAACGCCGAGCGTGCCGTCGTAGTCCCGCAGCGCCTTCGCGGTGTGCGACGAAGCGTGCAGCCGAACTTCCTCCGGCGGTCCTTCCGCGACAACGACGCCGCCGCCGTCCCCGCCCTCGGGACCGAGATCGACGAGCCAGTCTGCCGCGCGAATCACATCAAGGTTGTGCTCGATGATGACGATGGAGTTGCCGCCCTCGAGCAACTTGCGCAGCGCCCGCATCAACTTCGCGATGTCGTCGAAGTGCAGGCCCGTCGTCGGCTCGTCGAACAGGAACAGCTGCCCTTTCGTCGCGAGGCTTTGCCGTGACTGAGTGCCGCTCTTCGCCGCCTGCGCCAGGAAGCCCGCGAGCTTCAATCGCTGCGACTCGCCCCCCGACAGCGTCGGCACCGGCTGCCCGAGCTTCACGTACTCCAGGCCGACGTCGACGATCGGCTGCAGCGCGCGGATCACGTCGCGGTCATTCGCGAACAGCGAGGCCGCCTCGCTCACCGTGAGCTCCAGCACGTCGGCCACGTTCATCACCACCGCTCGGCCTGAGCCACCGACAGTCCTGAGCGAGTCGAAGGAAGGCCTTTCAATGGTCACCTCGAGGATTTCGGGCCGGTAACGCTTGCCGTCGCAATCGGGGCAGCGCAGGTACACGTCCGAGAGGAACTGCATCTCGACGTGCTCGAACCCCGAGCCGCCGCAGGTCGGGCAGCGTCCGTCGCCCGAGTTGAACGAGAACTTCGATCCCGTGTAGCCGCGCTGCTTCGCCAGCGGTGACGTCGCGAAGATCTCGCGCACCGTGTCCCATGCACCCACGTAGCTCACCGGGTTCGATCGCGCCGTCTTGCCGATCGGCGACTGGTCCACGAACACGACGTCGCTCAAATGATCGGCGCCGAGCAGGCGATCGTGTGCACCCGGCGTCTCGGTTGCCTTGCCGAAATGACGCATCAACGCCGGAGCGAGGATGTCCTGGATCAGCGTCGACTTGCCCGAGCCCGACACGCCCGTCACGCACACGAGCCGTTGCAGCGGAAACTCGACGCTGATGTTCTTAAGGTTGTGTTCGCGCGCGCCTTCGAGGATCAAGCGCGGCGTCGCATCCGTCACCGCGCGCTTGAAGCCCATGCCGACGTGCTTGCGCGCGCCGAGGTACGCGCCCGTCAGCGTGTCGGCATTGCGCAGGTCGTTCACCGTGCCGTCGAACACGATGCTGCCGCCGCGCTCGCCGGGACCCGGGCCCATGTCGATCACGCGGTCGGCGGCGATCATCACCGCGGGATCGTGCTCGACGACGACGAGCGTGTTGCCTGCATCGCGCAGGCGCCGGATCGCTTCGGTGATGCGTCCCATGTCGCGCGGATGCAAGCCGATCGACGGCTCGTCCAGCACGAACAGCGTATTGACCAGCGAGGTGCCGAGCGCAGTCGTCAGGTTGATGCGCTGCACTTCGCCGCCCGACAGCGTGCGGCTCTGGCGATCGAGCGTGAGGTAGCCGATGCCGACGTCGACGAGGTAACGCAAGCGCGTGGTGATCTCTTCGAACAACAGCCTGAGCGCCTGCAAATCACCCGAGCCCGCGTGCGCGGCCTCCTGCTGCGGCTCGACGCGGTCGAAGAATTTCCGCAGCCGGTCGATCGGCATCATCATCAAATCGTGCAGGCACAGGCCGGGCAGCGCTTCGAGCTGC
>DATLBJ010000198.1:0-27004 GCA_035526975.1 Ramlibacter sp.
TTCCAGGGTCCGCTCGCGCAGGCGCTGGGCATCGTCAACACGTCGCCGGTCAACACGCTGGTCAACCAGGCACTGGCGAAATCCACCGGGACCGGCAATGCGCAAGTGAAGCTCAAGCTCGAACTGCCGGTCGCCGCGATCGAGAAATCGAAAGTGCAAGGCAGCGTGCTGTTCGCGGGCAACGACGTGCAGCTCACGCCCGACACGCCGCTGCTGTCCAAGGCGAAGGGCACCGTCACCTTCAGCGAGCGCGGCTTCGCGATCACGGGGGCGCAAGCGCGTGCGCTCGGCGGCGACGTCAAGGTCGAAGGCGGCACGCGGCCCGTGGCGCCGCGCTCCCCCGAAACACTGGTGGCGATCCATGCGCAGGGCACGGCGTCGGCGGAAGGCTTGCGCCAGGCCAAGGAGCTGGGCTTCGTCGCGCGCCTTGCAAAGGATGCGAGCGGCAGCACGCCGTACAACGTGTCCGTGCTGTTCCGCCGCGGCGTGCCAGAAGTGACGGTGACCAGCACGATGCAGGGCCTGGCGCTGAACCTGCCCGCGCCGCTCGCGAAATCCGCGGACTCGTCGCTGCCGCTGCGCTACGAGAACACGCTCACGCGCGAGTCGCTCGCCTTGCCCCCTTCCGGCGCCGCACGGCCGTTGCAGGACCAGCTCACCTTCGAGATGGGCCGGCTCGTGTCGATCGCTTTCCTGCGCGATGTGTCCGGGCCCGAAGCGCGCGTGCTGCGCGGTGCGATCGGTGTCGGCCTGGCGCCGGGGGAAACCGCGGCGATGCCCGACCAAGGCGTGATGGCGAACATCAACCTCGCGAACGTGAACCTCGACCAGTGGGACGAGCTTTTGGGCCAGAACGTTGCGAGTGCCGCTGTCACTGCGCGCGCGCCGGCGGCGCCGTCGCCCGGCGCATCGAGCTACATCCCCACCGTCATGGCCGTGCGGGCGAAGGAGCTCACGGTGCAAGGGCGCGCGCTGCACAACGTGACCATCGGCGCATCGCGCGACGGGCCGGCCTGGCGCGGCAGCATCGATGCGACCGAACTCAACGGCTATGCCGAGTACCGCCAGCCGAGCGCACCGGGCGGCGGGCGACTGTTCGCACGCCTGGCGCGGCTCGCGCTCGGGGCGTCGGCGACGAAGGAGGTGGAGTCGCTGCTCGATGAGCAGCCGACCGCGTTGCCGGCGCTGGACATCGTCGTCGACGATTTCGAATTGCGCGGCAAGAAGCTCGGGCGCCTCGAGATCGACGCGATGAACCGCTCGCAAGGCGTGCGCGAGTGGCGCTTGAACAAGCTCAATCTCACGATGCCCGAGGCGACATTCGCCGCAACGGGCAACTGGGCGGCGCTCAATGCGCAAGCCGCGCCCGGGGTGTTTCGCGCCGCCGGGCCGCGCGCGGCCGAGCGCATGCGCACCGCGATGCGCTTTCGCCTCGAGATCGCGGACTCGGGCCAGTTGCTCTCGCGCTTCGGCATGAAGGACGTCGTGCGCCGCGGCAAGGGCAAGCTGGAAGGCCAGGTGGCGTGGCTGGGCTCGCCCGTGTCGTTCAACTACGCCAGCATGGACGGCAACTTCAACGTCGACATGCAAGGCGGCCAGTTCCTCAAGGCCGAACCGGGCATCGGCAAGCTGCTCGGCGTCATGAGCCTGCAGGCGCTGCCGCGCCGGCTCGCACTGGATTTCCGTGACGTGTTTTCCGAAGGCTTCTCCTTCGACTTCATCCGCGGCGACGTCACGATCCAGGACGGCATCGCCGCCACCAACAACCTGCAGATGAAAGGCGTGAACGCCGCGGTGCTGATGGAGGGCCGGGCCGACCTGCAAAAGGAAACGCAGGACCTCAAGGTGGTCGTGGTGCCCGAGATCAACGCGGGCACCGCATCGCTGGTGGCGGCGGCGATCAACCCGGCGATCGGCCTGGGAACGTTCCTCGCGCAGCTCGTGTTGCGCCAGCCGCTGATCCGCGCGGCCACGCAGGAGTTCCGCATCGACGGTCCCTGGGCCGACCCGCACGTCACGCGCATCGGCAAGAAGGTCGAGGCGCAGGCGGAAGGCCCGAAGTCGGGTAACACGAATTAGGGTGTGCGCATGAAGGTCGCTGCGATCCAGATGGTGTCGGGTGCGACGGTGGCGGTCAACCTCGCCGCGGCTCGCACATTGCTTGAAGATGCGGCGCGCGCCGGCGCGGAGCTCGCCGTGCTGCCCGAGTATTTCTGCCTCATGGGGTACCAGGACGGCGACAAGCTCGCGGTGCGCGAGCCGTTCGGCGACGGCCCGATCCAGTCGTTCCTGGCCAGGGCCGCGCGCGAACTGGAGATGTCGATCGTCGGCGGCACGCTGCCGCTGCAAGCGGGCGACGACACGCATGTGCGCAACACGAGCCTCGCGTTCTCGGCGCAAGGCGAACCCATCGCGCGCTACGACAAGATCCATTTGTTCAAGTTCGACAACGGCCGCGAGCGCTATGACGAAGCCCGCGTCATCGAAAGCGGCGGCCCGCCGGTGGCCTTCGAGCTGGCTTCGCGCGACGGACAGGCGTGGCGCATCGGCATGTCGGTGTGCTACGACCTGCGGTTTCCGGAGCTCTATCGCGGCTTGCAGGCCGACGTGCTGCTGGTCCCGAGCGCATTCACGTACGTGACGGGCCAGGCGCATTGGGAGCTGCTGCTGCGCGCGCGCGCGATCGAAAACCTTGCGTACGTGATCGCGCCGGCGCAAGGCGGCACGCACGAGAACGGCCGCCGCACCTGGGGCCACAGCATGGTGATCGATCCGTGGGGCGTCGTCCTGGGCGTGCGCGACACGGGTGCCGGCGTCGTCGTCGCACAGCTCGACCGCGCCCGGCTGGCGCAGGTGCGCGAGCAGCTGCCCGCGCTCGGCCACCGCGTGCTATGAGCCAATTCGTGCCGGCCGCGGCCGCGGCGTTCACGCGCTGGCGCTCGGCGCATACGCGGCGTTCGCTGTGGGCCTTGCTCGTGCTGCTGGTGGCCGGCATGATCGCCACGCTGATCTGGCTGGCGGGGCGCTACGAAACCAGCCAGGAGCAGGCGCGGCTCGATCGCGACACGGGCAACGCGGTCAACGACATCCGGCAAGCGCTCACGCGCAACGTTCAGACGGTGCAGGCGCTGCATTCAGGCAACCCCGTGCCCGGCGCCTGGACGCAGGACGCGCATGCGCTGCTGCGCGAGCATCGCGAGTGGATGCGGCTCGAGTGGCGCGACGCGCAACTGAAGGAGGTGACGAGCGCCGATACGCCCTTCCGCTCGCCGGTGTTCGAGCGCCTCGGGCGCAGTGCATCGCAGTCGGACGTGCAACTGGCCTGCGCCACGGCGCGGCGCCTCACCGGTCCGGCGTATTCCACCAGCTACTTCGTTCCGCAACTCGATGGGCTCGGCATCGAAGTCATGGAGCTGTGCATCCCGCAGGTGACCGCAGGGCGCGTCACGGCCTACGTGATCGCGACGTACTCCCTCGCGGAAATCCTGGACAACCTGATCGCGCCGCAGCTCGCGCACAGCCACGACATCTCGTTCACCGAGGCCGACGGCACGCGGCTCGCGTTGCGCGGGGCCGCGCGGCGCGGGTCGCACGTCTTCACTTCGCAGCAACTTCTCGACCTGCCCGGCAACACGCTGGTGCTGCGCATGGACAGCTGGCGCGCCGCCCCGGACCTGTTCCCGAACGTGCTCACGGCGATCCTCACCGCGATGGCCGTCGCGCTGCTCGTCGTGCTGTGGCTGCTCGGGCAGGACACGCAGCGGCGCCTGCGTGCCGAGCGCGACCTCGCCGACGCACTGGCGTTTCGCAAGGCGATGGAAGATTCGCTGGTCACGGGCTTGCGCGCGCGCGATCTCGCAGGCCACACGACCTACGTCAACCCGGCCTTCTGTGCGATGGTGGGTTTCACCGCCGAGGAACTGCTCGGCAAGTCGACGCCCGCGCCGTACTGGCCGCCCGAATTCGCCGAGCAGTACGCGGTGCGGCAGGAACGGCGCCTGTCCGGCCACCATGCGCCGCCGCGCGAAGGTTTCGAATCGGTGTTCATGCGCAAGGACGGCACGCGCTTTCCGGTGCTGGTGATCGAGGCGCCGCTGATCAACCACAACGGCGTGCAGACCGGCTGGATGAGCGCGTTCCTGGACTTGTCCGAACAGCGCCGCGTCGAAGAGATGTCGCGCGCCAGCCAGGAGCGGCTGCAGGCGACCGCGCGGCTTGCGACGGTTGGTGAGATGGCTTCGCTGCTTTCGCACGAGTTGAACCAGCCGCTGGCGGCGATCTCCAGCTATGCGACGGGCTCGTTGAACCTGCTGGGCGCGCACGCGGCCACCGGGGTCGAGCGCGAGCTGGGCGACATCGAAGTCGCGATGCGCCGCATCGCGGAGCAGGCCGAGCGCGCGGGAAAGGTGATCAAGAGCGTGCACGATTTCGTGCGCCGCCGCGACAAGGAACGCGAGCCGGTGGCGCCCGGCGTGCTCGTCGACGCCGTCATGCCGCTGGTCTCGCTGCAGGCGCGCAAGCTCGGCGTGAGCGTCCAGACGCGAGTCGACCCGGCGCTGCCGGCGGTCCTGTGCGACCGGACGATGGTCGAACAGGTGCTGCTCAATCTTGCACGCAATGCCATGCAGGCGATGGACGAGGCGCAGGTGGCCGACCCGTCGCTGGCGATCGAGGCGCGCAAGACCGCCGGCGCGTGGCTCGAGTTCTGCGTCACCGACGTCGGCCCGGGCATTGCGGCCGACGTGGAGCAGCAATTGTTCACGCCCTTCTTCACCACGAAGAGCGAAGGCATGGGGCTGGGCCTGTCGCTGTGCCGCACGGTCGTCGAGCAGCATGGGGGATTCCTCGCATTCGAGCCGAACCGGCCCACGGGTACGATCTTCCGGTTCACCCTGCCCGTCGATGCACGGGTGCGGGCCGAGCAAGCCGCCTGATGCAACCGACGCAAAACGCCATCGTGTACATCGTCGACGACGATGCGAGCGTGCGCGAGGCGCTGGCGTGGTTGCTTCGCTCGCGCCGCTTGCTGTCGGAATCGTTTTCCGGCGCGGAGGCGTTCGACGCGATGCTCGAGCGCGGCCTGCCGCTGTCGCAGCCGTCATGCCTCCTGCTCGACGTGCGCATGCCCGGCATGAGCGGCCTTGCGCTGTTCGACAAGATCGCGGCGAACGGCCTGGCCGACGTGCTGCCGGTGATCTTCCTCACGGGCCACGCGGACGTGCCGACGGCGGTGGACATGGTCAAGCGCGGCGCGTTCGATTTTTGCGAGAAACCGTTCTCCGACAACGCGCTGGTCGACCGCATCGAGCACGCGCTCAGGAAGTCGCAAGAAGTGCTCGTCACTCGCCGCGCCAAAGGTGCAGTGCAGGCGCGCTTGTCGGAGCTGACCGACCGCGAACGCGACGTGATGCGGCTGGTGGTCGAAGGCTTGCCCAACAAGTTGATCGCCGACCAGCTCGACATCAGCGTGCGCACGGTGGAAGTGCACCGGGCCCGGGTCTTCGACAAGATGGAAGTGAAGTCCGCCGTTGAGCTCGCGAACCTGTTGCGCTCGCTCTAGTCGTCCTTCTTTTCGTCGCCCGGCGGCTCGCCCCCCTTGCGTCCCGAGAACATCGTCCACCATACGATGAACAGCAGCACGCCAAGGGCGAGCATCGCTTCAAGAAAGAGTACGAGCATGGCACGGATCCGTGACTGGGCCTTCACGCTGATTGTAGGAACGCTCGCCGGCTGCGCATCGACCCCGCTGCCGCCGGCGGACGAAGTGCCGCGCACGGCGCCGCCCGTCGTGTCGGGTGCAGCCGTTGCCGCCGGCGTCGCCATCACCACGGCCAAGAGCCGCTGGATCCCGGTCGCGTGGTCCGAGCTGCCGGGCCTGCCCGACGACAACCTGTACGACGCCTGGAACGCGTGGCTGAAAAGCTGCGAGCGCCCGCCCGCCAATTTCGCTCGCTTGTGCAACGACGTGCGGCAGTTGTCGATCGCCTCCGTCGATGAGCAACGCGCGTGGATGATGGCGCGGCTGCAGCCCTATCGCGTCGAGCCGCTGCAGGGGGCGGGCGACGGATTGCTCACCGGTTACTACGAGCCGCTGCTCGAAGCCACGCGAGTCCCGACCGCGGGCACCCCCGTGCCGCTCTATCGCCCGCCGGCGACCCTTGCGCAACGGCGCCCCTGGTACACGCGCCAGGAGATCGACACGGCGCCCGACGCGCGCGCGCAGTTGCGCGGCCGCGAGATCGCGTACATCGCCGACCCCATCGACGCATTGATGGTGCATATCCAGGGCTCGGCACGCGTGCGCATCACGGAGGGCGACGGCACGCAGCGGCTGGTGCGCCTCGCGTTCGCGGGCACGAACGACCAGCCGTATCGAAGCGTCGGCACCTGGCTTTTGCAGCAAGGCGCGGTGCGCGATGCGTCGTGGGCGGGCATCAAGTCGTGGGCCGCGCAGAACCCGCAGCGCTTGAACGAGATGCTGTGGAGCAATCCGCGCTACGTGTTCTTCCGCGAGGAGCCGCTGGCCGAGCTCGATGCCGCTTCCGGTCCGCGCGGGGCCCAGGGCGTGCCGCTCACGCCGGGGCGCTCGATCGCGGTGGACAAGGATTCGATTCCCTACGGCACTCCGGTGTGGCTGGCATCGGGCGGGCCGGCCGCCAACCTGCAGCGCCTCGTGTTCGCGCAGGACACGGGCAGCGCAATCGTCGGCGCCGTGCGGGCCGACTACTTCACCGGCTGGGGCGCGGAGGCCGGGGAGCTCGCGGGGCGGCTGAAGCAGCCGCTTCGGATGTGGGTGCTGTGGCCCCGTTGAGCTGCACCCGCCGCTACGATGCACCCATGCGTGGCCTTGCGATCGCCCTCTTGCTTCTGGGAGGGTGCGCATCGCGCCCGGCGCCAGTGTCCGTGCCGGATATTGCGGCGCCGGCACCTTCCCCTCGCGCAGAAGCGCCCCCTGCCAAGAAGCCGGGCTTGCTGCCGCACTACCGCTGTGACGGGGGGCTGGAATTTGACGTGCGCTTCGGCGATGGTTCTGCGGAATTGCTCTTCGCCGGGCGCGATCCCGAGACCGTGTTGCGTGACGCCGGCGGCACGGCCCCGCAGCAAACCGTTTACAGCAGCACGAAACTGAAAGCGGCGTTCGGCCTGGATCCCCAGGAGCGCGGCGCGAAAATCAATTTCGTTTCGCCGGCATCCGAAGCCCGGTGCACGCGCGACTAAGCGCGCTTCGCTCCCAGGTGCGACAGCGGCAGTGTGCTGCTCGCCTTGACTTCGCCCAGCGAGAAACTGGTGTGCAGGTCCTTCACGTTCGGCAGGTTGATCAGCACCTTGCGCGCGAACTGCGAAAACGAATCGAGGTCGCGGCTGACCACCTGCATCTCGAACGTGCCCGCGCCGCTGATGTAGTGGCACGACACGATTTCCGCGATCTTGCGGATCGCCTCTTCCATCTCGCGCGTGCGCTCGCCGGTGTTCTGTTGCGCATCGAGCCGCACGAAGGCAAGCACGCCCAGGCCGATCTTGTGGCGGTCGATCTCGGCGCGGTAGCCCTTGATGAACCCCGCCTGCTCGAGCGCTCGGACGCGGCGCCAGCAGGGCGCCGCCGAGAGGCCGACTCGCTGCGCGAGTTCGGCGTTGGTCAGGCGTGCGTCGGTTTGCAGCTCTTGCAGTATTTTGATGTCAAAGCTGTCCAGCGTTTCCATAAACCGCTCATTTGAGAAAGATCCTTTCTCATCCTAGCCGCTTTCCGGCATCAAACGCAAAGACATATCCGCGTCGGATGCATACACTGGGCAGCTCACCCCTACAACGACTGACGGAGACAACGGCGCCATGAATGCACCGCTGCCAGAACATATTCGCAAGGCCCTCGAGACGGTCACGCTCGACGACAAGTACTCGCTCGACTACGGCCGCGCATTCATGAGCGGCGTGCAGGCGCTGGTGAAGCTGCCGATGCTCCAACGCCAACGCGATGCGCTTGCGGGCAAGAACACCGCCGGCTTCATCAGCGGCTACCGCGGCTCGCCGCTCGGCACTTACGACCAGGCGCTGTGGAACGCGAAGAAATTCCTCGCGGCGAACAACATCGTGTTCCAGCCGGGCGTCAACGAGGAACTCGCCGCGACGGCGCTGTGGGGCACGCAGCAACTCGGCTTCGTGCCGAAGGAGCAGCACAAGTTCGACGGCGTGTTCGGCATCTGGTACGGCAAGGGGCCGGGCGTCGATCGCAGCGCCGACGTGTTCAAGCACGCGAACATGGCGGGCACGACGCCGTGGGGCGGCGTGATCGCGGTCGCCGGCGACGATCACGTCGCCAAGAGTTCGACGGCGGCGCACCAGTCGGACCACATCTTCAAGGCCTGCGGTTTTCCGGTGTTCTTCCCGGCGAACGTGCAGGAGATCCTCGACCTCGGCCTTCACGCATTTGCGTTGAGCCGCTATGCCGGCGTGTGGTCGGGAATGAAGACGATTCAGGAGATCGTGGAGTCGAGCAGCACCGCGATCATCGATCCGCAGCGCGTCGACATCCGCATGCCCACGGACTTCGCCATGCCGCCGGGCGGCGTCCACATCCGCTGGCCCGACAACGCGCTCGACCAGGAAGCGCGCCTGTTCGACATCAAGTGGTACGCGGCGCTGGCGTACATCCGCGCCAACCGCCTCAACTACAACGTGATCGAAAGCCCGAACGACCGCTTCGGCCTGATCGCCAGCGGCAAGGCCTACAACGACACGCGCCAGGCGCTGCTCGACCTCGGGCTCGACGACGAAACGTGCCGCCGCATCGGCGTGCGCGTGCACAAGGTGGGCGTGGTGTGGCCGCTCGAAGCGCAGATCACGCGCGAGTTCGCCACCGGGCTGAAGGAAATCCTCGTCGTCGAGGAAAAGCGCCAGGTCATCGAATACGCGCTGAAGGAGGAGCTGTACAACTGGAGGGCCGACGTGCGGCCCAACGTGGTCGGCAAGTTCAACGAAGCGCCCGGCGATGCGTCGGGGGGCGAGTGGGCGCAGTCCAACCCCAGCGAGAACAAGTTGCTGCGCGCCAACGCGGACCTGTCGCCGGCACTCATCTCGCGCGCGATCGCGCAGCGCCTGAAGAAGCTGGGTGTCGATTCCGACACCGCCGCGCGTATCGACGCGCAACTCGCGATCCTCGAAGCCAAGGAGCGCGCAATGCAGGTCGTCGAGGTCAGGGGCGACCGCACGCCGTGGTTCTGTTCGGGCTGTCCGCACAACACGTCGACCGTCGTGCCCGAAGGCTCGCGCGCGATGGCCGGCATCGGCTGCCACTTCATGGCGACATGGATGGATCGCGCCACGATCGGTTTCACGCAGATGGGCGGCGAAGGCGTGCCGTGGGTCGGCCAGCAGCCGTTCACCCATGAGAAGCACGTGTTCGCGAACCTCGGTGACGGCACCTACTTCCACAGCGGACTGCTCGCCATCCGCCAGTCGATCGCCGCCGGCGTGAACATCACGTACAAAATCCTCTACAACGACGCGGTCGCCATGACCGGCGGCCAGCAAGTGGGCGAGCGGCCCGAAGGCCACTCGGTGATCCAGATCGCGCACAGCGTCGTCGCCGAAGGCGTGACGCGCGCGATCGTCGTGACCGACGAGCCCGGGAAGTACACCGTCGCGAAATTGCCGCCGGGCGTCGAGGTCCATCACCGCGACGAGCTCGATCGCATCCAGCGCGAGTTCCGCGGGATTGCCGGGACGACCGCGATCATCTACGACCAGACTTGCGCGACCGAGAAGCGCCGCCGCCGCAAGCGCGGCAAGATGGTCGATCCGGCCGTGCGCGTCGTCATCAACGACCTGGTGTGCGAAGGCTGCGGCGACTGCAGCGCGAAATCGAATTGCCTGTCGGTCGAGCCGCTCGAAACCGAGTTCGGCCGCAAGCGCACGATCAACCAGAGCTCCTGCAACAAGGACACCAGTTGCGTCAAGGGCTTCTGCCCGAGCTTCGTCACGGTCGAAGGCGGCCGGCTGAAGGCGAAGTCGAAGACCGAAGGCGTGTCGCTCGAAGGGCTGCCCGTGCTGCCGCAGCCGGAACTGCCCTCATTGCACGGCGCCTACGGCATCATCGTCGCGGGTGTCGGCGGCACCGGCGTGATCACCATCGGCCAGTTGCTCGGCATGGCCGCGCACATCGAAGGCAAGGGCATCGTCACGCAGGACGCCGCGGGCCTCGCGCAAAAAGGCGGCGCGACGTGGAGCCACGTCCTGATCGGCCAGTCGCAGGATGCGATCCGCACGACGCGCGTGAACATGGCCGGCGCGGACCTCGTCATCGGCTGCGATCCCATCGTGAGCGCAGGCAAGGAGACCGTGCTGCGCATGCGCCCCGGCCGCACGCACGTCGCGCTCAACGGACACAGCACGCCGACCGCCGCGTTCGTGAAGAACGCGAACTGGGCCAACCCGGCGGATGCGTGTGCCACGGAAATCGCCAACGCGGTGGGCGACGGCCTGTCGGTGTTCAACGCCGACGCGGCGGCGACGAAGTTGCTGGGCGACTCGATCTATACCAACCCGATGATGCTGGGCTTTGCCTGGCAAAAGGGCTGGGTCCCGCTGGCGCACGAATCGCTGATGCGCGCAATCGAGCTCAATGGCGTTACCGTCGACCGCAACAAGGCAGCCTTCGAATGGGGCCGCCGCGCCGCGCACGACTGGCCGTCGGTCGAAAAGCTGCTGGCCCCTGCCCAAGTGATCCATCTGAAGAAGCGCGAGACGCTCGAATCCATCGTGGCGCGACGCATCGAGTTCCTCACGCACTACCAGGACAGCGCGTACGCCCGGCAATACAGCGATTTTGTGGAGAAAGTGCGCGTGGCCGAAGCGCCCCTGGGCAAGACCACGCTGGCCGAGTCGGTCGCCCGCTACCTGTTCAAGTTGATGGCGTACAAGGACGAATACGAAGTGGCGCGCCTGTACACCCGGACGGGCTTCGAGGACAAGGTCGCCGCGATGTTCGAAGGCGACTACAAGGTGCACTTCCACCTCGCGCCCCCGTCGATCGCCAGGCGCAACGACAAGGGCGAGCTGCAAAAGCGCAAGTTCGGCCCGTCGACGATGGCGCTGTTCAAGCTGCTGGCGCGCCTGAAGGGCTTGCGCGGCACCGCGTTCGATTTCTTCGGCCGCAGCGAGGAGCGCCGCACCGAGCGCGCGCTGATCGGCGAGTACCGCGCATCGCTCGAGCAGGTGTTGGCCGGGCTTTCCTCCGCCAATCACGACCAGGCGGTCGACATCGCGCGCATTCCCGAGCAGATCAAGGGATACGGGCACGTGAAAGAGCGCAACCTGCACGCCGCCCGCGAGCGCTGGGCCGCATTGCTGCGCGACTGGCCGGCGGCGGCGGCGCAGCAGCGCGCGGCATAAGTTCTTACCCGGGCGCGCCCACTTACAATCGATGGCTTTCGCCCGCGCCCGGGGAACCCGGGTGCGTGGCAGAGCTCGAACCCCTCACCCGCCTGGAGTCCTTCCGTGTTCATCTCCTCCGCCTACGCCCAGACCGCCGCCGGCGGCGACATGACCTCCATGCTCGGAGGCATGCTGCCGCTCGTGCTGATGTTCGTGGTGCTGTACTTCATCATGATCCGCCCGCAAATGAAGCGGCAGAAGGAGCACAAGTCGATGCTCGAAGCGCTCGCCAAGGGCGATGAAGTCGCCACCGCCGGCGGCATGATCGGCAGGGTCACCAAGCTCGGAGATTCGATGCTCGGCATCGAGGTCGCCAATGGCGTCGAAGTGCAGGTGCAGCGGCACGCCGTGGTGCAAGTGCTTCCCAAGGGCACGATGAAGTGAATCGCTACCCCTTCTGGAAATACCTCGTCATCGTCGTCGCGCTGGTCATCGGCGCGCTGTACACACTGCCGAATTTCTTCGGCGAAGCGCCGGCCGTGCAGGTCTCGTCGGGCAAGGCCACCGTCAAGGTCGACGAGTCGACCGAAGCGCGGGTGCGCGAGGCGCTGGCCAAGGCGAACATCGCGCCGGAGGAAATGACGCTCGATGCGAATTCGGTCAAGGCGCGCTTCACCAACACCGACACGCAGCTGAAGGCCAAGGACGCGATCCAGCGCGCGCTCAACCCCGACCCGAGTGACCCGACCTACGTCGTCGCGCTGAACCTGCTGTCCGGCTCGCCGAAGTGGCTGTCCGCGCTGCGCGCGGCGCCCATGTACCTCGGCCTGGACCTGCGCGGCGGCGTGCACTTCATGCTCCAGGTGGACATGCAGGCGGCGCTGACGAAGAAAGCCGAGTCGCTCGCCGGCGACCTGCGCACCTCGTTTCGAGAGAAGAACGTGCGCCACAGCGGCATCAGCCGCAACGGGCAGTCGATCGAAGTGGCGTTCCGCGACCCGGCGACGCTGCAGGCCGCCAAGGCGGTCATCGCGGAGCAGTTCGTCGACCTGCAGGAAACCGACGGCCCTTCGGGCAGCGAGTTCCGCATGGTCGCCACGATCAAGCCGGAAGCGGCTCGGCGCGTGCAGGAGCAGGCGCTCAAGCAGAACATGGTGACGCTGCACAACCGGATCAACGAACTCGGCGTGGCCGAGCCGGTGATCCAGCAGCAGGGGCTCGACCGCATCGTGGTGCAACTGCCGGGCGTGCAGGACACCGCGAAGGCCAAGGACATCCTCGGGCGCACCGCGACGCTCGAGATCCGCATGGTCGACGACAGCACGGAAGCCCGGGGCGCGGAGCTTGGTTCCGGGCCGGTGCCCTTCGGCGACGAGAAGTACGTCGAGCGGACCGGCCAGGCGGTGGTGGTGCGCAAGCAGGTGATGCTGACCGGCGACAACCTCACCGACGCGCAGCCCGGCTTCGACAGCCAGACGCAGGAGCCGGCCGTCCACCTGACGCTCGACGCCAAGGGCGCGCGCATCTTCAAGGACGTCACGCGCGAGAACGTCGGCAAGCGCATGGCGATCATCCTGTTCGAAAAGGGCAAGGGCGAGGTGGTGACGGCCCCCGTGATCCGCAGCGAAATCGGCGGCGGCCGCGTGATGATCTCGGGCCGCATGACGACCGTGGAGGCCAACGACACCGCGCTGCTGCTGCGCGCCGGCTCGCTGGCCGCGCCGATGGAGATCATCGAGGAATACACGATCGGCCCGTCGCTGGGCGCCGACAACATCACCAAGGGCTTCCACAGCGTGACCTGGGGCTTCATCGCGATCTGCGCGTTCATGATGCTGTACTACATGCTGTTCGGCGTGTTCTCGGCGATCGCGCTGGGCGTGAACCTGCTGCTGCTGGTCGCCGTGCTGTCGATGCTGCAGGCGACCCTGACGCTGCCCGGCATGGCCGCCATGGCGCTGGCACTGGGCATGGCGATCGACTCCAACGTCCTGATCAACGAGCGCGTGCGCGAGGAGCTTCGCAACGGCGCGTCGCCGCAGGCCGCGATCAACTCCGGCTACGAGCGCGCCTGGGGCACCATCTTCGACTCGAACATCACCACGCTGATCGCGGGGCTGGCCCTGCTCGCTTTCGGCTCCGGCCCGGTGCGCGGCTTCGCCGTGGTGCATTGCATCGGCATCCTCACGTCGATGTTCTCCGCGGTGTTCTTCTCGCGCGGCCTCGTCAACCTTTGGTACGGGCGCAAGAAGAAGCTCAAGGCCGTTTCGATCGGGACCGTCTGGCGGCCCGGAACGGAAGGCGCTATAACCAAGCCGGAGTAGCAGGGACCAATGGAATTTTTCAGAATCCGCCGGGACATCCCGTTCATGGAGAACGCGTTGGTCTTCAACGTGATCTCCTTCCTCACGTTTGCCGCGGCGGTCTTCTTCCTGTTCTCGCGCGGCCTGCACCTCTCGGTCGAGTTCACAGGCGGCACGGTGATGGAGGTCGCCTATTCGCAGCCGGCCGACGTCGGCAAGATCCGCGGCGCCATTGCGGGCCTGGGCTACCAGGACGTGCAAGTGCAGAACTTCGGCACCGCCCGCGACGTGCTGATCCGACTGCCGGGGCAGAAAAACGTGAGCTCCGCGCAACAAAGCGAGAAAGTCCTGGCGACGCTGCGCGCCGACGCGCCCGGTGTCCAGCTGCGCCGCACGGAGTTCGTCGGCCCCCAGGTCGGCGAAGAGCTCGCGACCGACGGCCTGAAGGCACTGGCCATGGTGGTCGCCGGCATCATGATCTACCTCGCATTCCGCTTTGAGTGGAAGTTCGCGGTGGCGGCGATCATCGCCAACCTGCACGACGTGGTGATCATCCTGGGCTTCTTCGCGTTCTTCCAGTGGGAGTTTTCGCTGGCGGTGCTGGCGGCGGTGCTCGCCGTGCTGGGCTATTCGGTGAACGAATCGGTCGTGATCTTCGACCGGATCCGCGAGAACTTCCGGCGTTACCGCAAGATGAACACGGTGCAGATCATCGACAACGCGATCACGTCGACGATCAGCCGCACGATCATCACGCACGGCTGCACGCAGGCGATGGTGCTGTCGATGCTGCTGTTCGGCGGGGCCACGCTGCACTACTTCGCGCTGGCGCTGACCATCGGCATCTGCTTCGGCATCTATTCGTCGGTGTTCGTCGCGGCGGCCATCGCGATGTGGCTGGGCATCAAGCGCGACGACCTCGTCAAGGCATCATCGAAACGGGAAGGCGACCCCGCCGACCCGAACGCGGGCGCGACCGTCTAGGCCCGCGAAAGACAAAAAGCCGTGGCCTCGCAACGTCCTCCCGTCCAAGGCCTCGCCGTCGCGCGCAAGGCCCGGGAGCATTTCGTCGCCGCCGCCGTCGCAGCGCTCGGGCCCATCGGCACGCAGATTCGCAACCGCCTGCTCGAGCTCGCGCAGACGCCCGCAGGGGCGCGCGAGATGCAGGAGCGGCGCGACGCGATGATGGACTTCGACAAGAAGGGGTCTGCCTTCCTGCAGGGCGCCGCGAAGGTCTGGCAGAAGGCGGTCGAGCCGCCGACGGCCACCACCAAGGTCCGCTTCGATGCGATGAGCCTGTCGCTGGTCGAAGAGAACGTGGTGGACAACAAGATCCTCGCCTCGCGGCTGGCGCTGACCATCGGCGAGAAGGCCGTGTGGGACCTCAACGACCTGAAGGTGCGCATGCAGCACCTTGACGGCGAGGAACAGCAGACCACCGACATCCTGCGGCCGGAAGCCCTGTGCCAGCTGCTCGTCGAGCAATGGAACAAGGCCGAACTGTCGCGCGAGGCCTGGGGCCTGGTCCAGGACGTGATCCAGAAGGTCCTCCTCGAGCACATCCCGCCCGCGTACAAGAGCACCAACGAGTTCCTCGTCGCGAACAACGTGATGCGCGACATCGATTTCAGCGCGCGGGTAAAACGCTCGGCGCCGGGGCGTCCCCAGCAGCCGCAACAACCGCAGCCGCCGCCGCAGCAGCAGGGTGAACCGGGCGGCGACCCGAACAACATGGGCCAGGGCGGCGGCGACTGGGGCGGCCAAGGCGGGGTCGCCGGTGCGGGCGGCACATACGGCTTTCCCGAGACCAGCTACGTCGGCGGGGCCTACGGCATGCCGTCCGGCCAGGGCGGCGACATGGGCGGCGGCTATTCGGGCGGTGGGCACTCGGGTGGTGGGCACTCGGGCGGCGGCATGCCATCCGGACCCGGCGGCGGGCACGCCCCGGGCGGCCATGCACCGCAAGGCGGTGGCGCAGCGCAAGGCGGCCGCCCTTCACAGGGCGGCTATGCGCCGCAGGGCGGATACGGCTCGCAAGGAGCGCATGCCCCGCAAGGCAGCGCGCCCGGCAGCTCCATGGGACACGGAAGGCAGGGGGGTGCGGGCAGGCAGGGCGAATCCACCCAGCACGGCGGCGCACAAACCGGCATCCACGACGAAACACGCATGATGACGTCGAGCCCGCCGCTGGCGCGGGCGCGCATGCGCGCGACGGGCGTGCTCGGGCAGCTCAAGCGCCTGCTCACCGAACGTGTGGTCGGCTACGACGCCGCGCCGGTCACGCGGCCGTCCCCGGCACTCGCCGAGGCGCTGGCGCAGAACGTCAGTCAGCTCCACGACACGGTCGTCGAGCGCACGGCGCACGGTGACGCGACGGCGCACGGCGGAGATGCCGATGCGATCGTGATCTACGACGACGCCGCGGTGCAGCGCGTCGCGGTGGATCTGCGCCAGCGCACCGGCGAGCTCAAGAAGAAGGCGAGCACCGACAACGAGAAGGCGACGATCGAGATCGTCGCGCTGATGTTCCAGGCCATCCTGGCCGAAGAGCGCATTCCTCCGGCGATCCGAGTGTGGTTCGCGCGCTTGCAGATGCCGGTCCTGCGCGTGGCGATCGGCGAGCCGGAGTTCTTCGGCTCGATCGAGCATCCGGCGCGCCAGCTGATCGACCGCATGGGGTCCGTCGTGATGGGGTTCGATTCCGCGTCGATCGGCGGCAGCGCGCTCGAAACCGAGATCAAGCGCATCGTGCAGGTGATCGAGCAGTATCCCGAAACCGGCCGGCGCGTGTTCCAGCTGGTGTACGAGGAGTTCCAGAAGTTCCTGTCCCGTTTCCTCACCGAGAAGGAGGCGACCGCCAAGGTGGTCAGCGTCGCGCAGCAGGTGGAGGAAAAGGAGACGATGTCGATCCAGTACACGATCGAGATGCGCAAGATGCTGGCCGACATGCCGGTGCGCGAAGAAATCCGCGTCTTCCTGTTCAAGGTGTGGGCCGAGGTGCTCGCGCTCGCCGCCGTCAAGCACGGGCCGAAGCACGAAGAGACGCTGGCGTTCAAGGCCGCGGCTTCCGAACTCGTGTGGGCCGCCAGTGCCAAGCCGGACCGCAAGGAACGCGCCAAGGTGATCCAGGACCTGCCGAAGCTGCTGGCGCGACTGCGCCAGGGCATGACGCTCGTGGGCATCGTCGGCAAGGACCAGGAGGCGCAGATCAAGGCGATCGGCGACATCTTCGCCGACGCGTTCCTGTCGAAGACCGAGGCGATCCCGCAGGAGCGCATCGACGAGATGACCAAGCGTCTCGAGAACCTCGAGGACTTCGTCGCGACGGACGCGGGCGCCGACCTGCCGCTGGACCGCGACAGCATCGAGATGATGCTCGGCATCGATGCATCGATGATCGAAGTGATCGCCGACGGCGGCTCCAAGCCGAGCGCGGGCATGATCGCGTGGGCGGCGGAACTGCAGCTGGGCAACTGGTTCTCGCTCGACCACAACGGTGCGACGCAGCAGGTGCAATATGTGTGGCGCAGCGAGCGCAAGCAGCTCCACCTGTTCGCCGCACCCGGCGGGCGCAGCTACCTGATCCAGGCCAAGCGCCTTGCGGCCTACCTGCAGGCGGGCCTGTTGCTGCCGACGGAAGAAGAAGCGCTAACCGTGCGCGCCACGCGCGACGCGCTGGCGAAACTCGACGCGAACCCCGAGCGCCTGCTGCAAGCCTGAGGCCGGGCGTCAGTGCGCGACGCGCGTCTCGGGCGAGTCGCACAACTCGTCGAGCACCAGCGCATCCGGCTGCTTGCCGAAACTCCAGTACACCATCAGCACGATGATCTTCAGGTCGTCGAGGGACACGGGGTCGCCCGATGCGGCCATGGCGCGATCGATCACGATCTCGCGCATGGTGGGCGGCAGCACGCCGGCGCCTGCGAGGAACGAGATGAATCCGAGGCACCCGGCGCCGAGGTGTTCCTGCTCCGACGGCGAGTACACGCGCATGCTCGAAGGCGCGGCGGCGACCTGGATGACGACGGCTTCATCGGCCGCGGCGTTCTGCGCGGCGAAGTTCAGGCCGTCGAGCCAGACGAGTGCTTCGTGGATTTGTTCGGGCTCGAAGCCCTGGGCACTGAGCTTGCGTTCGAGAAGCTGAAGCTCGGGGCAAGTATCGCCCCGCCAGTAGTGTTCGTAGACAAAGACGAGCACTTCGAACATTGAGCGCGAATATAGCGCCAAACGCGCGCGGTGCACGTGCGAAGTTGCGTCGTGTTGCGATCGCGCCGCAGTGCGGGTGTGTTTCAGGCGCGGGCGATGCGCTGGAACAGGCCCCCCGCCAGTCGCGCGACTTCGCCCGCGAGTTCGAGTTCGAGCAGCCGCGCCTGCAATGCCGCGGCGCCGACACCGGTGCGCGCGACGAGTGCGTCGAGGCCGACCGGATCGAAGCCCATCGCCGCGAGCAGGCTGTCCTGCGCGCCGCCGCCCTTCTTCTTCGGCGTTGCGGATGGCGGCGCGCGTCCGGCCAGCAGCGGCAGCTCTTCGAGCACGTCCTGCGCGGTCTCCACCAGCTTCGCGCCCTGCTTGATCAGCGCGTGCGAGCCGCGCGACTGCGGCGAGTGGATCGAGCCGGGAATCGCGAACACTTCCTTGCCTTGTTCTGCTGCGAGCTTGGCCGTGATCAACGATCCGGATTGCAGCGCCGCTTCGACGACGACGGTGCCGTGCGACAGCGCCGAGATGAGGCGATTGCGTTTGGGAAAGTTTTGAGCGAGCGGCGGTGTGCCCACCGGGTACTCGCTCACGATCAAGCCGCGTGCCGCGATGCGATGCGCCAGGTCGCGATGCTGCTTGGGGTAGACGCGATCGAGCCCCGTGCCGACGACGGCGACCGTCGCCACCGCGTCCGCCGCCGCGCCCTCCAGCGCGCCTTCGTGCGCTGCACCGTCGACACCCAGCGCAAGCCCGGACACCACGGTCAGGCCCGCGCGCGCAAAGCTCGCCGCGAACTCCCGCGCATTGGTCAGACCCTGCGCTGTCGGATTGCGGCTGCCCACGATCGCCAGCGCGTCGGGCCATGGCGCGCGCGCAGGGCCCGTGACATACAGCACCAGCGGCGGGTCGCTCAGTTGCAGCAGGCCGGGCGGGTAGCGCGAATCGGCCAGCGTGAGGACCATGCGGGGCGCCGTTGCATCGGACGCTTCCAGCCACTGCAGCGTGCGTTCGACTTGCGGCTCGAATTCCGCGGGCGGATCAAGCACGGCCTTCGTGAGCGCGGGACCGACGATGGCTGCCAGCGTGTCGCGCGATTGGGCCAGCACCTGCGCGGGCAGGCCGAATTCGGCGAGGAGTTTGCGCGCGGCCTCGTTGCCGACGCCGGGAAGCGCAAGGCGCAGCCAGCCGGCCAGCTCCTCGCGGTCCATCGTGCCCCGGGCGCTGTTAACGCGGGTTCGCGACGCGATCGCCGACCTGCACCGCGTCGTTGATCTCGAGGATCAGCGCGTACGACAGGCGCGCGAACGGGCGGAACACCATCATCAGCCCGTTGCGTTCGTCCGGCAGCTTGATCGTGGCCGTCTGGCCCGACTGCGTGCGGTCGACCGAGCGTTCGCCGGTCTTGAGGATCGCGAACACCGTGCCGCTGTCCACGCCGTCGGCCGTGCCCTTGTCGATCAGCACGATCTGGTTCTGGCCCGCGATCGACACCGCGTCGCCATACACCGAGACGATGGTGCCCAGCATCGGTCCGGCAGGGGCGTGCGGTGCATAGGTGGTGAACTGGCGCGGCGGCTCGGGCAGCATGCGGTCGCCGATGCGGATTTCTTCCTTCGCGAACACGACGTCGATGGTGGCCGGCACCACGGCGCCCTCCGCGGACGATTCGCTGCGCACGAGTTGCGCCTTGCCGAGGTAGGCGGCTTCGTATCCGAGGACCTTGGCCGTCCCGGGCTCGACGATCGCGCGTGCGTCGCGGAACACCCGATAGTCGTCGGTGCGGCCGGCGGTGCGCTGCATCAGCGGCGTGGTGGACAGCCCGCGCGCATAGGCGCGGTCACCGCGCGTGATCAGCACCTTGTTCTCCGGAACGCCGACGATGCGCGGCGCCGCCTTCATCTGTGCGTCCTCGACGATCAGCGGCTCGTTCAGGAACGGCTCGATCACGTTGGTCTGCAGGGTCGGGATCGCACCGCCGTCGGCCAGGGGATCGATGCGAACGCGCGGCGAGACACGCACCGTGGGAATGCCTGAGGCGTCGGCGACATCGGGACCCCCGGCGCCGCCGCGCACGCGCAGGCGCGCGCGGCCGTCCATCTTCTCGAGCACCAGCTGCTGGCCCGGAAAGATCAGGTGCGGATTCTTGATCTCCTGCATGTTCATGCCCCACAGCTCGGGCCAGCGCCACGGGCTCTTGAGGAAGATGCCGGAGATGCCCCACAGCGTGTCGCCACGCTTGACCGTGTACTGGTCGGGCGCACCGGGGGCGAGCTCCGACAGGGGCACGCCCGATTGGGCGACCTCCTGCGCGGTGGCGCGCTGGTCGCCGGTGATGGGGTAGCGCTGCGCGTGCGCGCCGGTCGCGACCAGCGCGGAAAGACCGATGGCGGCGAGGGCGAGGGTGCGGGTTTTCTGCATGTCGGCTGCGCCGGCCGGCTTGCGCCGCCCGTCGAAAGTCTTGACAAAGTACTGGTGATTCTGCGGCCAAGCCCTTGATACGGCAACGTTTATGGCGCCCGCGCAAGCCCCGCAAGCCCAAAAGTAGCGAAAATAGCGACACCCATGGCCCTCCTGACCATCCTCCAGTACCCCGATCCTCGCCTGCACACGGTGGCCAAGCCGGTCCGCGAGGTCGACGCCCGCATCCAGCAACTCGCCGCCGACATGGTCGAAACCATGTACGAGGCCAACGGGATCGGCCTGGCCGCCACCCAGGTCGACGTGCACGAACGCCTGATCGTGATCGACGTGTCCGAAGGGCGCGACGAGCCGCAGGTCTTCATCAACCCGGAGATCGTCTGGGCCAGCGAGGAGATGCAGGTCAACGACGAGGGCTGCCTGTCGGTGCCCGGCATCTACGACGGCGTGGAACGCCCCTCGCGTGTGAAAGTCAGTGCCCTCGACGAGAAAGGGCAATCGCGCACGATCGAGGCGGAAGGCATCCTTGCCGTGTGCATCCAGCACGAGATGGACCACCTGAGCGGCAAGGTGTTCGTCGAATACCTGTCGCCCCTGAAACGCAACCGCATCAAGAGCAAGATGCTCAAGGCGCAGCGCGAATCGGCGCGGGCTTGATTCCGGGAGAGTTCTCATGCACAAGTTGTTGGTTGCGGCGGCCGTCCTGCTGTCCGCGTGCGCGGGCCCGGGCGGTCCGACGGCGGTCGTCGCCATGCCGGGGGGCGGCCAGCGATTGCAGTATTCATTGCAGCCGACCGGCCAGGAAGCGTGGATGGTCGATGTGGACGCGAGCGGCAAGGAACTCCACCGGTACCAGGCGCTGACCTTCGACAACTTCAACCGCATCCAGCCGGGCTGGACCGTCGCCGACATCCAGCGCGAGTTCGGCCCGCCCGCCAAGGTCGATCGCGTCATGAGCTGGCAGGGGCCGGTGTGGACCTATCGCTGGCGCGACGTCGCCAACTCCGACATGTTCTACTACGTGTACTTCGACGAGCACGGCATCGTCGCACGTGCCCACCAGGGCATGGAGTTGCGCAACTTCCGCTCGCCGTTCCGCTAGGCCCCGCCTTCGACCCCAACGTGCGCGTCATCTTCGCCGGCACTCCCGACTTCGCACGCGTGGCGCTCGAACGCGTCCACGCGGCGGGTTTCACGATTGCGCGGGTTCTCACCCAGCCGGATCGCCCCGCGGGGCGCGGCATGAAGCTGCAGCCGTCGCCGGTCAAGCACTTCGCGCTGGCGCACGGCATCGCCGTGTCGCAACCACGCAGCTTGCGGCTGGACGGCAAGTATCCGGACGACGCGCGCGCGGCGAAAGAGGCGATCGATGCCGCCGCGGCAGACGTGATCGTTGTGGCGGCGTATGGCCTGATCCTGCCGCAGTGGGTGCTCGATGCGCCGCGGCTCGGTTGCCTGAACATCCATGCATCGTTGCTTCCGCGCTGGCGCGGCGCCGCGCCGATCCATCGTGCGATCGAAAGCGGCGATGCCGAAACGGGCGTGACGATCATGCAGATGGACGCCGGGCTGGACACGGGCGACATGCTGCTGGTCGAACGCATGGCCATCGCCCCCGACGAAACGACGGGCTCGCTGCACGACAAGCTCGCGGTGCTCGGCGGGCGAATGATCGTCGAAGCGCTGGAGATTGCGGCGTGCGGTGGATTGACGCCCACGCCGCAACCGGCCGACGGCGTGACTTACGCGAACAAGATCGACAAGGCCGAAGCCGCGATCGACTGGTCGCAATCGTCCGAGGTGATCGCGCGGCGCGTGCGTGCGTTCAATCCCGCACCGGGCGCCATGGCGCAATTGAATGGTGAAGCGATCAAGGTGTGGCGCGCGATCGCCACGCCCGGCCGCGGCAGCATGGCGCCCGGAACCGTCGTGGATGTCAGCGCGCGCGGTATCGGCATCGCGTGCGGCGACGGATCGCGGCTGGACGTCACGGAGTTGCAGCGCGCGGGCGGCAAACGCCTTTCCGTCGGCGAGTTCCTGCGCGGCTTTCCCGTCGAGCCCGGCGTGCAATTCGGCTGATGTTCTTCCTGCGCGAGAACTACACGCATCCCGCGTTCAAGGAAGCGGCGCGCAACATGCTGCCGCTGGCCACGGGCATCAGCGCGTGGGGCCTGATGACCGGCGTGGCGACGGTGAAGTCGGGCATGAGCGTGTTCGAAGCGCTGGCGATGACGTTCCTCGTCTACGCGGGCAGCTCGCAACTCGCCTCGATCCCGCTCATCGTCGCGGGTGCGCCGCTGTGGGTGATTCTCGCGACCGGCTTCTGTGTCAACCTGCGCTTCGTCGTCTTCAGCCTGCACCTGCGCCCGTACCTGATGCACATGCCGCGCTGGCGCCGAATGGCCAATGGGTATCTCACGGCGGACATGAGCTATGCGATGTTCACTCGCCGTTTTCCGCATCCGGGCACGACGGCGCAGCAGCGGCGCGAGCAAGAAGCCTTCCTGTGCGGCAACTACTTCGTGACGTGGACCAGCTGGATGGGCGCCAGCGTCGCCGGCATCCTTCTCGGCAACCTGATCCCGACGTCGTGGGGGCTCGGCTTCGCCGGCGTGCTCTGCCTGATCGGCATCCTGTGTTCGCTTGCCAACACGCCGCTCAGAAAGCTCGCTGCGCTCGTTGCGGGAGCGGCGGCGGTGGCGGCCTACTCGCTGCCGCTCAAACTGAATATCGTCATTGCGATTGGGGCGGCCGTGGCGGTGAGCTTCTGGCTCGAACGGCACACACCCCTCGCCGAAAGACCGCCCGCATGAACACCCCAGGCACGGACCTGTGGACGACGGCCGTGATCCTGGGCCTTGCCGCCGTCTCGGTCGTCACGCGCTGCTTCTTCTTCATCCTGGATCGCCCGTGGGCCTTGCCGACATGGGCCGAGCGCGCCTTGCAGTACGCACCCGTGGCCGCGCTCGCGGGGGTGGTTGCTCCTGAAGTCGTGATGCAAGCCGGCCACCTCGTGCCGACATGGCATGACGCGCGGCTGTTCGCGGGGCCCGCGGGCGCGCTGCTCTTCTATTGGCGGCGCAACGTGCTGCTGACCATTGGCGGCGGCATGGCGGTGTATTTGCCGCTGCACCTCGGACTCGGCTGGTAGCGGCTTTCTAGAATCGGGGGATGAACATCCTTCGATTCACCGACCTCTGTGAACAGGGCCGCGCGCGCGGCCAGCGCGTCTTCATTCGCGCCGACCTCAACGTGCCGCAGGACGATTCGGGCCACATCACCGAAGACACGCGCGTGCGTGCCTCGGTGCCATGCATCAAGATGGCGCTCGATGCCGGTGCGGCGGTCATGGTGACGTCGCATCTCGGCCGTCCCACCGAGGGCGAATTCAAGCCGGAAGATTCGCTCGCGCCGGTTGCGACGCGATTGGCGGAATTGCTGGGCCGCGAAGTGCCGCTCAAGCGCGATTGGGTCGACGGCGTCGACGTGAAGCCCGGCGACGTCGTGCTGCTGGAAAACTGCCGCGTGAACAAGGGCGAGAAGAAGAACAACCCGGAGCTCGCGCAGAAGATGGCCAAGCTGTGCGACATCTACGTCAACGACGCGTTCGGCACCGCGCACCGCGCCGAGGCCACGACCTACGGCATCGCGCAGTACGCCAAGCTCGCGTGCGCCGGCCCGCTGCTCGCCGCCGAGATCGACGCGATCACGAAGGCGCTGGCGAAGCCGAAGCGTCCGCTGGTGGCGATCGTCGCGGGCTCCAAGGTCTCCACCAAGCTCACGATCCTGCAAGCGCTCGCGAAGAACGTCGACCAGCTCGTCGTCGGGGGCGGAATCGCCAATACTTTCATGCTGGCGGCGGGCCTGCCGATCGGCACTTCGCTTGCCGAGGCCGACTTGGTCGACCAGGCCAAGACGGTGATCGCGGCGATGAAAGCGCGCGGCGCAGAAGTGCCCATCCCCACGGATGTCGTCGTGGCCAAGAAGTTCGCGGCCGATGCGCCAGCCACGGTGAAGGCCGCGAAAGACGTCGCGCCCGACGACATGATCCTGGACATCGGCCCCGAGACCGCGCAGCGACTCGCGGACCAATTGAAGGCGGCGGGAACGATCGTGTGGAACGGGCCGGTGGGCGTGTTCGAATTCGACGAGTTTGCCAACGGAACGAAGACGATCGCGCGCGCCATCGCCGATTCGGATGCGTTCAGCATTGCGGGCGGCGGCGACACGCTGGCGGCAATCGCCAAGTACGGGATCGAGAAGGACATCGGGTACATCTCGACCGGCGGCGGTGCTTTCCTCGAGGTGCTCGAAGGCAGGACCTTGCCCGCGTTCGAGATCCTGCAGAAGCGCGCGAACGGCTGACCGGCTGCCTCGGCAGCGCGGAAGGTCCACAATCGGGGAACAAGGAGAAGAAATCACCATGGCGCGTCGTGCCACCAAGATCGTTGCCACGCTGGGGCCCGCTTCGAGCGAGCCGCAAATGCTCGAACAGATGATCCGCGCGGGCGTGAACGTCGTGCGCCTGAACTTCAGCCACGGCAAGGCGCAGGACCACATCGACCGCGCGAACCTCGTGCGGGAAGCCGCGCAGCGCGCAGGCCGCGAAGTGGCCATCATGGCGGACCTGCAGGGCCCCAAGATCCGTGTCGGCAAGTTCGCCGACGGCAAGGCGGCACTCGCTGCCGGCGCGAAGTTCGTGCTCGATGCGTCGCGTACGGAACTGGGCGACGTCAACGGCGTGGGCCTCGACTACAAGGAACTGCCGCGCGACGTGAAGCCCGGCGACCTGCTGCTGCTCAACGACGGCCTGATCGTGCTCACGGTGGATTCGGTGCGCGGCGACCAGGTGAACACCACCGTCAAGATGGGCGGCGACCTGTCCAACAACAAGGGCATCAACAAGATGGGCGGCGGCCTGACCGCGCCCGCACTCACCGCGAAGGACATGGAAGACATCCGCACGGCGATGAGCTTCCAGGCCGACTACGTCGCCGTGAGCTTCCCGAAGACCGCCACCGACATGGAGATGGCGCGCCAGCTGTGCAACGTCGCCGGCGCCGAAGGACGGCACAAGCCCGGCCTGATCGCGAAGATCGAACGCGCCGAGGCCATCCCGAACCTCGAACAGATCCTGGATGCGAGCGACGGCATCATGGTCGCGCGCGGTGACCTCGCGGTGGAAGTCGGCAACGCCGCCGTGCCCGCACTGCAAAAGCGAATGATCCGCATGGCGCGCGAGCGCGACAAGGTTGTGATCACGGCGACGCAGATGATGGAGTCGATGATCACCAACCCCGTGCCCACGCGCGCGGAAGTGAGTGACGTGGCCAACGCCGTGCTCGACGGCACCGATGCGGTGATGACCAGCGCGGAGACCGCGTCGGGGCGCTACCCGCTCGAGACCGTGATTGAGATGGCCAACATCTGCTCGGAAGCGGAGAAGGCCGAGGACGTCAAGCTCGATGCCGACTTCACGGGCATGAGCTTCCAGCGCATCGACCACTCGATCGCGATGGGCGCGCTGTTCACGGCGCATCACCTCGGGTGCAAGGCGATCGTGGCGCTGACCGATTCGGGCTCGACCGCGCTGTGGATGAGCCGCCACCGCATCCACATCCCGATCTACGCGCTCACGCCGAAGCTCACCACGCAGCGCAAGCTGGCGCTGTACCGCAACGTGCGCCCGCTGCTGATGGACCAGAGCGCCGAGCGCGACGAGGCGCTGCGCGAAGCGGAGTCGCACCTGAAAAAGCGCGGCATCGTGCAAAGCGGCGACATCTACGCAATCACCTGCGGCGAGCCGATGGGTGCGCCCGGCGGCACGAACATGTTGAAGATTTGCCGGGTGGAATGAACCACGGCTGAGCACCCCTGCCGAGCCGCGGCTCGTAAAATCGCTCCAATCTCTTCAACTCCCCGCAGGACTTCCCATGCCTCTCGTCTCCATGCGCCAGCTGCTGGACCACGCCGCTGAAAACGGCTATGGCATCCCCGCGTTCAACGTCAACAACCTTGAGCAGGTGCAAGCCGTGATGGAAGCGGCGAAGGAAACCGGCGCACCGGTGATCCTGCAAGCTTCGGCGGGGGCCCGCAAATACGCGGGGGAGCCTTTCATCAAGCACCTCATCCTCGCGGCACTGGAGGCCTATCCGGAAATCCCGCTGGTGATGCACCAGGATCACGGACAGAGTCCGGACGTCTGCTCGGGCGCGATCAAGCTCGGCTTTTCATCGGTGATGATGGACGGGTCGCTCAACGCGGACGGCAAGTCGATTGCAAGCTACGAGTACAACGTCGACGTGACCCGCACGGTGGTCGACATGGCGCACAAGGTCGGCGTGACGGTCGAAGGCGAACTCGGCTGCCTCGGCTCGCTCGAGACCATGAAGGGCGACAAGGAAGACGGCCACGGCGCCGAAGGCACGATGACGCGCGAACAGCTGCTCACCGACCCGGAGCAGGCTGCCGACTTCGTGAAGAAGACGCAGCTCGATGCGCTCGCGATCGCGATCGGCACGTCGCACGGCGCTTACAAGTTCTCGCGCAAGCCCACCGGCGACATCCTCGCCATCGACCGCATCAAGGAAATCCACCGTCGCATTCCCAACACCCACCTCGTGATGCATGGCTCGTCGTCCGTGCCGCAGGATTTGCTGGCGCTGATCAACCAGTACGGCGGCAAGATGAAGGAAACGTACGGCGTGCCGGTC